>JASHOY010000330.1 GCA_030038435.1 Acidobacteriaceae bacterium | reverse complement strand
GCACGCTGTCGATACCTCACTTTCTCCAGACCGCTATAATTGCGCGATAGGAAATAGGCTTTCCGATGCCTGAACATGTCCGCTGTCTTGTGTTCCCGTGCCTAAACTGCGGCTTGCCCATACTGCACCCGCTTGATGACTTCGAGCGGCTAGTTCCAAGTCAAGCGGACTCGCCCAGCGGTGATTGCGCTGTAATTCTTGTATGTGAGCCATGCAAGCGCCCGAATATCTATTCTCCTCTTCAAAGCTCCCCATACTTCCGAGGGATGGGTCGTGCAAAGTGTTTCCGTACCGGAGCATCGGATGTGATATGCACGCTGCGATGCGCAGGGGAAAGGAACGAATTTCGAGCGCCACTAGTCGTAACTTGGATTGGAGAACCCACCGAAGCAGATAAACAGGTGCGGTCCGAATCCTGGATCGGAGGACATCTACGGTGCGCCGCAGGTCACGCCATCCCTTGGCCCTTCGCGCAGTAAACCGCGTTTGGTTAGCAGGTGAAAACATCCCCCTACACTATCGGGGAAGTTCTGCTTAAAGTCAAGCTAAATCATTCATAATAAAAGCAGTTACACCTATACATCATCGCGCGTTTGGTGGAATTCTCGCACCACAGTACCGATAGGTCTAATTGGCTGCTCTCACTATCCAGTTGCTTCTATTGCGTTTATTAGTTGATAATCATTGCGTAATCTACACACTTCCGAATTTTTGATGGTCTGCCGATTCACCCCGCAGCGCACCGGAACGTTCCCCGTCGGACTGCGCGCCGGCGGCAAGTTGCAGGCGCAGGTGCGCTTGCCAGGGAATGTTTACGCCCGCGCGATGTTAGGAAACGGCGCTCTTTGCGGCTGGTTTACGGCAGGCATTAGGGCATCCTGCATCGTCGTCCAAATGCCCACGCCACCATCAGCGGGAACTCTTCCCGCCAGAATGCGCCGCCGTGCGACCCCGTTCGTTCATTCATTACGACATCCGCACCCGCACCGCGCAATGCATCCGCCCACCTCCTCGCGTTCCCGAGGAAGAACGGTTCCTCTGTGCCGGCGACAAGGTATGTGCGGGCGAGCGGAGTCGGCATCACGCCAGGCGGCTTGTAACCGCCGCCGGGCGAAGCGCAGAAGACTGCGCCGTAGACATGCGGATGACGAAGCCCAAGAGCGAGTGCCAGTTCTCCACCCGCCGAGACCCCGAACACCGCGGTGCGTTCGTTGGGCAGTGCCACCCCAAATCGCGACTCCGTCCACCCGCGAACGTCCTCGACGAAGAACTTCTCGTGTGCCGCGAACCGCTCCTGCGCAAAGCCCGGTGAGTACTCATGGAGCCGCAGCATCTCGTCCGTCAGCCCATGTACACCGACGATCATTGTCGAGGGTAAGGTGGCCTTCTCCAGCAACCGGCCCCATTTCGCGATTCTTTGACCGTCGCCGGCAAAGACGATTGCTTCGGGAGGCTCCGGCGGAACGTACACTGTGACCTGCCGTCCGCCGTCATACTCGAAGGTCTCAGTGACGAACTCCCCCGAGACTGCGCCAGTGAGCTTTGCACGCGCAGCGCCGGATTCGCTGAACTCGCTCTCGACGTGATTGCGTGTCTGCTTCTCCGTGGCTCTGCCTCCATTTACAAAACTCCGGTCGCCATCCCCGTCGCCACAGCCTGCTCATGCGCGTGATAACTCGACCGCACCAGCGGCCCGGACTCGACGTGGCGGAAGCCCATCTTCAGCGCTTCAGCCTTCAGCTCCGCAAATTCCCGCGGCGTATACAGCCTGGCCATGGGCAGATGATCCCGCGAAGGCCGCAGATACTGCCCGATGGTCAAGATGTCGCAGCCAACAGCAGCAAGATCATGAAAGACATCCAGCAGTTCCCGCGTCTCTTCACCTAGTCCAACCATCACACCCGACTTCGTGATGCCTCCCGGCCAAAGCTCCTTGGCATAGCGCAGCAACTCCAGCGACCGCTCATAGCGCGCCCCGGACCGCACCACGCGATAAAGCCGAGGTACGGTCTCCGTGTTGTGGTTCAACACTTCCGGCCGCGCCTTGACAACAATTTCGATCGCCTCCCGGTTCCCCTGAAAATCCGGAATCAGCACTTCCACCCGGCACTCCGGCGCCTGCCGGCCAATCTCTTCGATCACCATGGCAAAGACGCGCGCCCCGCCTACCAGGTCGTCATCGCGATTCACGCTGGTCACCACCGCATGCTCCAGGCCCAGCGCCGCCACCGCCGCCGCCACGCGCCGCGGCTCGTCCCAGTCGATCGGCTCCGGCCGCCCCTTGGGAACGGCGCAAAATCCGCAGCGCCGCGTGCAAACATTGCCCAGCATCATGAAGGTCGCCGTCTTGTGATGCCAGCATTCGCCAATGTTCGGGCAGTGCGCGCTCTCGCACACCGTGTGCAGTCCCAGCGAACGCGCCAGCAGTTTCAGGCTGTGGTAGTTCTCGCCCACCGGTGCGCGGGCCTTCAGCCATTCCGGTTTGGGCAGTGGCGCTCGCCGCGCCGGCTCAATCTGCACCAATTCCAACATGCCTTCATTCTAACGGCAGCCAAATCCCCGCCGCTTCAGTCCAATCATCCAGGAGACGAATGAGATGGAAGGCCCGGCAGGCGTTAAGGTCCTGTTCATCGCCGGTTTTGGCCCTATCGATCAGAACATTGCAGAGAGCCGCCGGCTCTACAGCCAAGCCCTGGGCATTTCTTTCCAGGAAGACGCCGGCGGCTATCTCTACACCGGCGCATTGCAGGGCGCAAAGCACTTTGCCCTGTGGCCTCTCCCGCAGGCGGCCCAGTCCTGCTTCGGTAAAGACTCCTGGCCCGACGGCATCCCGGTTCCGCAAGCCTGGCTGGAGTTCGAAGTCGACAACGTCGAGGAGGCGACTGCGCAGCTCGAATCGGTTGGTTACCGGATGCTGGTGAAAAACAGGAAAGAGCCCTGGGGCCAGACCGTAAGCCGCTTCCTGTCGCCGGAAGCCTTGCTGGTCGGCGTCACCTTTACCCCTGCACTGCGCGAAGCAAGTTAGCATTGCTAAACTGTGCCCAGCGTGACTCCAATTTCCCGCCTCCTTCCTCGTCTGCTGGTGTGCGCCGCCCTCTCGATTGCGTCTCAGGCGGCCGCCGCGCCGGCGCCGCGCGTGGCCGTCGCCGTGCCCGCAAAACCTGCGCCCGCGCACTACCACCTCAAGCGCCACCCCGTCGTCGCCCTTACCTTTGACGATGTTCCTGCCGGCGGCGGCCTTCACACAGGCGAAACCCGCGTCGGCATCATCACCCGCCTCATCAACGAGCTCAATGCCAATCACCTCAAAGGTGTCTACGGCTTCGTCAACGGCACCGGCATTGATGACGATCCCGACTTGCAGCAGTCCCTGCGCCTCTGGATCGCCGCGGGCATGAACATCGGCAACCATACCTTTGACCACCCTGCGCTCGACGACACCACTGCCCAGGCCTACATTCACGACATCGCCATCAACGAGCCCACCTTGCGCAAATACGATCCCGGAGGCGACTGGCACTGGTTCCGCTACCCCTATCTCGAAGAGGGCAACACTGTCGAGAAACGCGAAGCGGTCCGCGGCTGGCTCCGTCAGCACGGCTACCGCATCGCCGAGGTCACGCTGAACTTCCAGGACGACGACTGGGACGACCCCTACGGCCGCTGCCTCGCCAAACATGATGAGGCCGGCATTGCCTGGCTCAAGCAGAGCTATATGGAAAATGCCGCCGAGTTCATCCGCGAGGGCCGCGAAGAACAACTCATCGCCTTCGGCCACGAAGTTCCCAATGTGCTTCTCCTCCACGAAACCGACTTCACGACCCTTATGCTGCCCAGCCTTGTGAAGCTGCTTCGCGGCGAAGGCTTCCGCTTCCAGCCACTGGCCAAAATTGCGCGCAATCCGGTGTATTCCCTCGACCCCGATTTCCCCAACCCCGGCGGCGGCTCAATCACCAACCAGGTGCTGGACAAGCACAACCTGCGCTATCCGCCGTTCAAGCCCGAGCCCGTAGATAAGCTCAACGATCTTTGCAATTAGGTCTCTGACAAGTTGATCTGGTACCACCGTGGATGCCCCGGGTCCCGATTTTGGGACCTGGGATTGGCAACTGTTTCGTACAAATTCTTCTTGTCAGTCGCCTAGGGTTTGGCAGCGATAACACGCCCCCGGTGTTGACAGGCCAAGGCTCGAAGCCTCATTGGCGGGCCCTGATTCTGCACCGCCTCCGGCAACCTCCTCTGCTCCTGAAGCATCCTCGCCGACCCGCTGAACCCGCACGTTTCTAGCCCGGGAATTGCCGTTTTACAGTCTCCCGCGGAACCCTTGTCCGCCAGGGCGCATCACTCAGAGTAGGCCGTCGGTTGACGTCGCGTTCTCGAACATCCCGCGACCTCAAAGCCAAGGACGATTGCGGTCTTGAAGGGAGCTAGCCATGCGAGCAGACCGTCCCGTTTTAGCCGCCGCCATTTTTCTCGCGGCAGGTTTGTCCCTCATTTTTTGCTACGGAATCTCCGCCAGCGGCCTGAATGCCGCACTGCCGGTTGCCAACTCCGGCTTTCACCTTTCCGTCTCCATAACCGGACCGGCCGCAATCGGTGGCGTCGTTCTCACCCTCATCGGTCTCTTCTTCTTTATCTGGGCCGTTCTTGCCGCGCTGAGCTGGCACTGGCGCTTGATGACCGGCCGGGAAAGGGCGCGCGAAAGGGCCGCAGCGATTCCCATGCAAAATCCGCCCGGACCATCGCGTTACGAGCCAACTGCGCCGGCGGAGGGACAACGGCGGTACATGTGAAGCCATTTGCTTGGTGACGATCGTCGGGAATCAGGCGAACTGTGCCACGGGTATTCCGGGCGGTTTTTCACGGGGATCCCATCATCGAATTCATCCCCGCTCGGCGATGGTTCAGAACCACGCTCTGATTACACCGGAAAGCCGCATTCGCAGGTCGGCTGCATGCAGATCGATCGGGTAGTCTTCCCTATCTCAGCTTCTCCCGTACCTCGGTGCGAACCAGATACAAGAAGAACACCAGGTTCAGCAGCCCCTGAACGATATACGGCAGCGAGTGCCCCGCGGCAAACCGCCAGAAGAAGAGTCCCGCCAGCAACAGCACCGCCGCCAGCGTCAGCGCCCATGCCCAGCGCAGCAGCAGCAGCAATCCCAGCGCCGCCGCCACAAACGCCGCGGAGAAAAAGAGGTACAACCTCGGCAAATGTCCCTCGGCCACTCCGATAATCCCCGTGGCCGCCAGCACAACCATGTAGAGCGCAATCGCCGCCAGTCCCGGCAGCGGCAGCAGTTCCCGGCGGCGCGCTGGCACAACCGCCGCCTTGTCCGCCGTGCCACGCTTCAACTCGGCTTCAGTCGTTTCCGCCGCGCTTTTTGCGTCTTCGGTCATAGGGTGTGCAGGTACGCCAGCAGGTCCTTGAGCTGGCTGTCAGTGAGCGCAGTGGCCGGCATCATGCCGTGCCCATGCAGAATGACATCGGTCAGCCGGTCATCCGTAGGCGGAGCACCCGAAGGCATCGACCTCAGCTTGGTCAGCGCCTGCAGCCCCGGCCCGTGCTTGCCGCGCGTGCTGGTCGCGTAATGGCATCGCGCACAATATTGCTCGAACACCTGCGCTCCGCGCGCTTCCTGCGCATTCCATTGCGAGGGCGGCATCGAAGGCGGCAGGGAACGGCAGCCGGCCACGCAACACAACACCACCCCGCCAGTCAAAAGAGCGAAAAGACTGAATAAAATCCTGCGCTGCATCTGCTCTCGATCATACAAGGCCCAACTCTCTTCGGCCGCGGAGGTTTCGACTGTTCTCCCGAGCCCCTTCCTTTCCGCGTCCTTTGCGGAAAGCATGGGAGAGCACGACTTTCAGGGCGCGTTCACGCACTCAGCGTTCAATCCGCCGCTGCGATCGCTTCCACAATCCGGTCAATCGCCTCAAACTCCGCCACACTTCCCGGCCGCCGCCCGTCCACCATGATGGAAAAGGCCAGCATTCTTCCGCTCGCCGCCGTCACGTACCCCGACAAGTCGTTTACCTCATTCAAGGTCCCTGTCTTGGCCCACACCTTGCCCTTCAGAGAATTGCGAAAACGGTCTTCGAGCGTTCCATCCATCCCGCCGACGGGCAGCGTCTCACGCCACTCCGCGCCCCAGGGCTGGCGCGCAGCATAATCCAGCAGCGTGGTGAAGGCACGCGGCGCCACGCGGTCGTCTGGACTCATCCCCGAGCCGTCGTAGAGAAAAAAGTCGCCATCCTTCACGCCGGCATCCACCATAAACTGCCGCACCACTCGCGCACCCTCTGCGAAGCTGCCGCCGCTTCCTTCCAGCTTGCCCAGCAGGCGCAGCAGCAGCTCGGCATGCAGGTTCTGGCTGGTCTTGTTGGTGACGGTGATGTCCTCCGCGACTGGAACCGAGCGGCGCCGCGCCAGCACCTCGCGGCCGTTCAACGGCGGCTCAACCGTCTGCAGATCCAGGGGCACGAGGTGCACCGGCTGCTCCCGTTCGGCGGCAAAGTCTCCGGTATCTTCGGGCAGCTCGTGCGCGGTCACCGCTGATCCCGTTACCCGGATTCCCCGCCCGAGCAGCGCCTTGATAAAGGCCTGCGCCGCAAACTGCGCCGGGTCGTCCACCGCCAGTTCCACCTTCAATCCATTCGCGGGAACCGTTCCCCAGGCACGCACCAGCATTGATCCCGGTTTCCGCGACAATCCCGGATGCGCGGCCTGTCCCGGTGGCGCCGGCGTCATGCTGTTATCCAGCGCGTAGTAGTCAAGGTCCGGGGTCCACTCCGCCGCCGTGGGGTGATAAGGCGAGTTGTCGGGCCGGATCGTCAACTGCTGTGTATTGTCGTTAAACGTCAGCGCTGAAACCGGTGCTCCATAGCCCCACTGCAGATCGCCCCACGCCCATCCCTGCCCGTAGGGCTCGTAGAGAAAATAACTGTCGTCGCCCACCACGTCGCCGTCCACCGTGCGCACACCCGACTGCTCCACCTGCTCCGCAAGCAGATCCAGAACCGTCATCGCCGTGGGCTGCGGAGGCGGCGCCCCACCCTCTGTTTTCTGTGGCGGCGGGGCCGGTGAGTTTGCCGGCGGCGGCTTGTACGGGTACTCCCGCCCACTCAGCGTCGGATCGCCCGATCCCAGCAAAATCAGATTTCCGTGCAGCGTTCCCGCCGAATCCACATCACCGCCCGCAACCACATCGGTCGTCCAGGTCAGCGTATCCACAGGCAGCAGCGCAAACGCCGCCGCCGTAGTGATCAATTTGGTGTTCGAGGCGGGAACAAACAGCCGCTCGTCGTCGTGCCCGTAAAGCTCCTGGCCATCCAGCGTCGTAACGCTGATCCCAAACTGCGCGTGACTCACCGCCGGCGCGTCCAGAATGGCTTGAATGCGCTCCGCAAGCCCTCCGCCGTGCTCGGTCGGGTGTGGGGTCCGCGCTCGCTCGCGTCGTGTCTGCGCCGCCGGACTGAGAGGTAAAAGAAGAGCGCCCGCAAGCGCAAACGCCACTACGCGGCTCAATCTCCTCATGCCCGGAGTGTAGCAGCCTCTATACATCCGACTTCACTCCACCCCGCTCTCGCGCTCGTAGAATCGAATTGGCTTTGCCTCGAGCCTGATTCAGGAATGATCGCTCATCGCGCCAACACGTCATGGCTCCTTCGCGCCCGCACCCTTGAATTGGGCGCTCGCACCCTCATCATGGGCGTCGTCAACATCACCCCCGACTCCTTCAGCGACGGCGGCGCATTCCTGGCGCCCGAATCCGCCATCGAGCACGGCACGCAGCTCCTCAACCAAGGCGCGGACATCCTCGATCTCGGCGCGGAAAGCACGCGTCCCGGCTCCCGCGCCGGCGCCGGAGATCCCGCCGTCAGCGCCGGCGAAGAACAGGCGCGCCTTCTCCCGGTTCTTGAAGGCATTCTGCTTGCGCGCCCTGGCGCAATCATTTCCGTAGACACCCACAAATCCGCAACCGCCCGCGCCGCCCTCGCCGCCGGCGCTCAAATCATCAACGACGTAAGCGGATTTCAGTGGGATCCGGCGCTGGCATCCGTCTGCGCCGAGCACCGCGCCGGCGTGGTGCTCTCTCACACCCGCGGCCGGCCCGATGAATGGCGCACCCAGCCGCAGCTCGTTCCCGAAACGCTGCTCGCAATGGTTCAGGATGGCCTGAATACAAGCCTCCGCGCCGCTGCCGCCGCAGGAATCCCGCCGCAGGCCATCGTCCTCGATCCCGGTTACGGCTTCGGCAAGCGCTTCGGCGAAAACTACGCTCTTCTCGCACGCCAGCGCGAGTTGCTCGCGCTCGGCCGTCCCCTCCTCGCCGGCCTCAGCCGCAAATCCTTTCTCGGCCACACCCTCGCTCCGCTTTACGGAGGCAATCCCGCGCCCATAGCGGCTCGCGAAAACGCCAGCCTTGCCGCGCTGGTCGCAGCCATTCTCAACGGAGCCTCAATCGTTCGCGTCCACGCCGTGCGCCCCGCCGCCGAAGCTGCCCGCATCGCCGACGCCATCCTCACCGCGGCACCCTCCGAAGCGTGAAAAAAAACCAGGCTCCGTCTCTTCAGCCAAGCCGAAGCCACGGAGCCCGGTCTCACCGCAACAGCCTTTCCGATTCCTTTCCCTGATCTCTGACCCCTGATCTCTAAATACTGATTCCCACCTTGTACCGCGGCCACAGCGAACGCATCGCCTCATGATCGACCACCGGCTCGCTGTCGCACTCCACCTCGATCACCGACACCGGCGAATCCGGCGGATCAATCGGCAGCCCCGTCAGCCGGAAGGCGAACTCGTCCTGCGTGAACTTCACCGCTTCCCCGGTCTTCAGCAACTTCGCCGAAAGCACCTTAGGCTTCAACCCGCCGATCGCGATTACCGACTCCGGCTGATAGAAGCTGAGCCACTCCGCCGCCGGCGTGTGCCCCGGCCAGAAGTGCTGGTGAACATATAACGTGTTGCCGCGCCGCGTGAAGTTGGCGTTGGCAGTGGTGGAAAGCTTTCCACGTTCGGTTCCATAGAACGAATCCCCGTTGACCGCCAGCCACGCGCCCACCTTCTCCAGGATCTCCACCGATGCCGGCGGCACCGACCCATCCGGCTCCGGCCCGATGTTCAGCAGATAATTTCCGCCGCCCCTGGCCACCGTGGCCAGGTTGTCCACAATCGTCTTCGGCGTCTTCCACGCATCGTCATAGCGGTTGAAGCCCCAGCTATCGTTGAGAGTCATGCAGGTCTCCCACGCGCGGCCCACTTCCGAAGCCTGAATGTGCTGTTCCGGCGTGGAAAAATCCCCCTGCAACCCGTTGCGGTTGTTCACAATGATCTCCGGCTGCAGCTCGAAGACCATCTGGTTCATCTTTTCTGATTCCCATCCCTCCGGCGTCAGCGGCCAGTCCACGTCGTACCACAGCACATCGATCTTGCCGTAGTTGGTCATCAGCTCGCGGATCAGCCCATGCGTGTAGTCCACGAAGCGCCGGCGCGCCGCCTCGTCCGTCTTGCACTTCGCCCCGTCGGGATGGTGCCAGTCCATCAGCGAGTAGTAGAAGCCCACGTGCAGCCCTTCCGCCCGCGCCGCCTCCACGTATTCGCGCACCAGGTCGCGCCCCGGTCCCTGCTGCACCGCGTTGTAGTTGGTCAGCTTGGTGTCAAAGTTGCAAAACCCCTCGTGATGCTTGGTCGTCATCACCATGTAGCGCTGCCCCGCCGCCTTCGCCAGTCGCGCCCAGTCGCGCGCCGCATTCGGCTTGGGCTTGAAATTCTTGGCCAGGATCTCGTACTGCGGAATCGGTATCCCTTCCTCCTCCTTCGCCCATTCGTGCTGCCCGATCACGCTGTAAAGTCCCCAGTGCACGAACATGCCGAACTTCGCTTCGTGCCACCACTTCATGCGCTGGTCGCGTGTGGCTGCCTGCTTCTGGTCGGCGGCAATCTCGCCCGGAGTTTCCTGCGCCCCGCCCTGTGTTTGGTCCGACTGGCGTCCCATCGCTTCCGCCGAGCCTGCGGCCAGAGCCATCGCTCCCGCCGCCCCCATCTGCTTCAAAAAACTCCGCCTCGTGGTTTCCGTCCAATCCATTCCGCTGCTCCTGAATTTCAAATCGCGATCGCTGTTATTCCGCGCAGGTTTCTTTAGCGCTAACGAGAATTGCGCGAAAAGGGCGCCGAGCCACTATAACAGACCGCACCCGCACATGGCTTTCAGCTGCGCGCACCAACCCAAGGGCAACCGCCGGTGCCCCTCGTGAATAGGCCTTATGCAAAGCCCGAAATCTCCGCAACCGATTTGCACCATGGGACCGCACTCCATCCGCCTCATTCGTCCCGCAGGGACAAGGCGAAAATAGCCTTGGGTCAAGTGTGCGCGAACGCCAAGGGGCAGCCCCGGAGAACATCGCGGATTTCGCGCCTTGCGCAGTTTAGGGCCTGTTAACACTATTGGGGTGGATGGCGTTGCGAGTGTAAATTCGGCCAGACACCGGGGTCCCCGCGGACA
>JASHOY010000329.1 GCA_030038435.1 Acidobacteriaceae bacterium | reverse complement strand
GCGGTTTGTGAATGCCGCGCACGCAACAGGACTCGCAGTCCTGCTCGACGTGGTGTATAACCACTTCGGCCCCAGCGGTAATTACACTGGCAAATTCGGGCCGTATACTGTCGGTTCACATCACACGCCGTGGGGCGGTGCTATCAACCTTGAGGACGCCGGATCGTACGAGGTGCGGCGTTTTCTTTGCGATAACGCCTTAATGTGGCTTCGTGACTACCACATTGACGGGCTTCGCATTGACGCCGTGCACGCATTTGTCGATCGCTCTGCAATCCACTTTCTCGAGCAGCTTGCGGCTGAAGTGGAAGCGTTGGAGGCATCGCTTGCTCGCCGGCTCGTCTTGATCGCCGAAAGTGACCTGAATGATCCCCGCGTGGTGACGCCGCGCGAAGCCGGCGGCTTTGGTATCGACGCGCAATGGAGTGATGACTTTCACCACGCGCTATTCACCGTACTGTGCCCAAACGAAAAGCAAGGATATTACGCCGACTTCGGTTCGCTCCCACAGTTAGCCAAGGCCCTTGAGCAAACCTTCGTGTATGACGGGACCTATTCAAAATACCGGAAACGAATTCATGGCAGACCTATCGAGAGGTTGTCGCAGCATCGATTTCTCGGCTATATCCAGAATCATGATCAGGTGGGCAATCGAGCAGTGGGTGACCGGTTAAGCCACATTGCCGGCAAGGAGCGAGCCAAGATCGCGGCGGCCATCGTTTTAACCAGCCCCTTTGTTCCCATGTTGTTTCAAGGCGAAGAATGGGCGGCTGCAACGCCTTTCCAATACTTTGCCGACCACGCCGACCACGAACTGGCCCGCGCCGTATCAGAGGGGAGACGGCGCGAATTTGCCGCGTTTGGCTGGGATCGTGCATCCATCCCCGATCCGGAAAATTCGGCCACATTCAAGGCATCGAAGCTCAGGTGGGATGAACTGGAACTCCCTGTCCATGCAGAAATGCTCGCTTGGTATCGCGCTCTGATTGATTTGCGGCGCAGGACACCGCAACTGAACAACGCGTCTCCAGGCAATACGCGAGTGACTTACGATGAACAGAATGGGCGGCTGCGCCTCGATCGCGAAAACATTGCGGTCGTCTGTAATCTGGGCGAACAGCAGCGCTATTCTGTGTCACGCATCGCTCGGGTTCTGCTGGCGTCACGAGAGGACATCCTCATAGAGGACCAGACGATTGCGCTGCCGCCGGATTCAGTCATTGTCCTCGAAGAGCCGGCTTATGCGCACAGTTCGATTTCTTCAGAAATGGCGGATTGATGTTGCTCCGGGCGTGCTGTCATCGGGCACGTGCAGGCGCTCACTGGAGTGCTCCACGCGGCTTTCGAGCGAGCGGCTCACGAGGTCGCGTGAGCCGAGTCCAACGGCTAGGGCGAGCGTCAGCACAATGCCTCCGAAAAGGATCCCGAAGGCAAGCTCGACGATGTTTCCGCCAACCTGCAGATGGTCCAGCACCATCGCTGCTGTAAGAACCAGCACCAGCCACTTCACGCCAAGCGAAAGAATACGCGCATACTGCAACTGCGCGTTGACCGCGCTGATCAGAACAGACCGGGCAAGAAATCGTGCAATCAGGACGCCGGCAACCAGCAAAAGGACGGCCCCAACCGCGTGTGTCACATAAGGCAGCAGCGAAATGGGCAGGGGAGTCCCGGTTGCGTACGATGTGTCAAAAGCCGATACGCCAATGATGAGCCCCAGCAAGACAAAAGCCCAGAAAGAGAAGCGAGCTGCGATGTCACTGGGCGAGCTGGATGGCGTCCAGTCGGTGCCGCTTTTCGCCGCCAGTCGCTGATCGAATTTCAGCAACTTCAGGAAGCGCCGCAGCACCCATGAAACCACCATGCCGCATACCGTGAAGACCAGCATCGCAACAAAAAATGCGAGAATTCCCGGCAGCACCGCGATCAGAAGAGTCAGCACGCGGTATAGGGACTGATGCAGGGCATCAGACATGTGGTGCCAGATCGTGCCATCGTCGACATATGCCGGGACCGCGATCCTACCGGGTTGCATCAGGTTTCCGACTGCGCTTTGCATTGTCTCTGCTCCTCTCGCCGTTGTGCGGCAGGTCCGCGTCCTCTGCGCAAACGGTGATCACGAGTTGAACCGGTCGGGCCATCGCCAGCGCGCGACCAGGTACGGTTTGTCCGACTCAAAAGCCGAAGCTACGGCCTCAATATGGCGCTCAGGAGCGATTCCCGACGCGGTCGCATTGATATGGCCTGCAACCCACCCCATGTAGAGCGGGATGAGGGCGCCCATAAGATGTCCGCGGTTGATGGTGCGGAGCCGATAGGCAATCAGAAAATCGAAGACAATTCGCGCCCACAGATTTTCAGGCATGCGGAATTCCGTCGGCTCAACGGCGGAGAAGCGTTTGAGCATGACCAGCGTATGGGGTGGCAGAACCAGCGACCAGATCTCCTGCAGGTTGGCTTGGGCAAGCCGGAATGCTTCGACCATGGGCACAACATCTGCGGTGCCCTCGGCCCCCGATGCGTCTCGATTTGTTTGCCGAATCATGGGGGGGCGGCGGGGCCGCTGCCACACGGCTGCTTTGGTTTCGATGTCGGCGAACAGCGAACCTGTGACCAATGCAAGAATTGCCTTGACGTCGATCTCGGCGGGTTGCGGCAGAGCGCGCGCACCGGCATCGATTTCATCCACTGAGAATCCCGCGGCGACGGCTTCGTTGACCGGCCAAAGAATGGTGTCGTCTTGGTTGGGCGCGCCCATCCGCCGCGCCGCCGACGCCAGCCGTTCCGCCAGGCGCATCGAAAGACCCAAATCCACTGCCAGAG
>JASHOY010000328.1 GCA_030038435.1 Acidobacteriaceae bacterium | reverse complement strand
CCGGGAACGATCCAGTCCACGGTGGTGGACTGGACCTGCACCGACGGCACTTCGTTGATGAGGCCGAAATAGACAAGCATCAGCACAAACGCCAACGCCATGTTGGCGGTGGGACCGGCAACGGCGATAAGAATGCGCTGCCAGCGCGGATGCGAGGTCAGGGCGCCGGGGTCGGTTTTTTCGGTCTGGATCTTCTCCCGGTCCGCGCCCTCGACCGACATGTTTTCGCCGGGCATATTCTCGCCGGTCATTTTCACGTAACCGCCCAGCGGCGTGGCCGAGACGCAATAGTCGGTTTCGCCGATCCTGATGCCGAAGAGGCGGGGCGGAAAGCCGATGGAAAACCGCTCGACGCGGACTGCGCAGAGCTTGGCCACCAGAAAGTGGCCGAATTCGTGCACAACAACCATGACGCCGATCAGGACGATAAATGCGGCGGCGGAAACCAGAAAATCATGCATATATGTGTGGCTTATTCCTCGAAAAACGTTCTATCGGCGGCTGATCGCTCCAACTTCAACTTCGCCGGGCACCATCCTGGCGCGAATGCGGGTCCCAAAGCGGTACACCGCTGCAATCGTCAAGAGTCTCGGGAAATCTTCCCTCGGCGGCCAAAGCCGCAATGACCTTGCAGCCCTATACGGCAAGACTGAAGCCGTGCCCTTTCAAAACATTGGCCACGGGCGGTCAGCTGCGCACCGGTTCCACCCCTCACTCCAGCGCCAAGCCGGCCCTTTGCCGGGCGTCCCGGTCGGCGGCGAGCACTTCGGCAATGGTAGCCGGGTGCGCTTCCGGCGTGGACGCAAGCACCTTTTCAATTGTACGCGGAATTCCCATGAAAGGTATGCGCCGGTCGAGGAAGGCATCCACGGCCACCTCGTCGGCGGCGTTGAGCGCGATGCAGTGAGCGCCTCCTTTTTTCGCCGCTTCAAAGGCGAGGCGCAGGCAGGGAAAGCGCTGGAGATCGGGCTGCTCGAATTCGAGGTGACGCAACGCGGCCAGATCGAAGGTGAGCGAAGAGGCGGGGCGCTCAGGAAAGGCCAGCGCATAAAGAATAGGCAAGCGCATGTCAGTGACGGAGATTTGCGCCAGGATGGAACCGTCGATGTATTCAACCAGCGAGTGAACGGTGGATTGCGGATGGACGGTGACGCGGACCTGGTCCGGCTCAACGTTGAAGAGGCGGCAGGCTTCAATGACTTCAAGGCCTTTGTTAAGCATGGTTGCCGAATCGATGGTGATGCGGCGACCCATAACCCATGTTGGGTGCTTGAGGGCCTGTTCGGGCGTAATCGCCGCAAACTCCTCCAGTGGCAAGTTGCGAAACGGTCCGCCGGAGGCGGTCAGCCAGATCGTCTTCACTTCCCGATGCACACCCACCCGCAGGCACTGGTGGACGGCGTTGTGCTCGCTGTCGATGGGGAGGATGGGGACGCTGCAGCGGCGAGCGGCATCGGTAAGGATTTCGCCGGCGGCGACCATGCACTCCTTATTCGCCAGTCCCACGGGTTTGCCGGCGAGAATCGCCGCATGCGTGGCCTCAAGCCCGGCTACGCCGACGATCGCTGAGACCACGAAATCGGCTTCGGGAAGCGTGGCGCAGGCGACGGTGCCGGCGGAGCCGTGGACGGCCTCGATGCCGGTGACTCCGGCTTGGCGAAGACGCGCGGCGAGTCGGCCGGCAAGCTCTTCTGTTGCCAGAGAGACGATGCGCGGGCGCCAGCGCAGGGTTTGCGAATAGGCTTGGTCAAGATTGCGGCCGGCGGCAAGCGCGGCCACCGAGAAGCGGTCAGGAAACTGCTCGACGATGGAGAGGGTGCTTTGGCCGATGGAACCCGTAGAACCAAGAATTGCCAGTCTCTTCAATGGGACGCCTTTCTAAACAGGCCCAGCGGCTTTCTCAGAAACGCAAAGGCGATGAGCAGGCCCGTCGCGCCCGATCCAAGGAACATCGCGAAGACGATCACCATTGGCGCAGGCGGAATGTTTTCGAGTCCTGTGTCTCGCCCGTGGGCAAAGATTTCGCCAAGCAGAGCGCAGGCGCCCATTGCGATGCCGAGCATGGTAATGGCACCCCATTGCATCCAGGTCGAGGAGAAAAACCGGGAGGCAGAGACTTGAGGGTGCGATTCGCTGATTTCGAGTGGCAGAGCGGCGGAGGTAAGAGCCGAGACGGATGCGAAGAAGATCACGTCGCCGGCAACGATGGTGAGGAAGTATAGAGGCGTGCTGCGAAGAAAGTGTTCCGGGTAGAACGCCAGTGCGACGATGCAGACAACGAGCACGGCGGCTGCGCGTATCGCCTGGCGTCGGGTGCCGGGAACGGTAAGATGACACACGGTTGCGCCTGCCAAGGCGAGAACAGCAAAGGAAGCGGCGGCCATACCGCCGATCAGCGCCGGAATTTCAATTGCGGGAGTGCCTCTCCATGCAGAGAGGTGCCGGGTCATGGCGATCATATCCGCTTCCAGGACGACCAATACACTCATCGCCACTGCAACTTCTGCGCGGGCGAGGAAGACGAGACGCAGAGGATCCGTCGGGTGCGATGGACCGGGCGTCGAGCGCAGCTGGCCAGATTCGGGCAGAAAGGTCCGGCGAAGGCAGAGCAGAGCCAGCAGCGTGCCGACAACCATCGCCATGGAGCCTATGGCGTCGTAGGGATCATAAACAAACGGAATGACGGGTGAGAGTACGGGGCTGTGCCTGAGGAAGATGAAGAATGCGTCGAACAAGACCGCTAGCCCAGCAACGGCGAGCGACGCGATCTTATGCTTCCGGCCCATAATCTCCCTCGTTGAAGCTTCCAGACTGGCGGGGCATCGAAAACCATCAAAACATCTGGCGAATCACCTGAGCGTACCACAGCACCGGAGCGGCCAGCAGCAGCGCATCGATGCGGTCGAGCATCCCGCCATGCCCGGGCAGCAGGTCGCCGGAATCTTTCACTCCTGCGGAGCGCTTCAAGGCAGACTCTGCCAGGTCTCCCACTTGTGCGGAGACATTTACGATCACCGCCATCATCATCCAGTACCAGGCCTGGTCGGAATATGTGAGCACCGCCGAATTCCATTTTTCAAGCACATTGGCGGCGACCAGCAGCCCAACAGCAACAGCGAGACTTGCCACCAGCGATCCCACCGCGCCGGCCCAGGTTTTCTGAGGACTGATCCGGGGCGCCATCTTTCGTTTACCCAGGTAGCGTCCCACGTAGAGGGCGGCAATATCGCCTGCCCAAACCACAAAGAAGAGAAACACCACCACCGAAGGGCCGTTGGGCTCTTCGCGGAGCCCGGTCAGGGCAAGCAACGTAAATCCCACGTAAACCATGCAAAAGAAAGAAGCCGTCGCGTCACCGAGGACGCGCTCCGGAGCCCGGCTGAAAGTGCAATAGACAAGCAGTGCCAGGCACAGCAAGCCCAAAAGAATGACGGTACGGTCGGGCCACTCAAAGTTGCCGGCAAAGAACAGCAGCAGAGCCGCTACCACGGCCACGCGAGGCGGACGCGCTCCGGCCCGCCCGGTAAGACTCATGCACTCCCAACCGGCCAGGGCCGCAACCGCGGCAACCACGAGGACAAACAACCAATAGGGGGCAAGGAAAACCAGGCACAGAACGACCGGGATGAGTATTGCCGCAGTGAAGATTCGTTTCATTTCCTGGAAGAGAATACACTGCCGGGACGAGGAGAGACGGACCGCAAATCGAAATCCGTGCCAAACTTGTCAGTCTATCTATGGCGAAAATGACAAACAATTTGACTATCAGCCAGTTTTTTAGCACTCTATGTTTGCAAAGCTGTGCCCCGAGGGAATTGAGCAAAAGGAGAACACTCATGAATCAGGGATCAAGTGATCAGGTCCGCGCAGTGGCGGTCCAGAAATACGTGAAACCAGCCTTACGCTCCGGCAAGTCTGAGTTTTCAATTGCCGTGAAAGAGATTTTGCGGGACCTGGTCAGTCAAGGATTTCCACCGGGCAATATTCCCCAGGTTTGTACCGCTCTGCGCAAGAAAGAATTTCTCCGCGAAAATGGTCTTGAAATTGAAAAAATCGATGGGCCCCCGTCCAAAATGAGCACGACCGTCGTATTCCGTTATCGCGTGGCTACGCCGTCGAATGCGACGCCGGAGCCGACGCAAGATACGCCTCCAGAGAAAGCCCCAACGTCGTTTGAGGAGACGCCGGAAGAACGAGCAATGAGATTGACCGAAAAGCTTCGCGGCCTGCTCAAAGATGAATTGGCGGATTACGGCGGAGCCGAAGCATTCATTCGCTGGGTTCGCGGCCACGAGAAAGAAGACGCGGCATGAGCCGTATCTTCTGGGACAGCATGATCGTCATCTACCTGCTGGAGGGTCACCCTACCTTTTCCAGGCGTGCGCGTCAGCTACTTGAACGCTCCTTCCAAAGGGGTGACTCGCTTTTTACGAGTTGTTTTGCTCTCGGAGAGATATTGGCCATCGCAGAAAAATCGCCGGACCCGCAGAAGACAGACAAGGTACAAGAAACCCTTCGGGAAATGGGCTTCTCCTATTTGCCTTTCGACGAAAGATCTGTACGGCTTTTCAGCTGTTTGCGGGCGAAGCAAAAGCTCAAGGTTGCAGACTCCATCCATCTGGCCTGCGCAGCTTCGGCCGGCATTGATCTTTTCTTGACCGGCGACAAACAACTCACCAGGCTCGACGTCCCGGGCATTCAATTTATCGCGGATTTCAATACACCGATTCTGTGAGGAGTGATCGCTTTTCCTGCCCGCCTTCGGCTGCAGTTGCAATTCATCCCGCCGCAATGCGAATCCGCTCCGGGTTTTCTTCCACTTCGCCCACACTCTCGCTCAGGCCCCCATACCGGCGCTCGCGCCGTTGATAGTTGGCAATCGCCTCGAGGAGGTGAATACCCCTGAAGTCGGGCCAGAACATATCGGTGACGTAAATCTCGGTATACGCAATCTGCCAGAGGAGAAAATTCGAGACCCGCATCTCGCCGGAAGTGCGAATGAGGAGATCGGGATCGGGCATCTGGGCAGTGTAGAGATGGCGGTGGATGTCCTGCTCGGTAATCCTGTCCGGAGAAATATGCTTGTGCCGGATCTCCGCGGCCAGAGCGCGAAAAGCGTCCACCAGTTCAGAACGCGCGCCGTAGTTGAGCGCCAGGGTGAGCGTGGTTCCGGTGTTGCGCGCCGTAGTCTCTTCCGCCCAGAGCATTCTTTCCTGGACCTCGGGGGGAAGGTCATGGGTGCGACCGATATAACGCATGCGCACGTTGTTATCCATCATGCGCTGGACGTTGCTCTCCAGGTAGCTGCGCAGCAGGCGCATCAGGAAGTTTACTTCCGCGCGCGGCCGGCGCAGGTTGTTTTCCAGCGAAAAGGCATACAGGGTAAGCCATGGCAGGCCGATGCGCGAGGCTGTCTCGGTAACAAGCTGGACACTGCGGGCGCCTTGCTGGTGCCCCTGGAATCGCTTGAGCAGGCGGCGGCCGGCCCAGCGGCCATTGCCGTCCATAATGATGGCTACGTGCTCAGGAAGCGAACCGGGTTTGAGGGTGTCGTAGACCGCGCGCTCTGCGGGAGTCAGCTCATGGATGCGCAGCGTGGAAGAATGATACAAAGGTCTCGCCTCTTGGTTTCTTATGCGGCTTCAGGGTCGGCGACCGGGTTGTTCAAAGTCCGGGCGCTGAGAGAATGGACGCATAATTCCAGAGGAAAAGGTCCACTCACCCCGTGTGCGTATCTCCATGCGGCACGAAAAGCGCTTCGTCAGCCTGAGCCGGAAAATACCATTCTGACCCTAGCATAAGCATCCGCCCGCCGCAATTACACGGCGGTCGCAGCGCGCACCGCAGCCGACGCACATCCAGGCGCGGATGGCGACGACGGCCAACGAGCGCGCAGTCAGGGCCAGCTAGGCGGAGCGCCGCTGGCCGCCGGCGGCATCGTGCACCGCGCCGCTGAACAAGGCGCGATGCACCGGACTCAGATGAGGCAGCAGTGCGGCGATTTCGGCGAGGAAAGGATCGGCGAGAATGGCTGCAATCTCCTCTTCGCGGCGGCTGCGTTCATCGCGCACCAGTTGCGATACGGGCACGTCGAGGGCCATCGCCAGCCGCTCCAGCGACCCCAGAGTGGGAATGGCTTTGCCATTTTCAATTTTTGAGATGTAAGTGCGCGGGACCATCATTCGCCCGGCAAGCTGGCGCTGGCTCATGTGGCGGGCGCGCCGGATTTCGCGGACCCGCCTGGCCACCTGCAGTCCCATATCACCCGCAGGTCCGGCAGGCTGGCCAGCAACCAGTTGCGGCATTCGCGCCGGCTCCTCGAAGTCGAGGGGCGTACGGCATTTTCTACAAAGTGAGTTGCTGGTCCGGAATTGCACCAGGCGGCAGACCTCACACCGCACAACCTGACGTGTCTCCACGCTGACAGGGGTGGTAGCCATAGGTCGTCTGCGGAGCGCCAGAGCGCGGCCCCCGGGGTGCTTTTTTTCGGCACCACGATATGAGCTAATTTGAGGGAGGTGAACCATAATTGTCAAGTGCAAACTAAGGGTCTAACCTAATATTCACCCATGATAGCCTGAAATTCCCGGAAAAACGCGAACCAAGCAAATAAACAGGGGTGGAAAAAGTGGCCGATACTGAAACGCCGTTCGCTTACGGTCGGGACGCGGCATGGAAGTTGCTGACAACCTGGACTCAGAGTGAAAGCCTGCGCAAACACGCCCTGGCCGTGGAAGCCTGCGTTACGGCATATGGGGAGGCTGAAGCGAAAAGGCTGGGGCTGGCCGGCAAGGATTTGGCGGCCATGATGGATCTCTATTCAGCCACCGCTTTGCTCCACGACTTTGATTACGAGCGTCATCCCACCGTGGAAGAACATCCTTTTGCCGGGGTTCGCGAACTCGAAAGACAGGGCTGGCCGGCGGAGTTGCGCACTGCAATTCTCGGCCACGCACAATATTCCGGTGTGCCGCGGACCTCGCATCTGGCCAGGGCGCTTTTTGCCTGCGACGAGCTCGCCGGCTTTCTCACCGCCTGCGCACTGGTTAAGCCGTCGCGTTCCATTGCCGAGGTGGACACCTCCGGCGTGCGTAAGAAAATGAAGGACAAGGCCTTCGCGCGCGGCGTAAAGCGCAATGACGTGATCCAGGGAGCAGCGGAGCTGGGCATCGAACTGGATGCGCACATCGCCTTCTGCATCCAGGCTATGCAAAGACGCGCAGCGGAGCTTGGGCTGTGAGCGCCTATCCGGCTTCGCCGGCGGGAGTGGTCGCTATCTGCGGCATGCGGACAAACGACTTCTTCAGGCTCACGAAGTGGTTGTACTTGAGCACCTACCAGAACGCATAGAGCGCATCCTGGAACTGAATCTTTTTCCCTCTTCGTAGGTGCGGCCGTAGTAACGGGTGCGCACTTCATAGACGGCCAGTCCGAGCTTTGCCATCTTCGCCGTCACCTCGACTTCGAAGTCGAACCGGGTCGAGGTGATGACCATATTCCCGATAATCTCGCCGCGAAATGCTTTGTAGCCGCCCTCCACGTCAGTCATGTTCAGGTTGGTGAAAACATCCGACCAGAGCGTGAGCAAGCGGTTGGCGACGTAATGGCTGCAATAGAGAACGGGTGTCGCTTTGCGTACCAGGAATCGCCAGCCGAAGACGGCATACGCCCCCTTAGAATGGGGTCGATCACGCCCTCAATGATCGGTGGGATCGTATTCGAGGTCGGCATCCTGCACGACCACGATCTCGCCATGCGTCAGGGCAAAGCCGGTGCGCAAAGTCGCGGTCTTTCCGGCAATGTGCTGATGGCGGGTCCCAACCAACTGCGAAAAGCGGAGCAAGTTGCGCCAGCGTCTTCTCCTCGTTAAGTACCGGAATGACCACGGGCTAACCTGGAGAAGTCATAACTTCCTTTGCGCTGCCCTGCCGACCTGCCGCCGCCTCGGGATCGATCTCTTTGCGCCAAGAATAGCACCCTATAGAAAGCGGAAAGCGGCAATTTCTGTGTAAGGACATTCCCTTAGGCAAGCAGTGACTTACGGCGCGACGAATCCCGCGGAATCGCTTCCACTAAAGCTGCGCTTCGTGCATCGATTGCGCCCCGCGTGGCATCCTTAACAGAGCCAGATTTTGAAACCGTTGCCCGGCAAGTTTCCTGGTGCGGGGTGCGCCTGAGTCTTTCGTGAATCAAAACGTGAATCAAGAATTGATCGCAGACTGTTATCCGCTAACGGCCGTCCCGGGGTTGAACCGGCTCTTTCTTGACTTTTGTGCCGGATCGCTCGGCGCCTTCCTGCCCTCAGTTGAGCGCCCGGCGGGGGCTATGCCGAAGCCTGCGCATTGGGCAGAACTGGCATCGCTTGTCGCCTCCCAGAATCTTTCGGCGTCGGCGGCTCCGTCCATCACCGCGTTGCGGCAAGGCGCAGGAACATTTGTCACCGGCCAGCAGGTGGGCCTGTTTGGAGGACCGCTTTTCAGTGCATTCAAGGCAGCCACAGCCATAGCCGGGGCACGCCAATCCACGGCGGCGGGGCATCCTCATGCGGCCATCTTCTGGCTGGCCGCTGAAGATCATGATTTCGCCGAGATCAACCACGTAGTCTTTTCCACTGGCAAAGAACTGCGCACGCTTAAGTACGCCGCCCGGGAGGAGCAGTCTTCAGGCCGTCCCGTGGGTGGAATGATTCTCGATGAATCCATTCTGCCCTTAGTTGACCAGGCGGGCGAGATACTCGGCGCCTCAGCGGCGATGGAAGCACTTGCTGCCGCGTACCGGCCGGGTCGCACCCTCGCCGAGGCCTTCGGCGATTTCTACCGCGCGATTTTTGCCGCCCAGGGTTTACTGATCGTCGATGCGTCAGGGCGCGCATTTCACCGCATCGGAGCGCCTGTGCTGCGCGCCGCAATGGAGAATGCAGACGAATTTCACGATGCCTTGCTGGAGCGCAACCGCGTGCTTGAAGCGGCCGGTTATCACGCGCAGGTCGCGGTCACCGAGCAATCCAGCCTTCTCTTTCTCATCGACGAAAAATCCCGAGCGCGCCTGGCCCTGAAGCGCACCCCACCTACGGCGCAGGAACGCGGAGGGCTGTGGCAAGCGGAAGATCGGAGCTATTCAACCGCGGATCTGTTGGGCATTCTGGAAGCCGAACCGGAGCGCATTTCGCCATCCGCGTTGCTGCGTCCTGTCTTTCAGGATTTTCTTTTGGGGACTTCGGCCATTGTGGGCGGACCCGCGGAAATTGCATATTTCGCGCAATCCGGCCCGCTTTACGAGCGCATTCTCGGCGGCCAGACGCCGGCCCTGGCGCGCCTCACTGCCACGCTTGTTGAGCCTTCCATCGCTGCTATGCTGCGCAAACATGAGCTGGGAGTAGATCAGGTCTTCGGATTGGACGCCGCATCGCTTTCGCAGCGGCTGGCTGAGCGGGCCATGCCCGCCGAGGGCAAACGGCGATTGGAAGCAGCAGACCGGGCCCTCGAAGCGGACCTCGACGCGCTGCTTGAATGGATGCGCTCGCTCGACCAGGGTCTCGGTCAATCGGCTGAAACCGCGGCGGGAAAGATGCGTTACCAGATGGATCGCCTGCGCCGACTGGCTGAAAATTTTCAGCTTCAACGCGAAACCACGCTCGGCCGGCACGCGCAGGCATTAAGCCAGGCCATCTTCCCCGAGGGCGCATTGCAGGAACGCGTTCATGGCGCGGCTTATTATTTTGCGCGCCACGGTCTGGAGCTTGCAGAGATGCTGGCAGGACAAGCATCGAGCGATGCTCCGGGCCACCTGGCTATCTGGCTATGAAAGAGGCTGCGGAAAAGCCAGAATGAAGAGCGAAGAAGGTGAGCCTGGTCCGGAGGCTAAAGACCGATTGAAAATGGCATCTAGATATGCGGGCTGCAGCCCGTACCCTTCAAGGCGGCATTTAGATTGACCCACTACCGTCCACTATCCACTGAGCATCAACCTGTTAGCCTCAAATTAAATGTCTGATTCTACGCGGGTCGACTTTCTGGTCATGGGCGCAGGGGTTGGCGGCCTTCGTGCGGCAGTTGAGCTTGCCGGACACGGCGAGGTGCTGGTCGTCACCAAGGAGTCGGTCGCCGAATCCAACACTCACTACGCCCAAGGCGGCATCGCCGTTGCCCTCGAAGGCGAGCACGACGTCGCTCTGCACCTGGAAGACACAATCAACGCCGGCGATGGTCTGGTCTATGGTCCGGCGGCCGAAGCGCTGGTGAAGGAAGGGCCTGAACGCGTTGCCGAACTGATCGGTTGGGGCGCGCACTTTGACAGCGAATCCGGGCAGCTTCTTCGCACCCGTGAAGGCGCGCATTCCCTGCCCCGCATACTCCACGCCAATGGCGATGCCACCGGCGCCGAGATCAGCCGTGCCCTTGTCACCTTCGCCCGTGCTTCGAGTCGCATCCGTTTTGCCGAGTGGACCATGGTGACTGGCCTGGTCACCGCTGACGGTCGCGTCGTCGCCGCCGATCTCGCTTCTGCTTCGCCGGATCCCTCCGACCCGCCTTCCATCAGCCGTGTTTCCGCGCGCGCTGTCCTGATCGCTGCGGGCGGCGCGGGCCAGGTCTACTCCGACACCACGAACCCCGCGGTGGCGACCGGGGATGGCATCGCTCTGGCGGCGAAAGCGGGCGCCGAGCTGGCTGACATGGAGTTCTACCAGTTCCACCCCACCGCTTTTTCTCTGCCCGGAGCCCCACGCTTCCTGATTTCCGAAGCTCTGCGCGGGGAAGGCGCGTGGCTCCGCAATCACGCCGGCGAACGCTTCATGGAACGTTACCATCCGCGTCTCGAGCTCGCTCCGCGCGACGTGGTGGCCCGCGCCATTGCCCGGGAAGGCATTTCTCCCGACGGTTCTTCGCTGCCGGTCTATCTGGATATGCGTCACGTTCGCAGCGTCAACCCCCGCGAACGTTTTCCCGGCATCAGCGCCTTTCTGGCCGGCCACAAATTGGACCTAAGCCGGGATCTGATTCCGGTACGTCCGGCAGCCCACTACCTAATGGGTGGAATCCGCACCGATCTAGGTGGGCGCACCAGCGTGGGCGGCCTCTATGCAGCCGGGGAAGCTGCCTGCACGGGAGTCCACGGCGCCAATCGCCTGGCTTCCAATTCCCTGCTTGAAGGTCTCGTTTTTGGCGACCGCGCAGCCCGGTCCATTGTCGCCGATCATCTCGATGCGCAGCGGCCCGATGCACCACCGCCCTCGACTGCCCGGCTCAGCTCCGCGGAGGAATCCGAAATAGATTCTCTTATCGGACGCCTGCAATCGAGTATGTGGGCCAATGCGGGCCTGCTTCGTGATGACACCGCGCTGCGCATCGGGCTCAGCACCCAATCGGAGATCGCGGAACGCGTGGCCGCTCTCGCCGCATCGGGCAAATGGAGCCGCACACTCGCCGAAGCTCAGTCCCTGGCCGTCGTCGGCCGCGCCATCCTCACCTCCGCCCTGGCGCGCACAGAGAGCCGGGGCGCCCATTTCCGCAACGACTTTCCCCGCCGCGATGACGCGTGTTTCCAAAAGCATTCATTTGTTTCGCGGGATTCCCGGATTGTTTTCCAGGAGTGGTAGAGCCGCGGGTGAGAATCCTGCGGCAGTCACACGCAAGGCCACCGAAACGAGTTCAGTGGCCCTGCGTTGGGAACCAGGCTAGAAGTGGAAACGAAGTCCGAGCTGCAGGTTGCGGTTATCGCTGTTTTTCCCTGTCACTTCGCCGAAGGTGCCGGAAGTAGGGTTAATGTTGGGATTGGACCAGTTGGGGTGGTTGATGAAGTTGAAAGCCTCGGCCCGGAACTCGAAGCCCGTGCTCTCGGTCAAGGGGAAGCTTTTGATCAGTGAAAGATTCCAGTTCTCGATGCCGGCCATACGGATGTCGTCGCGCACGCCGTGCTGCAGGTTGAAGGTCCCTTCGGCCGGAGCCGTGAAGATGGGATTGCCGCTGGAATTCGTAGTGGCGAAGAATTTCGCGTTACTGCTGTTAGCGTATCCGGCAAAGCCCCCAAGGTGCTGGGGATTGCCGTTCTTCACCCAGAACTCGCCTTCACTGCCGCAGCCGAAGCTCCCCACTTCGCCAACCCCCGCGTAGTCGGTGCCGGTGCCAATGCCGCAGGGTTCACCGTCCTGCATCTGGACGTTGCCGGCGAACTGCCAACCGCCAAGAACCTGGCCCGTGAGGTCGCGTTTTTCGCTGAAGAAGGGCTCAGCCCAGAGGTAATTGACCATTACCACCTGGGGGATGTCGTACTCGGAAGGCGCCCAGAGGTTGGTCGTGTTATAGCTGTCGGGGACGATATCGCGGTAATTCGAGCTTTGATCCATGCTCTTGGACCAGGTGTAGGAAGCGCCGAACAAGGAACCACCGCGCAAGTGGCTGCTCCAAGAGGCCTGCAGGGCGTTGTAGTCGGAGCTCACGCCGCTCTGCTCCTGCTGGATGGAAGTGAAGCCCCGGTATGGACGTAGAAGGGACACATTGACGCCCGGACTGGCCTGTTCAGCGCCAACGGTGGGCTGGTTGATGTCAATGACATCCCAGTTGTGCCGCCCTACCGCGCCGACGTAGGCGATCTGGAAGACCGATTGGGCAGTTGGGATCTCCTGCTCGATGGTGAAGTTCCAGTTCCAGCGCGTGGGCGGAACGAGGTGGCGATTGAGGCTGGTGATGGTGAGGGGCGGCTCGATCCCGGTGGTGACCGATGCGCCCGGATTGTCGACCGAGACGTTGTAAACTTCCTCGGTGGGCTGGAAGGGTGAGTTGCCGCCGGGGAAGACGTTATCGAGGAGCCCTTTGTTGCTCACGAACATGCCCACTCCGGCGCGAACCACAGTGGTGGGAAGCACCTGATAAGCAAATCCGAGGCGCGGCTGCGGCTGGTTGGTTGAGGCGATGTACTGCTTCGGCAAGTTCGGTGCGAAAAGGGTCGTGCACGGCGTGCCGGCGCAGGCGTTGTTCGACGCTGTCGCGGCGGCAACTCCATGCTGGGCCGCCGAGCTCGGGAAAGAACTGAAGCCTGGAATCACCATACCGTCGTAAGCGTTCCCCGTGCCCAGGATCACGTTGCCGGCGGCATTTAGGGTCGGTGCACTGGAGAGCGAGTAGGATGCGGGATCGAAGAAATCGGCGTTACCCCACATGGCATGCTCAGGAATGGTTGACGTGATGCGAACTCCATAGCTCAGGTTGAACTTGGGCGTCATCTGCCAGTTGTCCTGTGCAAAATACTCGTAGACCCAGCCGCGCCACATAGTAAAAGCCTTGGTGCCGATCTCGGTGTAACTGTCGGCGAGGCCGAGGGCGAGGTTGGCCATGGAGACGCCGGTGCCTCCGCTCACACCGTTGTGGTTGTCGGTAAAACTAAAGGTGCCGTTCTGGTTGCTGGCGCCCCCCGGAACCGTGCTCACGTTAATCTGGTCGTTGTCATTCTCTCCCCAATAGGTGAGGAAGAACCCACCCTTGAAGGTGTGGTTGTGCATGACCTTAGTGAGGCTGTCTGAATCCTGGTAGATGATGCCCGACGAGTGCGACGGGTAGGGACCGCCCTGGATGTTGGAGAAGGCGTCGTTCATGTTCGCGGTGGGGATCCGGTTTGGCTCGTTCTTGTTACTGGGGATGATGTAGGGGAAGTTGATTCCGTACGCGCCCCTGTTATACCCCACGCCAATCGGATCCGCGTTGATATAAACGTCGTCAATGCTCATGCTGGTCCAGGCTTCGTTGACGGTGGTGGGGTTGATCGTCCACACCCAGCCCAGGGAATTGTCCTGGTTCGGCCGGCTCCACAGCAGAGGCACGTCAGGGTTGCTCTGGTTGTAGGGAGCCGTCTCGGTATAGGAGTCGTCGGAGCGCCGGAACTCGAGATGATGGTTGCCGAGGATCAGGTCGCCGTTGACCTGGCCTTTGCGCTGGTCCTGCGGCTGGTCTGCATTTCCCAGCCAATTGTTTGTGCCCTGATAAGTGGTGAGGTTGGGCGTCGGATACGAGTTCATAATGCCGATGCCATTGGCGCTCAGTTCGCCGGGCGGCAGCACGTTGGGTTGGCCGTTGTAATCAGCTTGTTTGCCGGTGGCGGGGTCGATCACCACGGTTCCGGCTTTGTACCACGGGTTGACCGAAGTGCTGGAATTGAGAAGCTCGCTGAAATCGCCGGTCCGCATTCTCGATGTGGGAACGGCCATCAGTTGCTGGATACCCTGGTGGAAGATGACCCAGTCCTCGTTGACAAAGAAGAAGAACCTGTCGCGAAGCTTGTCGAGGACGGGCATTTTCGGCGCCCAAACCGGACCGCCGGCAGCGAAGCCGAAATTGTTATAGGTGAATTGCTGCCGGGGCTCATTGGCGTGGTTGAGCGACCAGGTGTTGGCGTTGAGGTCGGCGTTGCGCAAGTACTCGTACAATGCGCCGTGAAAGTCGCGGGTTCCGCTCTTGGTGATTACCCGGATCTGGGCGCCGGAAGCGCTGCCGTACTCCGCCGAGTAGTCACTGGTAAGCACCTGCATCTCCTGCACCGAGTCCACATTGGCGCCGGCGATGATCTGGCTGTCGCCGCGGGTGCGCGAGGCCATGGCACCGTCGATCGTGTACTTGGTGTCATTTTGCCGGGCGCCGTTCACTTCGAAGGAGTCGCCGCTGTTGAAGCCGAAATTGAGATCGGCCATGGTGGTAGTGCTCACTACGCCGGGGACCAGTTGCGCCATGTAGAGAGGATTGCGGCCGTTCAATTCCTCCTTATTGATTTGTGTCCCGGTCACTTCGCTTTGCACGGCCGGCGACTGGGTCTGCAGCACTTCCGCGGTGCCGCTGACTGTCACCGTCTGGCTGGCCTCACCGACGGAAAGCTTGCCGTTGATCTGTATGGTGCTGTTCGACGCCAGGGTGTTGTGGCTGCTCACAAACTTCTGGAAGCCCTTGGCCTCGGCGATCATCGTGTAAATCGCGGGCTGCAGGTTGGGCACGGCGTAATGGCCTGAAGCGTCGGTGGTGACCACGCGTCGTTCGCCGGTGCCCTCGTTGACGATGGTGACCTGGGCTCCGGGAATTACGGCTCCGGTCTGATCGCTGACAAAACCGACGATGGAGCCGACGTCGTTTTGCGCCTTGGCGGCGACGGAAAAGCTGAGGAACAGAATACAGAGGCCGGCCAGGCCGGCGACGGGAACGAAACGGGGCGTCACTTTGCTGAACCAATTCATCGCGTGATTCATTATGTTTCTCCCTTTTTGAGGATGTGAGGAATTGAGGGAAGCAATGCAATTGCCAGTCGAGGCCAGGGGCACACACCGAATGTTGGCCACGCAGGCAGAAGCGTCAGCGCGGCCGAATGAAGTCTCCGATTACGAGCGTCTCTTGACTACTTTCGGATCGGGATCGCTGCGACCTTCCACCGAAATTGGTAAACGATAGCTTTTAAGCAGAAAGAAAGTCAACAGAAAATCAGAAAAACCGAAATTTTTCAGCCGGGTGGGAAAAAAACAGGCGACCAGGCCGCCGGCGTCTCGAGAAATCGAGGGTTGCCTTTCCATTCGGCTTTGCGCTCATGCGGCGACAGCACCAAAGGAGAAATTTCACCCGGACAGAATCAATTTAGAGCGTTTCGGATTGGAGAGGAGATGAATCTATGGTGAAAATTAATATCGATCATCATTGCAGACAAGGGGCGCGCGGGCAGCTTTCCCGTCCGGCCGCTTTGCCGGCTCGAGTTTTTCGCGATCGCGCACCTCGTCTCCGAAGAAAATCCCGAATCCAAGCGCTGCTTAAACCGTCTATTAGTGAAAGAGAGGTTGCACGTCATTCGTTCTCCATCCCCTTTGGGAGGACAAGTTGCGGGCCAAGCATATTTTTGAAACGTGGAGCAGGATCCTTCGGGGTCACACCCCGATGCTCTCGATTGAAATCACGCGCGAGTGCCCGCTGCACTGCCCGGGGTGCTACGCCTATGGCGAAAACCATCTCGGCGGCGAACTGACGCTTCGCCAATTGGTTGACAATCGCGGCGACCAGCTCGTGGACGGCGTGATTTCCCTGGTTCGCGAACACCGGCCCCTTCACGTTACGCTGGTGGGAGGCGAGCCCATGATCCGCCACCGCGAATTGAGCCGCATCCTTCCCGAGCTCGCCTCCCGCAACATCTACTCGATGGTGGTCAGCAGCGGGATTATTCCCATTCCCATGGAATGGATGAAGTTGCCGCGCTTCACGGCCGCCATCTCGATCGATGGTCTGCCGGAGCACCACAATGTTCGCCGGCACCCCGCGACATACGACCGCATCCTTTCCAACCTCGGCGGCCGGCGCGTGAACATTCATTGGACGATAACGGCGCAGATGCTGGAGCGGCCGACCTACCTGGAGGAATACGTCCGTTTCTGGGCCGGCCGCGACGAAGTTCGTCACATCTGGGTCAGCATCTATTCACCGCAACGCGGCGAGCAAAGCCGCGAGCGACTCACCCCGGCACAGCGCCACCTGGTCGCCGCCGAGCTTCCCCGGCTGCGCAATCTCTATCCCAAATTGCTGACCGGACGCGGCTATGCCGAGGCCCTCCTGGACCCACCGCAATCACCGCAAGAGTGCACATTTTCGCGCCTCTCCAGGAATTATTCCGCTGATCTGACCACTCGCGTCGAGCCTTGTGTGTTCGGCGGCGATCCGGACTGTTCCCAATGCGGCTGCGCTGCCAGCGCGGCTGCGCACTGGATCAGCCAAGTGCAGATCGCCGGCCCCCTGAAGGCCGGGCACGTGCTCCGTGGCTCTATGCATCTGGGCAACGCCCTGGCGCGCCTCCAGAACATGGCCGTACCGGCATGGCGCGCCCGACAGCCGATTTCTTCTCAAAAGAGCGATCTGGTGAACATATCGATGGACTGACAGGGTCTCGATAGACGTCTGCGGAAGCAGGCAGGGTTGTTCTGAAGACGCAATCGCGGGATGGGAAGTTCAAATCTGATCGTGGCCAGCCGGCCGCGGCAACCGAAAAGGAGGTTGCGCCGCTGCGGAAACGGCGGGTATGATGCGAAAGGCCGATGGAGAGCGCGCATTCCGTTCACGAAACTTGGCACCCACAGACCAGGAGCGAGCGGGAGGCGGTACTCCACGAGCTGGAGGCGATTCTCGCCAGTCCGCACTTTTGCAACAGCAAACGCTACCCTGCCCTGTTGCGGTACGTGGTTGAGAATGCTCTAGCTGGAAAGGCCGATCTGCTCAAAGAGCGCACGCTCGGCGTGGAGGTCTTTGACCGTCCCGCTGACTACGATACGAACAGCGATACGGTAGTACGTTACACCGCGGGCGAGGTGCGCAAGAGGCTTTTGCTCTACTATTCCGAGCAGAGGCATCCCTCCGGCATCCGTATATTGCTCCCCGCCGGTTCCTACCTGCCAGAATTTGTTCGCACCCACGCGAATCTCGGCGAAAACCTGAGCGATCTTCAGCCGGTGCTGGAGCCGCACTCGAATCTTGTGCAGCAGACCGGCCAGGATTCCGCAGAAGGCGAGTCGATCCACCTTATTCCTGCCGCGGATGCGACGGTCGCGGTTGTCACGCAACCCGCTGAGCAGGGCGCCAGGCGCTGGAAACAGGTGCTCTGGCTTTCTCTCCCAGCCTTGCTTCTGCTCGGTCTGGGGACAGGTTTCTGGTGGAAAACTCGCGCTGATGCGCCAATTTCCGTGGTGGATGAATTCTGGGCGCCGGTGCTGCACAATCAGCAGAGCATCATCGTCTGCACGGGCAGCGTGGTTTTTGCCGACAAGAAGAATTATTCCGGGGTCACCACCGCCAGCCGGGATATAGATTACCCGTTTGTCTCATGGCAGGGCGCGCTGGCCATAGCCCAGGTCAGCGGAGTACTCTCCCGGGTTGGAGTAGCCACGCAACTGGCTTCGGCTCCCTCCACGCCTCTCACTGAGCTGCGCGAGCACTCGGTTGTGCTGCTGGGTGCTTACAACAACCAATGGACAATGCTCCTTCAGCAACCGCTGCGCTTTTCTTTTATTCCCGGCGCCCAGGAGGAGATTGCAGACCGCCTTCGCCCCGGGATGAATTGGGAACGCGATCAGTCGCTGCCTTACGAGAGCGCCGATGATTATGCCGTGCTTGCGCGCTTTCGCGACCCTACGATCGACGGCTGGATCGTGATGCTTGCCGGTGTCGGCCGCAACGGAACCGAAGCCGCGGCACAGTTTGTCACCAGTCCCCGTTACCTGGCCTTGTTGCGCGCCCGCATGCCAAAAGCCTTCTTGAATGGGAACCTGGAGGCGGTGCTCAAGGTAAATGTGATTGAGGGTAAGACCGGTGCGCCAACAATTCTCGCTGTGCATAGCTGGTAGCAGGCATTCCAACTGCACGAGTGTTATACCGGCGTAATCCACAACAGCGGCTGGCGCACGGGGAAATTCCGGATAATCTCTGCGGTCCTGGGCATCGGTGGCAGCATCTTCCACAGCGCAATGTACTTCGGCTCGCGATAAGCCAGCCCTGCGAAAAGCAGGCTGGGCTGCCGGTTGGGCAGGTCGTCCCAGTACTCCACGTCTTGTCTATACGGCCATTTACTTTTGTCTTTGATATACGGGTACATGAAATCGACGGCATTCTTGTAGCGATCGCCGTCCGGCAGCGCGAACTGCCATAAATCGTCGGCCGCGGGCGAATCCAGCGAGGCAATCCGGCACACAATCGCCAACACATCCAGGTCGAAGAGCGAATAGCTGTAAGGCTTGGTTCTGCGCAGCTCCAGCGGAAAGCTTCCATTCGGCGCCAGTTGCGTGGGCAGCAGCGCGCTCTTGAAGCGCTCGCGGCAAAACGCCAGGCATTCCTCATTCCCTGTATAGGCCGCAAAGGCCGCCGCCTGCGCCACCCAGGATGATCCGTGATTATTCTTCGCGGCTTCCTCATCCCTGCCGTTTTTGGAGGTGCGCATCCAGTTCAGATATTCGGCAAACCAGGTTTTCACGCCCGCAACTTCATCTGGTGTGAGTGCTCCGGTTCGGTGCAGGTGCATGGCCGCGCGCGTCACCTCAACCAGGTGCAGAGTGTCGATGATCCCAATGCCACGCCCCGGGGTTATGCCCCAGATGGCCTGCGCGTAAGTCAACGAGGGGTTCATCTTTGTGGCCGGATCGAGGAACCATGCTTTCATATGCAGCGCAGCATGTCGCGCGTAGCGTATATCGTGCGTCATCAGATACGCCGACATCAGCGCCGCCACCTGCAGGCTCATGCGGATAAGCGCCTCGCGGTCCGAATTGAAATTGGCGGGGTCAGAATAGCCATCGCGCCGGATGTAAGGGCCGCCCGGATCTTTCGGGTTCAGCCACCAATAATCGCCTTCGGAGAAATAATCGTGCCTGCCGCCCTTGCTGCGCGGCGAGTGATACGCGGTAATAGTGATAGGTTTCTCGGTCAGGTACTTGTTGGCCGCGGCCAACACCCAGCCGCGATCCATCTCCGCAATTTCGCGTGCAGTGATGAGAGGTTCATGGGCAGAAACTTTCTTCTCTGCATCAAGGCCATAGAAACGCGCGCCTGGCGACGCCAATGCGGCTGCGGCCACTGCTTTCCAACCAAATTCCCGCCGGCTCATCATAAGGCCGCTCCTCAAGCTTCTATGGTCACGAGGCCGGCGGCAATGCCGGCGCTCGTCACCCCCACGGTTGCCGGTCCCGCACCGCGCTCGATCGAAATCCGTGCCCGCCCGTTATACAACTGCACCAGGCGCGAACCGGTCGAGGTGCCCATGTTGTCGATGAGCCTGCCCGCCCCGGCCAGGGAAAACCGCACCACATTCTTCGCGTCCAGGCACATGACGCCGCGCGCGTCGTAGATTTTTGCTTCCACCGTCGCCGTCTTCCCGTCGCGCGCGATCTCGGCCAGCTTCAGCGCGGCCGGCGCGCCCCATTTGGCCGTCTGGTACTCGAACTCGATTTCGTCTTCGACCGTCGCTCCATGCTTCGCCGCCACCACGCGCAGACGATTCTTTCCCGGCGCAAACTGCACCATCCAGCGCAACCCCGCGCAAGGAAAGTCCTGACTATCGCGCTTTTTTATCCCCATCGATTTGCCGTTCAGATAAAGCTCCGCGGTCGCGCAATTGGAGTAGACTTTGACAATGCGTTCTTGGCCTGCGTCTCCCCAGCGCACCGGCCAGGTGTGCCCGTAAATGTGCGCCATCGGCTCCTCTGCCCAATAGGACTGGAAGACGTAGTAACCTTCTTTCAACGTCATGTCGCGTTCCAGCACCCCCTTCTGGTTCATGCGCGGCACCGGGTTCTCGACGCGCAGCGGGGTGGGAAAGTCCTTGAAGATCCACTGCGCCGACCCGGTGAACCAGGGCAGCGTTTCCTGCGTCTTCAGGTACCAGTCGAATAAATCGCAGGCGTAAGTCTCTGACCAGTCGCCATCGGACGAAACGCGCGCTTCGCCGCCGGTGGGCAGATAGGCCAGCCCGAATTCGTCGGTTCGCGCATTAGCGGAAACCTTGCCCAACCCGGCGTAGGGATTCTCTGCGTGGCGCCGCGCATGGCTGTCTGCGCCCCACTCCACGTGGATCATGCGCTTCACCTGTGTCCGCTGTGTCTCCAGCGATTGCTTGTACTCGGTATAAACTCCGCCATACCAACCCGCCCAGATCGATGGAGAATAGACATCCGGAATATCCTGCGCGAATTGGCAACGCCGGAAAGCGGTTACCCGTGAAGAATCAAGGCCGTGTGCGTGATTATTCATGCGATGCATGAAGTCGCGAATCGCCTCGTGGTCCATCGACGGATACTCACCGGGCCAGTCGTCTTCGTTGCCCAAACTCCACATGATCACACTGGGGTGGTTATAGTGCTGGTCAATCATGTGCTCCAACATGCCCAGCGTGTTGTTCTGCCAGGTTTCGCTGCCGATGCCCGAGCGGCACCACGGAGCTTCTTCCCAAACCATCAGTCCCAGCTCATCACACAGATCCAGAACCAGCCGCGTTTGTTGATAATGGGCGAGACGCACGAAATTAGCGCCCATCGCTTTCATGAGCCGCATCTCGGTGCGGATCAGGCCGTCTGGCTGAGCGGCAGCGTAATTCGCGTGGTCCATGTGGCGCTGCGTTCCGCGCAGCAGCAACCGCTCGCCATTCAGGTTGAAGGGGCCATTTTCAAGGAATTCAAAATGGCGAATGCCGAATCGTTCCGTCGCCTCACTGTTTCCGTACTCCGTGCTTAAAGTCACACTGCAGGTGTAAAGGTGCGGATGCGCCGGCGTCCACAGCGCCGGAGATGCAGCGTCAAATGCCGCGATCTCCATTTCGCCGTCCCAGGCAGGCAGCGATTTTTGCGTGCGAAAGACGGACGAACCGGCAGAATCTGTCACCTCAAGCGCGACCTTCACCGGGCCGCGAAAATTCAACGGATTGTAGAGCCGCGCGCGCACCTTCACAGCCGCCGAAGAAGCGCCGGGCGTATAGGCCGGAGCAATGTGAACGCACTCCAGCGAAACCGCAGGCACATAAACCAGGTGCACGTGCCGGTAGAGCCCACCATACAGGCTGAAGTCGCTCAAGTCTGAAGGCGGCCGATCGAGGTCTTCGGCATTGTTGCAGAGCACGGCGAGAGCTACGGAGGCGCTGTGCGCGTAGGGGTCCGCTTTGGCCAACTGCTCCGTGATGTCAAAAACATATTCGTCGTAGCCGCCCACGTGCGTCCCTGCCAAAGTCCCGCCCACATAAACCTGCGAAGTTTGTCCGGAGCCTTCAAAGTGCAGAAGCGTGCGGCCACCCTTCAAGGGGTTGGCAACGGAAACCTGCCGGCGGTACCAGCCATGGCCGCGGTAGTAAGGCTTGTCGGGGTCGCATGCATCGTAGTGGTTGAAACAATGGGGAAGCGCAACTTTTTCCCACGTTCCGATCTGGCCGCACCAGACCTCCCACGGGCCTGCGAGCGGACCCTGGTAGTATTCCCATTCCGAGTCCAGGGAAAATACGGACGCAGAGGAGTCGGGTCCGCCCGACAAAGAATGCACCAGCGAAGCGCGTAAAGGCGAGGCGCTTTGAGCAACCGCCGCCGAGGCGGTTATGGACTTCAAGAATTGCCTGCGCGACCAATGAGACATGTCCCTGATTTTTTTCATTCCAATTTCTTCCATCCCTTTGTGCGAATCATGCGCAGAAAAATAAGCGACAAACAGAGCACAACTGTGACGCCTGCCTTGAGTGCGCATGCGATTCGATAGATTCCCTGTTCTAACGCCGCCTCAAACGATGTGAATCAGCGACGCGCTGAGCGCCGGTACATAGCAAGTGAGCCGTGAACCATGCGTACTCACGCTGTATGCGGGCAACGGCGAAAACTTTCCGTCCCGGCTGACCGGCGACCCCTGCATGGTGACGCCGGAGTGGGCAAGCAACTCGGGCCCGGTTGCGCCATTGCTTGATTGCGTCAGGTGGAGCAGGTCTGCGGACCGCGCCCGATGTGGAAGCTGCGCTGTGATCTCCAGACTCTGATGGAGATCTTTATTGACGATCACTAAATTCAAGCCTCCTGCCGCTGGTTTGACGGCGTAGGCCGTGACGTTCAGGCCGTTGGCCGCGAGGTTGGTTGCGTAAAGTTCGCCCTGTCCGGCCATGGTGAATAAGAGCAGGCCATAGTACTCCGGGCGCGCCTCGACAATGCGGCCATCCTCATCTGCGATTGGCGTATAGCCGCCGCCATTGCCGCCGCCGTGCAAGTTGACGCCGCTGGCCCCGCCCCGAGCGCAATCGAAGAGAAAGTCGATCACCCAGAGCGAAGATGCGTACGAGTCGCTGACGCCGTTGGCGCCGCCGTGGTAGTAGGAGTTGCACTCAGCCATGCGATAGGGCCTGCCGATTTCCTTCGACGCCTCCTGCAGCGCTGCGAGTTCTTTGACAAGCCTGGGGTCGGGCGTGATGAGAAACTCCGCCGTGGAGGTGGGAAGGCGGCCATTACCGCGGTAGTAGTGCTGGGTGAGCAGGGTGATCTGCTCTTTTGTGACGGTCTCGCCGAAAGGAATAGTCCATTTTTCGTAATTGCTTGCCGATGCGGGACCGGTGACGGGCACGCCCGGAGTGCGGGCGAGTATGGCTTTGCGGAAGCGCTCCCATAAGGCGATGAACTGATCGAGAGACCAGTGGCCCGCGAACGCGTTTTGCGGATGGCCGTAAATGTCGCACTCGTTGCCGATCTCGATACCGAGAAGTGATGCGCCCATTTGCCGGGATACATAGGCCACTTCGTCGGCGGCGAGTTCGGGGGTGGTGATGCCGCGTGCAATGCCTTCCAGGTTCACTCCGTAAAGGCACTTCCAGCCGGAAGCCTTCACAAATTCTGCCAGCGCGTCCACATCGCCGGGCGCAATCTGGCCGCGGGTCTGGCCGGCGCCTTTCGCGTTCCACGTGTTTCGTTCCACGGAGTTACCGCCAATGCGCAGGACGCCGCGGCCCAGGCGTTGAAAGAGGCCAATGAGGTCGCGATTGGAAGGCGTAAACAATGGCTCCCAGAGAGTGTTCTTCTCGTAGGAAAGCCCGGGGAAGAAAGGGCCGATGGCGCCCGCATGGCCGGCAGTTACGGTGAGCGTGGCTGGAGTGATCTGCCCCGCCGGTCGCGGTTGCGGATTGTGGCTCTTGACGGGAAAGGCAAATGCGGCTTTGCCGGAAAGGGGCAGAAGCGGCGCAGCGGCCACGGCGGCTATGCCCGCAAGGGCCTGGCGGCGCGAAGTTGTAAGGAGCTGGGAAGCAGGTGCTGGAAAGTTTGTGTTGCCCGTCATGTTTGATTCTTTCATCACCGACGAACTCCGTTGTGAAGTTTGCGATCAATCTTCCGCGCTCCGCGTGTTCCGTTTTTTTGAGCGGCGCAGAACCCGCTCGCGCTAAGTGATCTGAATGAGGACTGCACTGTAATAAGGCACGTAGCAGGTGACTGACGTGCCACCGGGACTGAGCGTATAGGCAGCGCCCGCGGTGAAACTGCCGTCCGCATTCACGCTTGCTCCTTGTATGGTGACGCCGGAGGTGGCCGAAATGTCTGGGCCGCTGGTTCCCGAGGAAAGCTGCGTCAGATCGAGCAGTTTGGCCGAGTTGACGGTCTGCGGGAGCTGGATGATGAGCTGGAGATTCTGCGCGCTGTCTTTGTTGTTGACAATGATGTTAATTCCGGAGGAGGTTTTGACGGCGTAGGCGGTGACATTGAGGCTGCCGATGCCGGAGAGATCGGCAGTGTAGAGGGTGCCAGTTCCGGCGAGGGTGAAGAAGAGGATGCCGTAGAACTCGGGCCGCGCTTCGACCGCGGCGCCGCCGGAGTCGGCGATGGGAGTGTATCCGGAGCCGTCTCCGCCGCCGTGAAAGTTGGTTCCAACGGAGCCGCCCTGCGCGTTGTTGAAGAGAAAATCGATGATCCAGAGCGCGGAACAGTAGCCGTCGCTCACGCCGGACGCGCCACCGTTGTAGTAGGAGTTGCACTCGCTGAGGCGATAAGGAACGCCGGTGGTCTGCGCGCCGGCGTTGAGGGTTGCAAGGTCGTTGATGAGATTCGAATCCGGCAGGATGAGGTCGGCGGAGGTCGGTTCCGGGGTGGCCTGGCCGTTTCCGCGATAGTAATGCTGGGTGAGAAGGCCGATGTTGGATTTGGTAGCCCACTCGCCGAAGGGAACTGTCCAGGAAGATTCGTTTCCAGCGTCGGCCGGGCCTGTACACAGGCTGTTCACGGCCGGCGTTTGCGCCACAATGGCTGCGCGAAACTGGCTCCAGAGCGACTCGTAGGTCGAGAGGTTCCAGGTCGCGCCGCTGAAGTAGGAATTTCCGTAAAGATCGCATTCGTTGCCAATCTCGAATCCGAAAAGAGATGATCGGAGGGCCTGATAGACATAAGCGATCTCTTCTGCGGCAAGGGTGGGGGTGGTTGTGGCGACTATGGAACCGTCGGTGTAAGGTTTAGGGCCGGCGCCGCCGAGATTGATGCCGTAGAGGCACGTCCATCCCGTCGCCTTCAAGAACGCTGCCAGCGCGTCCACGTCGGCTGGCGCGATCTGGCCTTCGGTCTGTCCAGCGCCGTTTGGCGTCCAGGTGTTGCGGTCGACCGAGTTGCCGCCGATGCGCAGTATGCTGGGGCCGATCAGCTTGAAGAGCGCAATCAGACCGCTGTTGCTGCTTGCTGCGTTGAAAAGGTAGGGATTCTCATAAAGAGTACTTTTCTCGTACGACAGACCGGCAAAGTTGGTGCCAATGGAGCCTGTGGGGGTGGTAGTGACGCTAAGCGACGCCTGGGTGATAGCGCCGGAGGGAGCTGGTTGAGTTCCGGTGTTAGGCGCGGACGGCGACGAAGGTGAGGACGGGGATGATGGCGCCGCCGGCGAACCGCCTCCTGCGCCGCAGCCCGCCAACAGAGACGTGGCTGCGAATGCAGCGGCGCTCTGCAGAACTTCGCGGCGTGTCAGGTGGTTCGCTGAAGGGAAAGAATACACACCGTCGGAAGCACCGCGCAGTTCTTTCATGTCGACACCAGGTCCCGTTTATTGGCAGCCCGGCCGATTGCTTGAGCGGGCTGCGATGGATGCTATAGCAATTCCGTCTGACTGTGAATTCATTCTAATGGTGAAGTTAGAGCCAGGAGTACCATCCTCGGAGTGATCCTGGCCTGGGAGATGCGCGGCTAGAAGGTCAGCCGCGCCGTGAACTGCAACTGGCGCCCATCGTTGGCTGAAGAGCAGCCTACGCCGCCCGGCGTTACGCAAACTGTGCCGTCGCTGCCGCTCGGGTTGGGAATGCCCTGGTGATTGAATACGTTGAATGCATCAAGGTTGACACGCAGATTTATCCGCTCATGGATGGGAAAGACCTTAAAGAGCGAAGCGTCGGCTTCCCAGTTCATGGGTCCGTTCAGCACAGTGTGACCAAACGGATTCGTAACATCGATGGAGCCTTCGGAAGCGCCATTGTTGTTGTTGCCGGGGACGATGCCGTATCCAATGACGGTGCCGTTGCTCTGGGGTTTTTCGCCGCTCTTACCCAGGCCGGTAACACCAGACATGGCCACGTCATTGTCGCCGTAGTATTTGTCAACCACAGTTTTGCCGCCGCTGGGCGTGCTGCAGGTGGTATCCAACGGTTCCTGGTAGGATTGCCAGCTCGTGGGCAGGCCGCTGACCGTGCTCGTCAGACCCGCCGAGCAGGAGTTTCCGGAGATAGACGTTGGAGAAATGTATCCGTTCCACATTTCGTAGCTCTTCAAGCAAACGCCCGAGCGGCAATCCGTGATTGGCGCACCCTTTTTGTAGCGGCGCAGCGGGTGGGCTGGCCCCCAGTTGGATGACGTGATCTGAAAGTCAGTCATGACCACATGGCCGGCTCCTGCTACCTGCCAACCGCCAATCAGCTCGTTCAGGGGCCTGTTGGCGCCGCCCAGGAAGCGCTTGCCACGTCCAAATGGCAGATCGTAGATGCCGTTGAACTGAATGTGCTGTGGTGGATTATTGAGGTCGACCATGTAGTTTTCCCAGCGATTTAGGGCCTTGTAATACGCCCAAACCGGAACGCCAGCAGGCGGCGGAGGAGGAAGGTTGGGCGCGCCGGGCATTGCCGAAGCCCCGTCGGCAGGTCCAACCGTTACCGTATTGGAGCCGGCGTTTACGAAGTTGCCTACATACGAATTGACGTAATTGCTGTAAGGGTCGACATCCTCGGCGTTTTCACCGCCAAAGTCGCCGCCAGTCCGCATCGACTTGGACCAGACGTACATGATCTGCCATCCGGAACCATGGCTGTAAAGCTTCTGGAAGACAGCCTGCAGCGCGTTGTAATTGGACCAGCCAGTTTTCTGCACCTGGTAGCTGCCGTCGCCGTAGGTCAGGTTGTCGTAGGGGCCTTCGCCCGTGCTGGAGTTGGTGGGCCCGAAGTCGCCGGAATCGGGCGTCTCCGCGCCCTGCTGGATCTCCCAGCTATACTCCGACGGATGATCGTTGTAGTAGAAAGCATTGTTGAGGTTTCCGCCGCGCGTGTAGAGGTAGCTGAACCGCACCACGGAATTCCATTTGGTCGGCTGCTCGATGGTGAAATTGGTTTCGTCCACATAAGTGGGCGCGAAGTCGGGGGCGATACCGACAATGCTCAGACCAGGTGGGATCGCAGTGGTAGTCGTACTGTTGACCACGCCGCTGGTGTTAACGCCCATAATTGGCGTGCCGTTGCCCGTACTCGAACTGGTGGTGTTGTAGTCAAAGGTCGGATCGCTGTTTTGGGAAGCAAGCAGGAGGTAGTGCGTGATGGGCGCATATTCTGTGCTCGTATAGTTCACTGAATAACCGGCGGTAAAAGGATTGTTGCGGTTCACATTGCGGTAGCCTTCTCGGACCGGGTTGGGATAGGTATAGCGGCCGATGGCGCCGCGTATCACCGTTCCCCATTTGCTGGAGGGTTGCCAGGCAAATCCTACGCGGGGCAGGAAGTTGAGGTCGTAGTTGTAAGTCAGTTGGGAGGGCAGGCCCGCCTCGTCAGGGGTTTCGAACTTTACGCCGTCATTCATGTCGTTCTGAATAACAGCGGAGGTGGTTAATTTCTCGGCGATCAGCTTCGACGTGGGAGCGGTGGTGACCACGGCATCGTGCTTGAGGTCGAAGCTCATCATCTCTCCTTCACCCTCATAGATTGCCGGGTGCGCTTCGTAACGAAGGCCGAGATTGAGCGTAAGGTTGTTGCGGAGGTGATAGTTGTCCTGAACGTAGCTGTCGATCTCCATGTCATGGATGTGCTGGTAAGGCGGCTCGAGGTTGTTGCTGTAGCTTTCCGCCGCACCAATGAATTCATCGGCGTTCAATTGGCCGGAGTTTGAATAGGGGTTATACGACGTGGTGGTCGACGGATCATAAAGCCCCGTCCCCTCGCCGTCAAATTCGACTTCATCCTTGATTTCGTCGGGGCGCGAACCGAATTTTTCGAAGCGGTAGCGGCCGCCGAACTGCAACTGGTGCCTGCCGAAGATCTTGGTCATGTTCTCGTCGATCTGGCTGATGATCTGTGTCATCCCGTACTGGAACATGGTTCCGTCCATTTGCTGGAAGATGTTGTCGATGTAAGGAAAGCCCTGCTCGCCAAAGTCATTGGGCAATCCCAGAGCAGATTCGTAATCGAGAAATGGATTGCCGCCGGCGTAGTTCTCTTCCCCCTGCCAGCTCTGGCTCAACACGGTTTCCGAGAAGAAGGTGGGAGAGAAGATGTGAGTAAAGCCAAGCGCGGTGGCGAAGGTGGCGTCTGGATCGTAGGCGATGCCGCTGGCCCCGGCGGGAATATTGAAGCCGCCAGGTGTTTTTGCCGCCAATGTGTACGATTCCTGTTCAGGGTCGTTGCGCGGAGTGATGCTGGTGCTGATGTTCTGCGTGTAGCGCAGATAGACGCGGTTGTTCTGGTTGAAGACGTGGTCGAGGCGAAAAGTGATTTGCGGCTCGATTTGAAGTTCCGGAACCAGGCCGACAAGGTTGTCCTTAACCAGCGGGTTTTGACCGTTGGTGGGCAAGGGCGTCATGGCATTCAGGACCTGGGCCGTGGCAGACTCCCGCGCCGGATTGATCGTGTTCAAAACCCCGTTGTAGGCGAAGGGCGTGCGGCAGTACGGATTGTTCGCCGTGGCCGTCCCGTCCCCGGAGGGTTCGAGACACGCAGCGTTGGCGGCGGTGGTATCCGGGTCGTAAAGCTCCTGCAGCACGTTCGAGCTGTTCGTCGCCTGGCTAAAATCGCCGTTGCGCATAGCCAGGGTGGGCACTTCTTCATCCTGTTCAGCAATCTGCGCGAGGGAGTAACGCTCATAAGCGAAGAACCAGAAACTCTTGTCCTTGCCGTGATAGACGTGGGGAATGACGATAGGGCCGCCGGCGGAAAGGCCAAATTCGTTGCGGATGTATTCGGGCTGAGAGTAGCTGGAACTTTCACTCCGGGTACGGGCAATGCCGAAGGCATTATTGCGGGCCGTCTCGAAAAAAGTGCCGTGCAACTGGTTGGTTCCGGACTTGGTGTTGAGAATGACGGTGGATGGGAGGGCATATTCGGCGCCGGCATCCGAGTCTTCCACCCGGACTTCCTGAATCGCGTCGGGATCGACCATCTGGGCGGCCCCGATGTGGGTGCCACCAAATTGGCGGTTGGCAAGGCTGGCGCCGTCGGTGACAAATTCTGTGGAAGGGGCAGACTGCCCGTTGGCGCAGGTAGCATCTGTGGATTCGGGGCACGATTCCATTCCCGGCGTGGTTTCCGAGACCAGGGTAGCGATATTCCGGCCATTCATGGGCAACTGGTTGATTCTGGCGTTTTCCAGCGTCGAGGTGATGGTGCCGTTAGTGGTGTCAACCAGTTGCACCGAATTGGCGGAGACAGTGACCTGCTGGGTGACGGCGCCGGCGGTCATGACCGGATTGACAACCGCCGCCTGACCCACCAGCAGATCGATGATCCGGTCGTAGGTCTTCATGTTTGGTACGCTTACCGAGACGGTATAAGTGCCGGTGAGCAGACCGGGTACCTGGTAGAAGCCGACGCTATTCGACCTGGTGGTCGACTTCACGTTGGTGGCGTGTCTGGTTACGGTGATACGCGCTCCGGGAATCACCGCGCCGGTGGGATCTTTCACTGTGCCTTCAATTGAACCGGCGCCGCTTTGCGCGAAGGCGCAGGAATAAGACATGACGAGCACAATCGCTGCCGTCAGCGCTAAAGTCGTTTGGGCAAGTCTGCGTAGCTTGTGCGTCAGAAAATTGGCTGACATTTTTCAGGCCTCCTGATTTTTCACCGCCAGTTTGCTTTGTTTGATTTCCTGTGCAGGGCCATTCCGAACTGTTCCGGAACCCATCTTCCGCACGCGGTCGACAAAGCTTGAACCTTGCCAACCCCTCTGATCACTGGCCCAAACTTTTTTATGAAAATTAAGAATGAACTGCCAAGTGACTCACCGTTTGGCCCAGCATGGTTCCGCTATCCCGTTCCTATCCTTCCTGTTAACGCCAGCATAACCTTTGTGCCAAACGGCAGGCGAAGGGGTTGAACTCATCCTTAACCTGTGAGAAGAGAACAGCCAGGCACTGAGGAGGTTGAGTAGAAGGTATTCAGCCTGAGGAGCTTACGCCAACCGGCTGGAGCAGCGGAGGTTTGGGCTGATAGGGGCTGCTATCTAAGTGGAGCAGCGTGCCGATTGCATATAGCGGCCGTCTCTCGCAGCCAAGCGTCTGGAACCAGAATAGAAAGAGCGTTCATTTCCGAATTCGCGCGGCGCTGCGGTGACCGTTCAGGGCGAATTGCGCACCCAGGACGTGCAGATCGGGAGTCATCGCGGGATGACCTGCCAAATGTTTGTCCCGTCATCGATACGAAGGAGGTGGCGAGCACGATAGAATCGAATGCGGTCAAGGCAAGTAACAGGATCGCCGAGGTCACGGTCATTCTGTTCATTCGCCTAAACTGTGCAAGCCCCTCAAAAACTGCAGTCGGACACTCAGGGACAACAAACCAGCCATGATCGATCCACACAGCCTATACCTGTTGACTGCGGCGCTGATAGCCGTAATCGGCCTTATCGTGCTCGTTGCAGTTTTCAAACTGAACCCCTTCATCACATTATTTTTAGCTTCACTGGCGCTTGCGCTGGCGGCGGGAATGCCCTTCACCGCTGGCATTCATTCCTTCGAGTTGGGGCTGGGCGCAACGCTGGGACACATTGCCATCATCGTCGCGCTGGGCACGATGCTTGGGAAAATGCTGGCGGAGTCGGGCGGTGCGGATCAGATTGCGCATACCATCATTGATTTCTTCGGCGAGAAGCGCATTGCCTGGGCGATGATGGCGATCGGGTTGGTGGTGGGCTTGCCCTGCTTCTTTGAAGTAGGCTTCGTTCTGCTGATTCCCATCGCTTATACGGTTGCGCGGCGGACGGGGAAATCGCTGGTGGAGGTGGCGCTGCCCCTTGTGGCAGGTCTGTCAGTGGACCAGGGGTTGGTGCCTCCGCACCCGGCGGCGATCATGGCGGTGTCGATATTCAAGGCCAGTGTGGGCCGAACGATTTTTTACGCATTGCTGATCGGCATACCCACGGCGATACTCGCCGGCCCTCTTTACGCCAAACTGATCGCGCCGCATATCGAGTTGCCGCCGGACAATCCCATGGCCGACCAGTTTGTCGATCATGGCTCCGAGCGCAGCCTGCCCGGATTCAGGCTCACACTTTTCACCGTTCTGCTGCCCGTGTTTCTGATGGTCATCGGCAGTTTTGCGGGCACCATCGGCGCGCGTACCGGCGCTTTCAACCAGGCGCTGGGCCTGCTGGGCAATGACGACATGGCGCTTCTGATCGGCGCGCTGGTGAGTTTTTACACTCTGGGCAAGATGCGGGGTTTTACGCGCGCGACGATTTTGCGTTTCAGCCAGGACTGCCTGGCGCCCACAGCTCTCATCACCCTGCTGGTTGGAGCCGGCGGAGGTTTCGGCCGTGTGCTCCAGGATAGCGGCGTCTCTCACGCGATTGTCCGGATAGCGCTTCAGACACATGTTCCGATACTGTTGCTGGCCTGGCTGCTGGCGGCCCTGATGCGACTTGCCACAGGATCGGCGACGGTGGCCATGATCACCGCCGCGGGGATGGTCGCGCCGGTGGCGCTGGGGACGGCTTATCCACACCCGGAACTGCTGGCCATCGCTGCCGGCTCGGGCTCCCTCATTTTTTCGCATGTCAACGATGGTGGGTTCTGGCTGGTCAAGGAGTACTTCAATATGAGCGTCCCGCAAACCATCCAATCCTGGTCGATTTGCGAAACCATTATTTCCATAACTGCGCTTCTGCTCACCATGGCTGCATCCCTGGTTCACTGATGCGGTTTCTAGGCGGCGGTATCATGCCGGCAAGCTCGAACTTTATTCATGAGGATGGATGAAATGACAATCGGAGTCAGGCAGAAGGATATTTCGCGTCGACGTTTTCTCGCGGCCTCGACCGCTTTTGCGTTCACACGGGGAGTTCGAGCGACGGCTCAGACTGAAATGCCGCACGCCGGCGCGGGCCGGGTGCTGGTTTATGTGGGCACCTATACCGGCGCACACGGGGCTGCCGGACATGGCGAGGGCATCGAACAGTTGGAGATGAATCTCCGCACCGGTGAACTGTCGCGACGCGACGCGGCTGTAAAGACACCCAATCCCTCCTGGCTTGCGCTTCATCCTGCGAAGAAATATCTCTACGCGGTGAACGAGATCGATGACTTCGATGGCGGCAATGGATCGGTAAGCGCTTTTGCCATCGACGGCGCGACCGGTGCTTTGAGGGCGCTGAATACGGTGAGTTCAGAAGGCGCGATTCCCGCATATTGCAGCGTCGATGCCGGAGGGAGGTTTGTGTTTGTCGCCAACTATGGGGGAGGAAGTATCGCCGTGCTTCCCATCCGTGCCGATGGATCGCTGGGCACGGCCGTTTATGTTCACCAGGATCTGGGGTCGGTGGGTAGTAAACATGCCACCGATGCGCCCCGAGGAAGCCTCGCCATCAGCGGCCACGACGAGCCTCACGCGCATATGATCGCAGCCGATCCGAACAATCGCTTCGTACTGGCAACGGATTTGGGCCAGGACCGCATCTACACTTATCGCTTTGATCGTAGCACCGGCAAATTAACCGCTCCTCCGGGCGCGCCGTTCACTTCCCTGCCCAGCGGCGACGGCCCGCGTCACTTCGCATTCCATCCCAACGGTCATTGGCTCTACTCGATCCAGGAGGAAGCATCGACGGTAGCATTTTTCCACTACGATCCTGCTACTGGCACCTTAAGAGCGCAGCAGACGCTCTCGACACTGCCGGCCGGCTTTGCGGGAACGAACTTTGCTTCCGAGATTGTGGTATCCCGCAGCGGAAAGAATCTCTATGCGGCCAATCGCCTGCACGACACCATCGCGATCTTCTCGATCGGCGAGGAAGGCCGGCTCTCGCATATCGGCGAGGTTTCCACGATGGCTGACTATCCGCGCAATTGCTGCATCGACCCCGGCGGGAATTTCATGTTCGTCTGCAATCAACTGGGGGATTCCGTCACTTCATTTCGGATCGAGCGGGCGACGGGCCTGCTCACCTTTACCGGCCGGTATACCGCGGTTGGGAGTCCGGCGAACATCACCTTCCTGACCTAAGCAGCAGACCAACGAACGGCGAGGAATCTGCGCACCCGAACCGAAGAAGCAGTATTCCGTATGCGGCTTGGCTCAGAGCACCCTGGACGTGCAGGCTGTGGTTAACGAACTTCGCCGATGTAGACGCCATAGGGGCCGAGCTGAATTGAATGGAGCGATTGCGGCTCAGCCGCGCCCGGAGTTATCATCAGGGTTTTCATACGCGTGCCTTGCACACCCTGCGCACTTAGATTGAAGCTTATGGTCTGCGGCTGGTCGGTGAAGTTGCATGCGACAACGACACTTTCCCCGTCGGGGCCTTTGCGCAGCCAGGATAAGACGCGGTTGTCAGAGGTGTTCAGCATGATTTCCGCGCCATCGTGCAGAGCCGGGTCGCCTTTTTTAAGCGCGATGAGTTGCTGGTACCAATGGAGCATGGAATCCTGGCTGGGCTCCTCCGCGGCAACGTTGTAGGTCGTATAACTGGGCGGAATGGGCAGCCAGGTCTTAACGCCAGATGAAGAGAATCCCGCGTCGGGGCCGGCATTCCACTGCATGGGAGTGCGCTCGCCATCACGGCCCTTTTCTTTAGGCCAGCCGCGGATGCCAATGGGGTCGCGCACATCTTCTTTTCTGGCCGGCGGCGTTGTGACCATGCCGATGGCGTCGCCGTAGTACATCAGGGCGGTATCGCGCGAGGCGAAGAGAACGGTGGCGATTACGCGGCCGATGCCGTCGTGGTGCGGGCCGTATCCGTATTGCGGGGTTCCGTCGGCGCTGAGTTGATAGCGGTCCCAGCGCGGATTGTCGTGATTGTCAAAAACGAAGAGCGGCTGGTCGCCGTTGAGCTCGGTTTCCGCTTCATTGATGCGGCGGCGAAAGAGCGGGACATCGAATTTATTGATAAAGCCTACCTGCATGTCCATGGGTAGCTGCAGTTCGTCGTTATTGGCGCCGTACATCTTGCGCAGATCGGCGATAGAGTTAAGGTAAGTCTCGCCGATCAGTACCGTATTGCCGCTGCCGGTTTCGTCTGCGACCTGGCGGAGTTGCCGCAGGACATCGTGAACTTCGGGCAGGTTGTCGGTATAGATGCTCGTCACCTCTTTGTCGCCATAGGCGTTGATGCGAGGCTTGCCATCGGGGCCGAGAACGTAGGGTTCATTGCGGTCCTGCGGGTCCTCGAAGAGAGCGGTGATGGCGTCGAGACGGAATCCGGCGACGCCTTTGCGAATCCAGAATCGCTCCACGTCGTACATTGCCTGGCGTACCTGGGGATTGTTCCAGTTCAGGTCGGGCTGCTGCACGTAGAAGCGGTGATAGTAGTACTGTCGGCGGGCGGGATCCCACTGCCAGGCCGATCCGCCGAAGCCGGAAATCCAGTTATTGGGCGGCTCGCGTTGTCCGTTGACCATCTTGGGATCGCGCCACATATACCAGTCAGCCTTGGGATTGGTGCGCGAGCTGGCGGACTCCTTGAACCAGGGATCCTGGTCGGAAGTGTGGTTCAGGACCAGGTCCATGATGATGCGGATGCCGCGTTTTTGGGCTTCGGCGACAAGACGGTCAAAATCGGCCATGGTACCGTATTGTGGGTCGATGGCTTCGTAATCTGAGATATCGTAGCCGAAATCGACCTGTGGTGAGGGATAGATGGGGGTGAGCCAGATGGCGTTGACGCCGAGCTTCTGCAGGTAATCGAGCCGCGAGGTGATGCCGTTCAGGTCGCCGACGCCATCGCCATTCGAATCCTGAAAGCTGCGCGGATAGATTTCGCAGATCACAGCATTTTTCCACCATGCTGGGCCCGCAGCGTTTTGCGTTGACGATGCGCCCAGTTGCTGCGGGAATGCGGGCAGGCTCGTGGCCAGGAAAAGCGCAGGCAATAGCGCACATACGCGGCCGATAGTTTTCATAACGACGCTCCTTGCTCTCGAGGCCGGCACTGTTTTCGCGCGCGGCGGGTTCTATGGCTGTAAGGCAGAGTCAGATGCTAACACATGAGGATCATTGTCTGGGAAGCCGAGCCAGATTCGCGCGCGCCTGCGCATGACCTGGCACAAGCTCTAAAGCATGCTGAAAATCGGCGCGTGCGGCGGCGGTATTGCCCATTCGCGCATGTAATACCCCCAGGTTGTTCCAACCGTCAGCGTCCTCCGGTTGCAGTCGCAGCGCAACATTTTGTTCGTCGATGGCCTGCTGAAACTGGCCGGTTCCGGCCAGAACCTGGGAGAGCAGCGCGTGCAGGTCTGCATCCCCAGGAGCGATCCGCACCGCTTCCTTGAGTTGTGTCAGCGCATCGCCGGGGCGGCCAGATTGAGCAAAGGCCATCGCCAGGCGCTCCCTTGTGTCCAGATCGTCGGGTCGCTGCTGCGCGGCCGATTGCAGCAGATCGATCGCGCGATCGGGCTCGCCTGATTCGATGTCCATTTGTCCGAGATGATAAAGCGCGCTGAAGTTGTTGGGATCGAGTTGGAGAGCCCGTTGAAATTGCGCCTGGGCGGCAGACGAATTCCCTTCCCCGATCAACGCCACTCCCAGTCCGCTATAGGCTCCCGCATCGGCGGGGCACCGCCGGAGCATGGTGCGAAATTCTTCTTCGGCTGAGGCGAAGAGAGAGCGTTTCACATCCAGTCCGGCCAGGTTGAAGCGCGCATCACAATCGCCTGGCGCGAGAGCGATCGCCTGTTCATAGGCGCCGTTGGCCGCTTGCAGATCTCCCCCGTTTTCCAGTGCGGCGCCGAGGCTGTTGAGGGTCCGCGCGTCGTCGGGATGCGCGGTCAATAACTTGCGGTAGTCATCGGCGGCCTGGGAATAGCGGCCGAGTCCGGCCAGCGCAGACGCGAGGTTATAAAGTGCAATGAAGTCGCCGGGGTTTTTGTTCAGCCGGTGTTCCATCCACGCCTGCTCTAGAAGCAGACGCGGGTCGGGGCCGTTTTTGGGGACGTTTACGGGCAGCACCTGTATCCAGAGGTGCGCCATTTCGTCCACCGAGCGGTTGCCGGCGCGAACACGGATCGGAGGGTCGTTGGGATTATGTACGTTGTCCTCGGAATTGTCATAGACATAGCGCATGTGCACGACCGATCCGCGGGGAAGAAATACTGGCTCGCGATACTCATAAATCGACTGGCGATCGATATCCCAGTTGGGAATGCGAATCAGCCATTTTTTACTGGCGTTGGGGAGGGTGGCCCAACCTTCGAGTTCTTTGCCCAGATAATGCGCGTGGGGGTAGACTCCCAGCACATCCACGTCAATCGGGAGCTTCAGTTCATCCTGCACCACAAAATGGCTGTCTCCTGCGGGAATATCGAGATCCCGGTCATCCTCGAGCTGAAGCAGCATGGGGTGCAGGGTTGCGGGCTGCGAGGTGAAGTACAAACCCACTTGCGCGGAGATGATTTCGGGTTTGCCACTAGGCTTCAAATGCATGTTGAGGATGAGATCGTTTCCGGGATCGAGGCGCCAGGGCATTCCCTTGCGCTCAACCACGACCGGAGTGTCGGGTTTCCAGAAAAGAAAATGGCTGTCGGGATCAAAAGTGTTTCCTGCATCCACCTCCAGTTCCATGCCGGGAATTCCATCCTTCCAGTGGTTGGGGTGGAGGCGGCGGAACGAAGCCGTGCGGTCAATCAGCAGGTTGCAGTGGTGAACGATCGAAGGCACGCTGGGCAGGATTTCCATGGCGCGAATGTAGTGCGACTGCGCCAAGGGGTAGGGCAGGATGAAGTTGCGGAAGACGTCGGTACCGGAGGCGTAGAGCATATAGGGGCGCTCGACGGTGAGGATCAGATCCGGCTTTCCCATCTGCCAGGTGGTGTCGAAACGGGGTGGAGGCGGAGCCTGCGTGCGATCGCCTTCAGGCATGCCCGCCGCGACCCATTTTCGGATCAGTTCTATTTCGCGATCGCTAAGCCGCCGCGTATCGGCAAATTCGCCGTATCCGGGCGCGGGCAGCCATGGGGGCATAAAGCGCGACTGGGTGACCTGCACCATCTGCGGGCCGCGGCGCCAAGCATCGCGATAGCTGAGCAAGCTGAAAGGCCCGCCCCCGCCCGGATGATGGCAAGTGGTGCAGTTGTGATAAACGATGGGCGCAATCTGCAGGCTCCAGGTTACCGCAAGCTCAGCAGTCTGCGACTTGGCAGCCTGAGCCGCACAGCCCGTATGCCAGAAGCCCGGAATCGCGATGCAAAACAGAGCCGGAGAAATGAAGCGAACGGATCTCATGGTGCATCGAGGGGAACAATGGAACAGCCGACGGCCGGACCGCGTGGCCCCGGTACCGGACGGTTTGCAAGCGCGGCGCGAATGGCGACTTCGAGATCGTGTCGCATAGCCCTGGGGCGTTCCTGCCCGATGGCGAGGTAGCGGTCGTCGATGCGTCCTTTGTAAACTTCGCGGAGGCCTGTACCGGCGGGAACGAAGATGGCGACCTCAGGCGTAACGGTTGCGTGCGCCATGCGCGTGAGGCGCTGATCGGTATCCAGCACCGTATCGGCGTGAATGTCGAACTGCAGGTCGTGGCTGCGTACCACGGTAGCCGTGTCTTCTGGATTTGGATAGACCCACACGAAGCGCACGCCATCCTGCGCAAACTCGCGATCGAGCCTCTCCATCTCCGGGATATAGCGGTTGCAGATGGGACAATCCGAGGCGGCGAAAAAGAGCACAATCGCTTTGGCTCCGGCGGGAGCGATTTGATCAACCGGATGGCCGCCTAGATCGGTGCCGAATGGCGGCGCAGCCCACGCAGCCAATGAGACGCAGCAAAACAGTAGCGCGATGGCCCGCGATGACATTGCCCAAAACATTATCACGAGGATCGTGGATTGTGGAGCCTTATTTTCGATGATCTGGCTCGCTTCCCGGAACTCAATGATGCTGTTAGTGCTTTCCGTCGCGTAGAAATCTGCGGCGCCGTGGATGGTATATTTCTTCCGATGAATCGCAGCAGTTTTCCGGTTATCTGCCTGTGCGGCGTGCTGTTGATGCTTGCGTCCCTGCCCGCGGCCCGCTCCATAACGGCGAGCGCCGCAAAAGCAGACACCGGCACAGGCCAACCTTCCCCGCAGGCGAAGAATCCCGATGCGCCTTGCGCCTCCTGCCACCGGAAGATTTTCGATTCCTGGGAGCGCACGCCCATGGCGCATGCCAGTGGGCCTGCTGCCGAGGGCTTTATACCGGCCGATTTCACTCACGCCGCGTCGGGCGTACATTATCGCGTTTATTTGCAAGAGGGAAAAGTTTGGCTTTCCTATGAGCGGCCCAATGCCCCACCCAGCCGGGCGTTGAGCGGGAAACAGCAATTGCTCCTTTATCTCGGATCGGGCAGGCGCGGCCGGACGTGGCTCTTCCAGCGCGAGGGTTACTGGTATGAAATTCCTATCAACTGGTATGCGAAAAAACATCTCTGGGACATGACGCCGCACTTCCTCAAGGCGCGCGAGATGCCTTTCACGCTGCCGGTCGATCCCGGCTGCCTGCACTGTCACGCGAGCAATGTACAGGAGTCGCTTCCTGACGCGAGAAATCACTTTTCAGGGCCTCCGTTTCCGCGCGGCGGGCTGACTTGCGAAGACTGTCACGGGGACCCCGCGCGGCATCTCGCGCAGGGCGGAAAAGGGCCAATTCTGAATCCTGTGAAACTCGACCCGGTACGCCGCGATTCGGTTTGTTTGGAGTGCCATCTGGAAGGTGAAGTTGCCGTGGTGAAGCAAGGCCGGCGGCTGGGAGAATTTCGGCCTGGAGACAATCTGTTTGACTATGCGGTCTTCTTCGAGGATGGACGCAAAGCCGGCGCGGCGGGCCGCGCAACCAGCCAGTGGGAGTCACTGCTGGAGAGCGCATGCAAGCGTGCGAGCGGCGATCGCCTCACCTGCACCACCTGTCATGATCCTCACTCCTCGGTGCCTGTCGAGGATCGCGTTGCTTATTACCGCAGCCGCTGCCTGTCATGCCACACCGGCCTGGCGACGGGGCATCATGATGAGAACCGGGATTGCACGTCGTGTCATATGCCACGGGAGGAAACAGCGGATATTGCGCACGAGCAAGTGACGGATCACCGTATCCAGATCATCGGAAAGTCTTTTGTGAGTCCATATGTTTCGCAGGCGCTGGTTCCCATCGGCGGAATTCAACCCGGGCCCCGTGACGAAGGCATCGCGTGGTCCCTGCTTGCGCTTCAAGGCGATCGCAGCGCGGGTGAACACGCGATTCCGTTGTTGCTTCAGGCTGAGCGTTCCGATCCCAAGCAGGCGTCCGACTCGGAACTGCACATGGAGTTGGGATTTCTCGAGCAGGTAAGCGGAAACAGCGACCGGGCGGCCCAGGAATATCAACAAGCGCTCCGGGCGGATCGGTTCAATGAAACCGCCGGCGCCAATCTCGCCGTGCTCAAGGCGCAGGAGGGTGATTTCGCCGCCGCTTTGCCGCTGTGGGAGGCTGTATTCACGCATGATCCCGGAGCCAGCGCGGCAGGCATCGATCTTGCCGTGGGCCAATGCCGGCTGGGCCAGGCGAAGGCAGCCGAGCAGACCTTGCGCCGCGTGCTGGTTTTTTCGCCGGACAGCGATTCCGCCAGAAGCATGCTGCTGGCAATTACAGAGGGCGCACAGCGTTGCGGCGCCCAATGAGGAAGCGAACTTCAAGTAAAGGACAGCCAATGAGCAAAAACTTCGCGTGCGTGCCGTTGCTGTTGATGCTCGCACTCTCGCCGGCCATCGCGCAACAGCCACCACGCGGGGGCTGGCAGTTCGGACCGTTTACCCGACCGACCAGCGGAAATCCGGTGATCCGGCCCAATCCCGATTCAGTATTTCAGGATCCAATTCGAAAAGCGCCGGTGCTTTGGGAAGCGCTGCACACCTTCAATCCGGCGGCGGTGGTGAGGAACGGCATGGTGGATGTGCTTTATCGGGCTGAAGACAACACCGGAGCGATGCAGATTGGGATGCATACCTCGCGGCTGGGACTCGCCGAGAGCGCCGACGGCATCCATTTCACGCGTCGCGCCACACCGGTCTTTTATCCAGCGGAGGATGACCAAAAATCCCGGGAATGGCCAGGAGGTGTCGAAGACCCCCGCATTGTTGAAGCGGAGGACGGCATGTACGTGATGACTTATACGCAATGGAACCGCGAGACCTATTCTGTAGGCATCGCCACTTCGCCTGACCTGCTGCACTGGACCAAGCATGGTCCGGCATTTCTGAATGCTGAAGGTGGGAAGTACGCGAACCTTCGATACAAGTCCGCGGCAATTGTGACGGAGCTGCGCAACGGCGAACTGGTCGCTGCCAGGATCCACGGCAAGTACTGGATGTACTGGGGTGAAGGAAAGATCAGTCTGGCCACTTCGAGCGACCTGATCCACTGGACGCCGGTTGAGAATAGGAGCCGAAAACCCATTGCGGTGCTAAGGCCGCGCCCCGGGCACTTTGACAGCGCGTTCCCTGAAACCGGCCCGCCGCCCGTGCTCACCAGCCGCGGCATTGTTGTGATTTACAACGGCAAGAATGCCGGGTCGGATCGAGATCCAAGACTGGCGCCCGGCACCTATGCAGCGGGTGAAGCACTTTTCGATGCGCGGAATCCCGCGAAGCTTCTTGCAAGGACAGCCGATCCGGTATTATGGCCGACGCTGCCCTACGAAAAGACCGGCCAATATACAGCCGGAACCACCTTTGCCGAAGGACTCGTCTTCTTTCGCAGCCGCTGGTTTCTTTATTACGGCTGCGCCGATTCTCTGGTTGCTGTAGCTATCGCTCCGTAGTGGAATTTCGTTATTTCGCGCTGAAACCTGGCCGGGTTATGATGGGGCACCGCGAACAGTTTTCCCGGGGAGGCTCCATGTACCGCCGGCAATTGCCCTCGGCATCAGGCCCCGACCGCCGTGAGTTTCTGAAGGGCTGTGCCGCGGCTACGGCGACGGTGCTGGCATCCTCTGCGTGGCCGCGTCAATTCAATTCCGGCGGAGTGTATCTTCCGGCGAGCACCAAAAAAATGGCCGCGCTGCTGCGCCAGATCTACGAGCAAAGCGACTGGAAAGCCGATCCCGATAAAACTGCCCAGCGTGCCGCCTACTATCGCGCCCTGCTGCGCAGTCCCCTGACGCCAACGCAGCAGGTCACGGTTTGGCTGGAGATGGGCAAGGAATTATTGCGCACTGGAGAAAGCGATGAAGCTCTGCGCACGCTTGAAGATCTGACGAAAACTTGCAGGGACCGCGGCTATCCGCTCTCAAACGAATCAAACCAGGAAATCCAGACATATATTGCGCTCTCTTATCTTCGCCTGGCTGAGAACCCTCCCGGTACAATCGTGATGCAATCGAGCGAGCAGGCCCGGAATGGTGTGGAAGCCAATTCTCCGATGCGCGGCGCCCAGGGAGCAATTAGAATCTTTGCGGGTATTCTGGACGAGGACTCGCATGAAGACTTGTCGCGTTGGCTGATGAATCTCGCCTACATGTTTCTGGAGCAATATCCGCAAGGCGTTCCCGCACGATGGCTGGTTGCGCAAAAACTTTTTGAATCGGAGTACGACATTGGCACTTTTCCGGATGTCGCCGCGCCCGCCGGAGTGGATTGCGTGGGCCACGCCGGCGGCGTCATTCTCGAAGATTTTGATGGCGATGGCTTGCTGGATCTGATGATCTCATCTTCAGGTCCAATGGATCAGCTGCGCTTCTTCCACAACAACGGCGACGGCACGTTTACCGACCGCACAGCGGAGGCCGGGCTTCTGGGTGAAGTGGGCGGACTGAACATAGTACTCACCGACTACAACAACGACGGTCATCCCGATGTGCTCATATTGCGGGGCGGGTGGATGCATAAGTTTGGCGAATACCCGATGTCATTGCTGCGCAACAACGGCAATGGGACTTTTGATGACGTGACCGAAGAAGCGGGCCTCCTTTGCAGGCATCCCACGCAGACCGCTGCGTGGGCGGACTACGACAACGACGGGTGGCTCGATCTTTTCGTAGGTGTGGAATCGACCCGGGATAACCATCATGTCTCCCAGCTCTTCCACAACAACGGCGACGGTACCTTCACTGAGGTCGCGGCGGCGAACGGTCTGGCGGACCTGGGCTGGGTGAAAGGCGTGGCTTGGGGCGATTTCAACAACGATGGGCGCCCCGATCTGTATGTGTCCGTGCTCGACGGGCCCAACCGCCTTTTCCGCAACGATGGCCCACGTGACCCGCAGCATCCAGGATCGGATCAATGGATCTTTACCGATGTGGGCGTGCAGGCGGGAGTAACAGAACCGCACAGGAGTTTCGCCACCTGGTTCTTCGATTACGACAATGACGGCTGGCCAGACATCTTTGCCGCGGGATATGGGATCGATTCCCGGAAAGATATGGCCGATTTTGAGATGGGTAAACCTTTTCGCGCCGAGCTTCCCCGACTCTATCGCAATAATCGCGATGGGACCTTCACTGACGTCACCAAAGCCGTACATCTTGACCGCGCGATTTTACCGATGGGAGCGAACTTCGGAGATCTGGATAACAATGGCTGGTTGGACATCTATCTGGGAACCGGCGATCCCTCCTATAAGTCGCTCTTGCCGAATCGCATGTTCCGCAACGATCAGGGTAAGCGTTTTCAGGACGTGACTAAGTCAGGAGGATTCGGCCACTTACAGAAAGGGCACGGTATAGCTTTCGGAGACATAGAAAACAGTGGCAACGAGGACATATTCGAAGTTATCGGAGGACATCTTCCCGGCGATCTTTACCAAAGCGTTCTTTTCCGGAATCCCGGTCACGGCAATCACTGGATAACGCTGGTGTTGGAAGGGGTTCAAACCAATCGGGCGGCGTTTGGCGCGCGCATTGTACTCACATTCAAGGATGGAGGAGTGCTACGGCAGGTATTCCGAACCGTCGGATACGGTTCCAGTTTCGGGGGTAACCCTTTGCGACAGCATATCGGAGTGGGAAAGGCTGAGAAGATTGAGAGGATTGAAGTCTTATGGCCTGTCTCGAACAGCACCCAGAGTTTCAGACATGTCGCCGTCGATCGGACCTTCCATTTTCGGGAAGGTTCAGCGCGTCTCGAACCAATAAGTTACAAACAGTTTACATTTGATGTTGTCTCCATGGGCAAGTACGCGGTGGGAATGCAATACTAGAAACAAAGTTGAGACGAACAGTCGGGCATTCACGTCTTTCTGGCACGTAAGACGGTTTTCGCCGCCGTATAACTGCCTCCCCGTGGAGAAGCTTACTGGATCACATGGCGAGCGAAGGAGTTAGAAACGATCCAGGGTGAAGGTTTCGACCGGCAAATTACTTCTGCGTGAAATAGCAGTCTGGGGACGCTGACTGGATATCGGGGGACCAGGCGCTTATTCGCGGCAAGAAGCAATTTGAATGTCTTGCCGGTGAAGCCCCTAAATTGAACCAATCGAGAGAAATCTCTCTTACCTACCCAACTTAAGGTGGAGAATTTACTATATTTTTCTGTTGACAATGGAAGTTCCAGTGCGCTAGTTTGTTGCCATCAATACGGCTTCATTCTATACATGCCGATTCTTCGAAGCTAAGTTCTTGAAGAGTTATCCGGCTTTATATTGACGATCGAAGTCCTGCTCAAACGGGTAAGTCCTGCACCTGGGATATGCCCGGGAGAACCGGTGTATGTTCGCTGGGAGAGCGGGGGTGTGATCTTCCGGGGCAGATTCGGCTGCCTCAATGAAGTCTTTTGACCCAACCCTTTAGTCGCCGTTACACAGTTAAGAGTTGAGAAATCAGGCAAGAGATTTGGAGGAGGTGGCATGAACAAAGTTCGTGTGTACGTGGTGGTGTTGTCTCTGCTGGCCTGTACGGATTTGTTCATAACGCAAGCCAGTTCACAGGCAGTTTACGGTTCTATTTTCGGAACGGTGACAGATAAAACTGGGGCAGCCATTCCTGGCGCAAAGGTCACCGTCACTGACGAAGCCAAAGGCACGGTCTTCACAGCCACCTCGAATGGCACCGGAGACTACGCCGTCCCCCATTTGATTCCAGACGTTTACGATATAAAGGCTGAGGCCAAGGGCTTCCAGGCTTTCGTGACGACGGGCGTCCGCGTCGAGGCGGACACTGCGCCCCGCATTGACCCGATTCTCCAGGTGGGCACGGAATCGACGACCGTTCAGGTCAGCGCGGACGCGGTGCCGCTTTTGCAGACCGACCGCTCCGACGTGGCTACGATCTTCAGCCAGCAGGAAGTTAAAGACCTGCCGATTGAAGATGAGAACTTCACAAACCTGCAATTACTC
>JASHOY010000327.1 GCA_030038435.1 Acidobacteriaceae bacterium | reverse complement strand
GGACCCATCAAGGTGCAATACACCGAAGGCGAGAAGCAGCAATACACGAGTACTGGCCCCACCGTTCGCGAGGGGCAGCACGGCCAGTTGGAAATCGTCCTCGACCCCAATGGCAAGACTGAATTTCACGCCCGGCTCACTCCGCCAAACTAGGGCCTGTTAACACTCTTGGGATGGCGGCGACGGGAGCCAGATTTGCCGAGTTCTAGAAGCGAGGAGCGTGCTGTGGTCGATCCCTGGAGCGACGAGCGACAACGAAATCGGGAAATCTGGCCTCGTCCCTTCGGGTTGCGGCGTAAATTCGGCCATACTTCGTTGCCGGCCTCGACGGTGGGGCCTGCCACAGCCTTCGGCCGTCCTCTCGACTCCACCCCACGGACAAAGAACTGTCCGCGGGGACCCCGGTGTCTGGCCGAATTTACGCTCGCAACGCCATCCACTCCAAGAGTGTTAACAGACCCTGATCGCTCGACACTCTGGCGCAGAACAAATTGATGTGGCGCCAGGCCGGCTGTACGTTTGAACAGTCGCGCAAAGTGGTATGGGCTCAGACCCACTTCCTTTACCCACGACTGAAGATCCAGCTCGCTTCCCAGGTGATCCTGAAGGTTATCCAGGGCATGCAGGCAGTCTGAGGTCCTGAATTCGGTCAGGGTCAAGGTTCAGCCAACTGGGGAGTGCTCGCCAAGCGGCGATCTGGTTCCGGGAAGAACAAATATGAGTGCCCAGAGTACAACCCGGTATGCCCAAGCGTGTTGCGCGGAATTGAGTACGACACCTTTCGGAATCTTCGCTTGCCTGCGCGCCTTCGAGAACTGCCTGGCAATTGGGAAATAGCTCTCGTCTGTTGCCGATTGCGCAGGCGTGGGTGTTCGCTGCGTTGACGCTAGCCGCTGACCCAACGTACAACTTATTCGCAGCATTTGGCGAATCTGTCCACGTGATGCGTATGGTCAACATGAAACATAAAGACTTCATTCCCGATCGTACATTTGAAAGGGCGCCCAATAAAACGGAAGCCTGAATCTGCTTCGCGAGTGAATCAAATCAAGCTTGGCCCGGCGCAGCGAGGCTTCGGGAGAATCCCCCGCTGCAAGGTTGCCGTAAAAGCTGTCCATCAGGCGCGGAGTTGAAATATTGCTCACTTCCCACAGCGCGCCAATCACTCTGTGCGCACCGGCGCGGAGAAACGCCCAGGAGAGCCCGACCAGGCCCTCACCCGCGTATAGCCGCCTTCCGCTGCCATAACAGGCAGAGATGGTCACGAGCTGGGCATCGATGTGTTCCTTGATGATGTCGCGCGCGTAAAGCTTGAAGGAGTTTTTCTCCGCGCCAGACCTGGAGAGAATGATGGCGGATTCCAAGGGATCATTGCGGTTGGCAGTCGCGTGCGAAACAAAATGAATGTAGGTGTATTGCGCCGGACGGCTGGCGAGATACGCCGCCGGGGTCGCCTGACTTCCGGCGAAAACCGTAAGCTGGTTTTTGCTGAAGTGGCTTTCGATCTTCTTTAACTCATCGCCAAGTAAAGGCAGGGGTGGGAAGTTCGGGCTGGCTGCAACAGGATCGCCCAGCAATAGTATCTTCGCTTGCCGATTCCGTGTCGCCGACTGCGCTCCGAGCATCGCAAGAGAGGGCGCTGAAACCAAAGTAAAATCTTCAAGCAGATAATGAGTCGCTGTAGCGGAATCGTTTTTCCCCTTCGCAGATCCAGAACCGGACACAAGAAGCGAGTCAAAATTCAATTCACTCAATGCCCCATCGTCGAGAATGATGACAGGCCTGTGAGGCTGTAAAAACGCCTTTGCGGGCGCTACGAGTGTGCTGTAAAGCCATCGCCCAGCTTGATTGCCCTCTGCGCGCGTATCCTGCAAATTGAGAATGGCGTTGCGGTAACTTTGAACGCGGGCAGCAATCTTCTGGCTTGGTGGCAGCGAGAAGACTGCAATCCGGGCCGGCGTCACGGCCCAGAGATAAGATTGCCTTATACCCAGCCAATAGAAGAGCAGGGTGGCATGGGTACTCTGAGCGATCCGCCGCGGATCGATGGTCACAGGGCGAAGTGATTTATTCCCGGAGTCGGTGTCCAGGCCCTGTTCGAGAGTTCTGGCGCGGCTTCGGTCAGCCGTCGTCAAAGCCTCGCCGCTTCGCCCTTCGCTCACCAGCAGGTGGATGTAGTCGTCATAGAGCTGCGTCGCATTCCTGCCGAACGGTAGCTGCGTCTCTTCCTTGCGGAGTGTTGAGCGCGCCAACTCATAAGCCGCCAGAGTGGATTTGTACATTTGCTCGGCGGCGGCCAAGCGCATTTCCGACTCGTACAGGCTCGCAAGCCCGGCGCCCGCGTCCAGACGTAGCGTAGTCAGGCTCTGGCGATCATTCCAGACTGCGCGGTAATCCGCTTCCGCTTCCTGGTTATGCTGTTGCGCGGCTGCGAACTGACCCTTGGTAAGCATCAGGTTCGGACTCAACCTCGCGCCGCTTGCTGCCTCCATCGGGGTGACCCGGTCGATATAATCGCCAGCATCTTTCAGCTTTCCAGTAACTACAGAAAGTTGGGCCAGATCTTCGAGCGCGTTCTCAATATCTTCCTTGCTGTCGAGTTGCACAGCGAGCAAAAACGCCTGATGATAGTAGTTCATGGCGCGCGGCAGGTCCCCACTGTCGCGGTACACATAACCTTCGGTGCTGAGCCATTTGAGACGGAAGCGGAGATTCCCGGCAAGGGCAGCAGTCTGTTCAGCGTCTGAAAACTGCTTCAGAGCTCTCTCGTCATCTCCCAATTGAAAGTAAGCCCAGCCGAGATTTCCCGAGCACTTTTCTCTCAGATCTTGCGCTCCGATTTCTCGTGACATTCCGGCGGCAATCGTCAACCAATCCAAAGCTTCGTCTAAGTGGTCAATCTGCAGCGCAGTCCAGCCGAGATTCATTACTGCGCTGGCATCGAGATACCGGTCATGACGTTCTTCGGCAAAGCTGTGCGCAGAAAGAAAAAATGCTCGCGCTTGCTGAAATGCGCCGTCACTCTCGGCAAATATGCCCCGCGCCTGCAGTACTTCTCCGCAACTGTTGAAGGCTGAAGCCTTGCAGAGCTCGTTGGCCTGGGCGAGCTTCTGCTCCGCCAGGGCGGGCTGCTGCTGGCGTAGAAGAGCTATGCTTTCGATGGTTAGACTCCGGATCAGCGTGTCCTGACTGTCAGCATCGAAATTTCGGCCGTTCAGCGTTCGCAGTGCGTCATTGTACAGCCCGCGCTGCAACATGGATTGGGCTTTCAGCAAAAGAAACCTGGAAGCCCACTGACGGCTGTGAGCGTGGAATTGCTCGTAACCCTGCTCGGCTTGTAGCTGACTATCTTTAAGATCACCGCGAATGAAGAGTTCTCGCGCATGATCATAATCCAACTGCGCATCAACTGTGCCTGAATCTTTGAGCGGCACCAAAATGAGCAGTAAGAAGAAACATCCGCAGCGTGCCGCGAAGCGATTCCACACCGGGTGTTTGCGGGTCTTGATCTTCCTGTCCGGATTGACAGCCGGTGATTGCAGGTCTTCAGTCTGCGCTTCTCCTACGGATTGCTCCCTCCGTTGGTGGACCCGCTGCCGATCGGGACATTGCCTGCGGCCGCGCAGCCAAGTTCGAGGTCCACCATCGTAAGGTGAACATTCGTTATCCTCGGAGCTCCGGTCAGGGTGCCGTAATCGCCATGGCTGACCTTTAATCTGGCTAAGATAATCTTGCCAAAATCGGGCACCCAGATGATATGGCCGAAGGAAAAGCCGGGATAGAAAGCGCTCGCACAATTCACCAGGGAACATTCAACTGCCTCCGTGCTCCCAAGAGTCGAGGAAAGTCGATTGTAACGTTCGCGAAGATCTTCGGAAAGCTCCCCGCTTTCAAGCACACGGCCATACTGATTGCTTACCCGGGCAATCAAATCTGAATCCCTGGTGTAAGCGCCGTCGCCTTTTGGCTTTGCTCCAAGAATGTTGTAATCGAAGTCAAGATCGACGGGATGGCCGGCGATGCGCAGATTCTCGAAGCGGGTCCCCAGAAACGAGATCGACGGCACGTATCCCTCAAGCGGGTGCTCGGTGATCGTCTGCCCCACAATCCGGTCGGCGGTGACCACTTCCAGAACGTTTAGTCCCTCGACCACGGTGGTGGTCAGCGTAGTCCAGCCCTGCCCCTTTTTGGTGCTTTTATTGCCGGAAACCTGCGTGTAGGCGGAGCGGAACGAAATCACTCCTTCAACACTGAAATTCTCTGCCCGTTGAGAAAAATACCCGCCGTTTTTGTGAAGCTCCGCATGCGCCTGGGGTCTGATCTGTCTTTCAAGGGGAAGCTCTAAATGGCCGGAGATAATGGTTGCCGACGCGTGAAAGTCATGACTTCTCTCAGGATTCTCAGGCATTTGAGTGCTCATCTTGCTAGATCCTTTGCCGGTGATTTTGAACGGATGCCATCCAGTGTAGCTGCTTTTCTGCCCCTGACCAGGGAAAAAAGCGTCGCGCGGCTCTGGTGGGACGGGAACCAATCAGGATCGGAGGCCTTCACTTCGTTAAGGCAACGTTGAAGGCGTAGTTTTCGATTGGCGTACTTTCGCCACGCGCCCCAATTCCTGAAATCGAGACGGAATAAGCGCCCTTGTTCAGCATTTTGCCCGGCACCGCGATCGAGAGTTGCAAGTCGCCGTTGGAGGTCTGACCAGGTGACGGGATCGTTGCCGACCACGCAAGCATCTTTTGCTGGTTGTAGAGTTGGAAGGAATAAGAGACAAAATTGCCGAGGGCAGGGTCGAGAGGAATATCGACAGGCACGGCAATGCCGCGCGCGCGGTCCACCACGATGGTTGTGCGCGTCTCACCGCGTGTGGCTCCGCTTAAGGGCGCTACAGGAAGAATGGCCGGCTCGCTGCCCGCCTTGCGAAGGGCGGGAAACGTGACCAGATTCTGATAGGCAATCACCATCCCCAGCGCAGCAAAAACAGGAATGGCAAAGGCCGGGCGCATCCAGAAAAACCAATGAGACCGGCCATTTCTTCGCTTGCCGGTAAGTTTCGCTTCCGGCTGACCGGGAGCAATTTCATTTAACTCAGTTTTTGCTTCTTCAATAAAAACGGTCGCAACACGAGCGTCCAAGGCGCATTCCGGGCAACTGAACATATGCTCTTCGAAATCCTCGCGGGCATCCGCATCGAGCTCACCCAGGAGGTACCTCTCCACCGCTAATTGTTCTACTGCCTGGTTATGGTTCATAGGTTTGTTCCCATCTTCATTACTTCCATCTAACCTGCTGCGGCAAGGTGTTCACGCCCCACTTACGCCTCGGCATCCGGCGGCAAAAAGCCGCCAAAACGCTTCACGTATTCGGATTTGAATTGCTGTTTGGCCCGATGCAGTAACACCCGCAAATATTCGCGATCCACGCCAAATTCACGGCATACTTCATCGCGGTTGCGCTGTTCCAGGAACACCGCCTTCAACAGGAAGCGGTCGCGCGGCGGCATGCCGAGCAAGATCTCCCGCACCTTATCTTTGATCTGGCGGGCGGCGACAATCGCCAAAGCATCCGGGCCGGTAAATGGCGGCTCCGGTTGACCCTCCGCATCGAGCGACTCAACCCGGCTTGAAATGCGGTAGGTCTCGAGGAGCACATTGTTACAGACGCTATTGACAAAAGCCCCCAGGCGCTCCGGATCCCTGAGGCCGCCATCCTTCCGCAATACGGCAAACACCCGGACAAAGGTCTCTTGGCAAACGTCATCGATTGCGTGCCGCGATTGCAGCCGCGCGCGCAGCTTGACCCGCAGTAATGCCGAGAAATAGCTGACGAAATGCTCTTGCGTCTGCGGGTCTTCCTGGCAGAGACTCTCGACGTAGTCCGCGTCGAACGAACGCAATTGCATCGAACGCTCCATAGGGATAGGAGGGTTCGAGTATACCATTGCGGCTTCTCCTGGCACATTGGAGCGGCGCGTCCTGACCCTGTGAACGCCTGCGGGGCGCGCCACGGCGCCGCGGAGGATTGTGTCGGGATGGGTAAAGCAGCTCATCGATCTATTCCAAATAGCCTGCTGGCAAGCAGGAATCTCGCATCCCTCACGTCTACCGTCTGCACAGTCAACAAGTCAGAGAAATGGTAGAGGCTTCGAGTTATGGTGCCGCGCACGGCAATCGGTGATTTTCCTAAATAGCGAAGTTTCAGCAAAGTGTCGACGGATTTCTCAATGAACTCCGCTGCGTGTTGGGGCTCTTCACAGTACACGATGGTCTCCTTTAACTCTGCCGCGACTTGCGGATGAGGGAGCGACGAAAGCCTTCGCGGCCGGCGCCTTTCGCAGTCGCAGCGCCATGGTCATCGCCTGGAAAGTGACCAGCAGTCCGATCCAGTCGCTGGTCAAAACGAGAAACAACGGAAACATAAGCCAGAGGGAAAACAGAGCAATATTCATCCGGAAGATTTTGGATCGCGAACAGAGAACTGCAAACAGAGGTCCTGACCCGTTCTGGACGAGTTCAGGATCCCGCCGCCAGGGCGAAACCGCATTGGCAGGGGTCGAGGGTAAATTGGTCATCATTGCCACCGTCCTGATCCTCCTGGGTGTTCCGCTCCGACGGAACCCGCCCCGAAAAGCGGGCTCCGTCTGGTTCTGGGGAAGGGAGCAGCCGTTGGGAAATGTGGACAGGCTTTGAACGCGGGCGGAATCTTCCCCATTGAGACTGAAACGCGGACGCCCGGCCGGCAACTTTCCTTCTCCGGGGCGCACTGGATAGTGCACCTCGCAGGAGAAGCGTTACAGAATTGCGAATAAAAAAAATCGAAACCCGGGCTCGCGCTTCCTCAACTTCACTCGCCGGCCTTGAAACGAATTCCCTTTGGCGATCACTAAGTCATATCCGGTCTGACTGCTTGCCTTAAGTTCTGAAGGCCACACTCAGAAACTCACAACCGGAGGAGGCATAATGGCGAACGCCCAAAAGAATCAAACTCCTGTCGACCAGCCCAAAGGACATGCTGAGCGTCTTCAGTTCAATCAACTCATTGCCAAAAACCCCAACTACTTCGGAAGCTTTCCGGCCATCAAGCTCCCGCCTGTATTTCCCTTGTCCAACGACACCACCTATGAAGAACTGACTTGCGTCGGTTATAACCCCGATCTTGGAGTGCTCGAGGCAATTATCCATATTAAGCAGCCGTCAGGTTATCTGGGCGATAACTGCAGCGCCGGTTCTTACGAATACATCCAGTTTTATGTGGACACCGGCAGTGGCTTTGAGGACGTCGGACTGGTGGCGGTAAATGTGCACGATCTGCCCAACGGCGCAGACTGTGCCAAGCAGGCCAACAAGCCGCTCAGCTATGCCGCGTCCGTTCCCTATTCGCCGCCCAACAGCGAGGACTGCGACGATCCGGTTTTGCCCCTGGTTCGCGCCATACTTTCCTGGCAATCTGTCCCCACCAGTCCCACGTTTCCGGTAATTTGGGGCAACACGCTCGATGGCCACATTCAACTGAAACCGGGCCCGACGACGATTTTGGATGTTATTGAGGATCTTTTCGAAGACGGTATTTTGCCGATCACGGCCAAAGAGAAAGTCGCGACGGTTCCCTCGATACCCATCCCACCCCCTGATCCGGCGCCATTGACGCTGGCCCAGCTTGCGTCGCTATACGGCGGAAAGGAAAATCAGGTTCCGGCTCATCGCTTTGGTTTCGCAGAAGCGAGCAGCGCACTCTCGGCTCCCGCAGTGAGCAGCGCGCTGGTAGCCGACAAGATGGCTGAATTTGCGGCTCTGAACATCGACTGGTCCAAGATTATTGCGGCGGTTGCAGAGAAGGACGCAGACGTTGCTTACGAGCAACTGGATTGCCTCGGGCTTGAAGGCGCCCCAGGCTTCGAACGCTTGGTTGCTACATTTCAGATCAAGCAGAACCTCGGTTACTCCGGCAATCTTTGCTCGGCGGGCAGCTATGAATATGTCGCCTTCTGGGCTGACTGGGATAACACCTGCGCCTTCACTTATCTGGGCACGGTACAGGTGAACGTGCATGACATCAACCGGCCTGCTGGCGAAGACCTTTGCTACATGGCCATGCTGCCTGTGGACCTGAGCCAGCACCGCACCGCATGCGAAGTTCCCAAAGTTGCGCGCGTTCGCGCGGTGCTCTCGTGGGCCACGCCGCCTTCGACCACGGATCCTAATGCGCTGAACTTCTGGGGTAACTCGATTGATAGCCATGTGCAGATTCGGCCGGGAAGTGTCGGCAACCCGCTGAACCCGAAAATCAGCATCCTGGGCGGCATTCCAACCAGCCAGATTGATTCCACCACCGGCTTCACGATGCTAAATGCCCGTTTTGCCGGGAACAACCTGCTGGCCGACAGCCTGGGCCGCGCCTGCCCGTTCGGAGGTCGAGTCGAGGTACAAGGACCGGAATTTCCCGGCTACAAATACCGCGTTCAGGTCCGGGATATCACCTCCGGCGGCTTGTGGCAAACGGTCGTCAATCCGTTGATGCTCACCCGCTGGGACGGCACCACTTATATCAGTAATCCCGATCCGAGCGGGTACTTCAACTATCAGCAGTACACAGATAATATCGAGAACCTGCTGGGCAACTGGGATAGCAGCGGCGACGACCTGTGGGAAGTGAAGATCGACATCGCTGACTTCTTCGACACTCCGGTATTGGGTGCGATCCCGGATATCCATCGGGTGCAGCTCGACAATACGGCTCCTGAAGCCGCCGTGCACATCGACAGCGCAGGCGATTGCGGCAAGTTCGGGGTTGGCGCCACGCTTACCGGTCACTTTGTGGCGCGCGATGCAAACTTCGGTTCCTACTCGCTGGGAACGCTGCCATTCTCCGGCCCGGTAACCCCCGGTAGCGGCACAACCCAGACTGCGGCGGCACCCGGAGACCCCTGGTCGCTCAATACCACCGGCATGAAGCCCTGCGGCTACGATGTTCATCTCTTCGCCGCAGACCGCAGCATCGTCAACAGCTCGTGGGGGGCGCACAACGAAAGCGCCGCGGATACAGGCTTCTGCCTGCTTTCCAATTTATAAGGGGGGGCGAATGCGGATCCTGGCGGCGAACCTGCCGTCAGGGTCCGCTACTCATCCCGATGCGCATCGAGTTTCAATCCGTCATGGCCGCGCTTGCCGTCTGGCGCCTCACACACCTGCTGAGTGCCGAGGACGGTCCCTGGCAGGTGTTGGTGCGCTTGCGCAGACTGGCGGGTTCGAGATTTTGGGGCGAGCTTCTGGATTGTTTCTACTGCCTCAGTCTGTGGGTTGCGGCGCCGTTAGCGTGGTGGCTGGGCGGCACGTGGGCACAGCGATTGCTCCTCTGGCCGGCAATATCCGGCGCCGCCATCCTCCTGGACCGCGCCACAGTCCCGGTTCAGCCTATTTACACAGAAGATCCATCGCAGCCGACGAAAGGATAGAAGCCATGAATTGCTGTGGAAGCACCCGAAGCCGTTCTACGAACTTTCCATCGACGCCACAAACCCGGGCCGCGGTTCTGTTTGAATACACCGGCAAAACCGCACTAAGCATCGTGGGGCCCGGTTCGCGCAGCGCCTACCGCTTTGACTACCCCGGAGCGCGCGTGTTCGTGGACCGAAGAGACGCGGTCTATTTTGCGCATCTGCCTGTGCTGCGTCGCGTGATCTGAAAGACCCAGGCACGAGCCGAAGGTAAGGACGAAACGCTTCGTTGCCTCGACACACTTTTACATGAACCTCATAAGCTGGCCAGCACGTAGCGGGAACGAATATTAGTGCCGCAAGACGTGTGATGTACATCACAATGGTATTCCGCACGGGCATAGTTGCATGAAGTAAAAACAACGGGCCGATGCGCAAATTGGCCGAAGGGCAGCCCGCATCCAATGAACCCCGCCATACAGGCCGGGTTCTCCTGGTATTTCTGCTCGTCCTGCGGGGTGCCGGCGCAAAAGGAGCCGACTTGCCGATCTGGCTGCGCCGGAAGGGGCGCGAACTGTGGTAATCTTCAAACTACACAGCCAATCCAAATCTCTAGGTGGGCCAACAACGTCCGGAGCCGAGTAGCTCAGACTTAGCGCCAGAATTCGGCGGTTCGAATGATTTCTTCCCGGGACGAAGTTAGCGGGTTTCATCTTCCCAGAGTGCTCATCGCTGATGACGACTCCGCGACTCGTCTGCTGCTGCAGCGCTGGCTGCAGGATTGGGGCTATCAGACGGTCGTCGCCGCGGACGGCAATGAAGCCTGGACGGTTCTTCAGCAGGCGCAGCCACCCGAGATCCTTCTCGTCGATTGGGTTATGCCGGGTCTGGACGGGATCGCCCTTACCCGCAAGCTCCGCAGCGACGCGCGCGAATACTACCACTACATCCTTGTCATCACCGTACGCGACAAGAAGGCGGATGCCGTCCATGCCCTGGAAGCCGGAGCCGACGATCTTCTCGTCAAGCCGGTTGACCCTCCAGAACTGAAAGCCCGGCTCGTTGTCGCCAATCGTATCCTTCAGCTTCAGAACCGTCTCATTGATTCACGCGACAAGGTTCAGATCCAGGCCATGCACGATCCGCTGACAGGCCTCTGGAATCGCAATGCGTTCTTTGATTTCCTCCGGGGCGCCCTCGATCGTAAGCATCATGAAAACGAAGAAATCGGTCTGCTGCTTCTGGACATCGATTACTTTAAGATCGTCAATGACACGCACGGTCACCAGGCGGGCGATCTTGTCCTAGAGGAAATTGCGCGCCGCCTCAAGGCTGCTACCCGCAGCTCCGATTTCATCGGACGCTTCGGGGGCGAGGAGTTCTGCATCGCTCTGCCCGGTTGCGGATCAAAGCAGCTCCGCAAGCGTGCCGAGGACCTGCGCCTAGCGATCAGTGATGAGCCCATCCTGATTGATGAGTGCCCGATTCCTGTTACCGTCAGTATCGGCGGTGTGATTGCCCGAGGCGATTTCCCGACCAGTTCAGAACTGATCGCCGCTGCCGACACTGCTCTCTACGGCGCCAAGAATGCCGGTCGGAATCAGACCGTCTGTTGCATACAGCCTCGTCTTGATAGAGACGTTGAACTGCCTTACCACTGCGAGGCCCACTGCAATCCTGGTCAGGAGGGAGTGTGCATTTTGTCGCGCAAGCAAAAGGGATCCATCTGCTTTATCTCCCAGATCGTTTCCAGCCGCGATGAACGAAGTGCAGGTGTCTCCGAGCTCCCAGGCGGCCATTGCCGACTTGACGACTGACATCCGCACTTGCGGGACCGGCATAGACTCTCGGCAAGAACTGAAGGCAAAGCGGGGGGCGCGGAAACCATCATGCGCCTTACGGAACCCCAGAATCCGCTGAATCTTTACTCCCGTCTCCGCCAGGGCTGCTGGTCTTTGGTCTGACCCCAGCTGGGAATCGGCGCCTGGAATCCATCCCCGATCCACAAGAACTGGCCGTTCACATGCGCGGCGTCATCACGAACCAGATCGGCGACCAGGCTGGCGGCCTTTTCAGGATCGTCGCCCCCCGTTTTTTCCACCCATTCTGCCCATTGCACATACGCATCGGCCACGCTTCCCAGCCGCCCGGAAGCTTCTTTTATGTAGGCCCACATATCAGTTTTCACGTCTCCGGGATGAATGACGTTTGCGGTTACGCCGGTTCCCTTCAACTCGGCCGCGAGATGGCGCGTGAACTGATTCAGCGCCGCCTTGCTGGTGCCATAGGCGCTGTTGATCGGCCCTGGCTCGTGCAGCGCCGCGGCGGAAGTCACGTTGACAATGCGGCCCCATCCCTGCGCGATCATGCCGCCGGCAAATGCGCGGCAGGTCAGATAAGGCGCAACGGTGTTGATCATAATGGTCTCGAGCCATGCGCGTGGATCTGTGTCCTTCACCAGGCCGATGGGACCAAAGACACCTGCCGCATTCACCAGGATCGACACCGTCCCAAGCTGCTGTTCTACCGAGTCTGTTGCAGCTTCTATCTCCTCCGGACGGGCGAGATTGACTGGGACCACGAAGCCGTGTCCGCCGTGGTCGTCAATCGCCCTTTGCGTTTCTTCCAGCGCCGTCCGTCCGCGCGCAAGCAGCGCGACGCCCGCACCCTCTCGCGCCAGGCGCAAGGCGATGCGGCTTCCCACGCCTCGGCTTGCCCCGGTTACTACGGCAACTTTGCCATTCAAAGAACTCATCTCACTCTCACTCCTGCGCTCCAAGTCCGGATAAAGATTGTAGCGAAGTCCAGCGAATTGAAACCTCCAATCTGACAGCACGTTTACCGGTTGCACGGTCAACAAAATGGGTACTGTCTCAGCTTGAAGTTCGGGTTTCGACTCCAAGCGGACTTGACGAGTCGGCGCAGTCCGACGGGCGAGTCGCGCGATTAAGCAGGAACGTACGTCAACCTGACCACATCCTCGCCAATTTGATCGCTGGCCACCAGGCGGAGCCGCGGCCGGGGGCCGGCGAAGAATGGCGTGCCGCTACCGAGCACGATGGGGTGGAGGTAGAGTCGATACTCATCGATCAGCCCAAGTTTGGTCAGGCTCCCTGCCAGCTTTGGCCCGGCAACATCAATCTCGCCATCCAACTGTGCCTTCAGTCCGCGTATCACGGCCTCGATGTCATTCTCGACAAGTGTGGCGTTGGGGCCGACCGACTTCGATGAGCGCGACACAACCCACTTCCTCCGGCTCCGCCACACCGCCGCGAAGTCGCGTTCCTCCGCGTCCCAATCCGGAAGGTCATCGTCCCAATAACGCATGATCTCGTACATGCGTCGACCGTATACCGTGCCCGTGAGGCCGCGCACCTGCTCGATGAAGTGACGAAAGAGCGCCGGACTGGGTGGCCCCATCTTCTGGTGATCCACGTAGCCGTCCAGGGACTGGTTCAATCCATACACGAGCTTTGCCATGCTACAGAATCTCCATCCCAGGCTCTTCAGAATAGCTTAGGCCGACGCTGCACGGAAGAGAGGTTGGACGCAATCTTCGCGCCGCACTGCCGGTGTGACCAATAACATAGGTCCGCTTTCCACCTACGCCAGATATTTCAAGCCGAGACCCTACCACAAAACGGTGCACATTGACCCATGGGGCAGATTCCCATAAACTAAGAAATTGCGAGGGATGCGGCTCGAAGTTGCATTCTTTACCGCATCATCCTTTGAGAATTAAGGAATCATCATGGCAAACCATGTATCGGCGCTGAAGCGCACCCGGCAGACCAAGAGACGTACCGCACACAATCGGGCCAACCTCAGCCGCATCCGCACCAGCCTGCGCGCCATGCGTGAGGCGCTGACCAAGGGCGACGCCGGGGCTGCCCAAACGCAGTACCGCGAGACGGTTTCGGCACTCGATAAAAGCGTGCAGAAGGGCGTGCTGCACGACAATACCGCGTCCCGTTACAAGAGCCGGCTCAATGCCCGTCTGAAGGCGCTGGCGACGGCGAAGGCGTAACCGTCCGGGCTTCTTCGAAAAGCCCCATTTCAAAAGCGCGCAGCCGGGAGCGATCCCGGCTGTTGCTGTCTATCGGCCGGAATAAGAACAGGCCGGGAAATCTCAGCTCATTCGCTCGAAAATTCCTGCTGCGCCCATTCCTCCGCCGACGCACATGGTCACCATCCCATACTTTGCCTTGCGCCGCTGCATTTCGCCCAGCAGCGTAACTGTGAGCTTGGCTCCCGTGCAGCCAAGCGGATGGCCAAGTGCGATGGCGCCGCCGTTCACGTTGACGCGCTCAGGGTCGAGCCCCAGCTCCCGGATAACGGCCAGAGCCTGCGCGGCGAATGCCTCGTTCAGCTCGATCACTTCGATCTGGTCGAGCTTGAGGCTCGCCATGCGCAGGGCTTTGGGCACAGCGGCAACAGGTCCCATGCCCATCTCTTCCGGCAGGCAGCCGACGGCGGTGTAGGCAACCAGACGCGCCAAGGGCTCGATGCCCAACTCACGAGCGCGCTCGGAGTCCATGAGGACCACGGAGGCAGCGCCGTCGGAGGTTTGCGAGGAATTACCCGCGGTTACTGTGCCCTGTGCGTGGAATACCGGCTTCAGGCTGGCTAGTGCTTCAGCGGAAGTGTCGGCCCGCGGGCCCTCATCAGCAACAAAGAGGCGTTCTGTGACTACCGGCTTTCCCGGCTTCTCGCCCGGGACGGCGGAGGTGACGGTGACGGGAACGAGTTCTTGAGTGAACCGGCCTTCTTTTTGCGCCGCGAGCGCTCTATGGTGGCTGGCGAGCGCGAATGTGTCCTGGTCTTCGCGGCTAATGCCGTAATGACGGGCGACGCGCTCGGCGGTGAGGCCCATGGTCAGCAGCGAAGCCGGGTAGTGCTCGGCCAGCCAGGGATTGGGGCTGGGTTTGTTGCCGCCCATAGGGATGAGGCTCATGGATTCGGCGCCTCCAGCTACGATCGCCTTCGCCCCCCCGCCACGGATGCGCAGATCTGCCAGCGCAATCGCTTCCAGCCCAGAGGAACAGAGACGATTTATGGTGGCGCCGGGAATCTCGACCGGAAAGCCGGCGCGCAGAGCCGCCATGCGGGCGATGTTGAAACCCTGCTCACCTTCCGGCTGCGCGCATCCCAGGATTACGTCGTCAATTTCGGATTTCTGCAGCGCCGGGACGCGCTGCAAAGCGGCATTCAATGTGAGAGCAGCCAGGTCGTCAGGGCGCGTGGTGGAGAGAACTCCTTTGGGCGCGCGGCCGACGGGAGTGCGGACGGCGCTGACAAGGACCGCTTTCGGCATGGGGACTCGCTCCTCAGTGAGTTTGATCCTTTGCGGATGATCCGGGATTCAATCGGGGGTGGGCAGCAGTGTCCAGGAGCCCTTCGAGTAGTAATGATACTCAGAACTGTGCTCGACCACGGAGTCGGCTATGGCGTCGTGGCTCACGGCGGGTGGCGGGGGTAAGAGCCCTGCCTGGGCGTCATGAACCTGCTGCGGCGAGACGGCGTCGATGCCCCAGTTGAAGCCCAGCACGCCAGTTGGATCGTGGGCCTGCAGGCGTTCGGTCTCCGGGGCGGTGGCCAGCGTAAAGGGGCGTTCCGGGTCGGAAGCGAAGAACACCAGAAGAGATACCGTGCCGTGGACGGAGCAGAGCATTGCCCAGTCCCTTGAACCGGGTCGCTCAAAGCTGCCGTGAATTACGTTTTCCGGCTGATGCGCTTCATAGGTCTGCGGAATGAGGCAGCCACGACGGCTCAATGCCACCAGAATTTCGGGAGGGATCTGCGGAAAAGACGCCAGAGGCAGATGCCGGATGATGAATGGGGTCAAACAGCCCGCGACGGAAATGCGCCCGGTGTCATTCAGTTGCGTCAGCGGTGGCGGGGTTTGCGCCGCGGTTAATACTAGAGCACCAGTCAACAATGCCGCCAGCAGCACGCCTCGTCTTCGCGTCCGCCGGCTCCGCCTGCCAGTATTGATACTTTTATCCCAGTCCTTCATTCCGGCAATTTGCTTCGCTACCATATTAAGCCGGAGGCAGGGTCTGGCGATGATCGCGAATCGGATCACGAATCGGAAAGGGTAATCTGCTCTTTGCTGTTGGCCGATTCTGCGCTCGTCGAAAGTTCCTGGTTTTCCCGGACCAGCAGATTCTCGTTTTCGGGAATGAAGACTTGGAAGACCGTGCCGGAAGGCATTCCGTTTCCGGCCGGCCGGCTGCGCAGATGCACCACTCCGCGATGTTTCACGATAATTTCCTGGCTGACCCAAAGCCCCAGTCCGGTGCCCGTTGCCTCTTTGGTGGTAAAGAATGCTTCGAAGACGTGCTCGCGCACTTCGGAATTCATTCCGCTGCCTGTGTCAGCGATGGTAAAGCGGATGCCCGGTTCGTTGCTGCTGCGCCAGTTTCGCGAGGGGCGGGCGCGAACCAGCAGCCGTCCCCCGGATGAAGTGGCGTCAATCGCGTTCCCGACGAGATTGGCGAAGACCTGGCGCAGTTCACCGGCAAAACAAAAGAGATCCAACTCGTGCTCGTACTGGCGCTCGACCTGAATGTTTAACGAGTTCAACCGGCCCTGGTAGAGGCTCAGCACCGAGTCCAGCAGGTCTCTCATGCTTGCCCGGTTGGGCATGGTGGACTGTCGATAGAATCGCAACGTCTGTTGCGTAATTTCGGAAATCCGCCTTGCCTCGTGCTCGGCCATAATGACATATTTCATGGCCGGCTCCTCCAAGCCGCAGAAGCTGCGCAGCAGGAAAAGCAGATTGGTAATCGCTTCCAGGGGATTGTTGATCTCGTGTGCGATGGAAGCGGCAAGGCGTCCCGTGGCAGCCAGCTTTTCCGTCTTGCGCAACGCCTCTTCACTGCGCTTGCGCTCGCTGGCGTCGAGCACGATCACGCCCACCCAGCGAACTCGCTGCGGATTGGTCAGAACCGGGTAAGCGCTCGCCAGCCAGGTCCAGGACTGCCCGCCGTCCGTTGCCGGACCGCTTAGCTCCAGGTTGCGCACCGGCTGCTCGTCGGCAAAAACCTTCGCCAGCGTGTCCTCCAGCTTCTGGGCGACGTCGTGGGGCAGCAGTTCGGGCAGTGTCCGTCCCAGATGCCGGCTCAGCGGCACCCCGGTCATGCCAGCAAATACCTGGTTCACGCGCACAAACCGGCAGCGGCGGTCAAAGAATGCCAGACCGATTGGGGCGTTGGCGAGCATGGAATCGAGGAGTGAAAGTGTGTCGTTGAGACCGGCGCGCTGCTCGGCAATCGAGGTCACCATCCCGTTAAAGGCTTCGATCAGGTCGCCGAACTCGTTGTGCACGGTGACCGGCAGCGGAAATCCGCCACTACTTTCGGGGGCTGCCATCAGCGCGCGTGTTCCCCGATGCAGCATGGCCAGCGGCCGCGCGATGGCCTGCCCGACAAGCAGCACCAGAGCGGCGGAGGCGACGATCCAGATGATGCCAAAGATGGACAGATCGCTGAGCAGGGAGTCGATTTCCTGTCGAGCTACCGCACGGTCGAATGTGACCCATGCATAGCCGCGCAGTGTGTTTTGGGTGTAAATGGCGTGCACTGCCTCCCAGCGGTGCCCCGCTCCGATGAAGAATCTGGGATCGGCCCCGCGAATCTGCGCAATTTGCGCGCGCTCATCCGGCCTGAGCCTGCCTCCATCCGCATGTTCGCTGGTGTCGAAGAGGACGCCACCGGAGGGATCGCTGATCTTTGCCGACTCTACGGTGGGCGAATCCACCATCATCTTGACGGAGAGGTCCACCCAAGACTGGCGGTCTTCCCCGAGCGCTTCTGCCGACTGCAAGGCGAGCGACGTGCTTTGGTATTCCAGGGTTTGCCGTGCGCGGAGATAAAGTCTCCGCGTCTGCTGATGCACCAGCAGCACGGCGAACAACCCGATTGACAGCGCTTCGAGTAGCAGCAGCCCGGTCAGAAGCTGCCAGCGGATCGAACGCGGCCACCACCGCATGCGCAATTCCTTCCTCCGGGAACCAGTGGGTTCAGTTTACCGGATTATCTAACCCTTGTGACCCATGAGGCTTGATGCCAGGGCCGCAGCGATCTGGCGGCCGTGAAAACGTCCATTCTCAATGAAGATCTCGTTGGTGCGCGAGCCGGCGACGATTACGCCCGCCAGGAATATTCCGGCAATGTTGCTCTCCAGAGTTTCCTGATGGCATATGGGAAGGCGATCGGTTCCCTCGCAGGCAATCCCCAAGCGCTCCAGAAAATCGAAATCCGGGTGGTAGCCGGTCAGCGCAAAAACGAAGTCGTTTTTGATTGTCTCGCGACCTTCCGGCGTTTCCAGAAGCACCTTGTCCGGCGTGATCTCAAGGACGCGCGTGCGGAAATATGCATTGATCTCGCCGTGCTTGATGCGATTCTCTATATCCGGCTTGATCCAGTATTTCACGTGACGGTGCATCTCCGGGCCGCGGTGCACCAGCGTGACGCGCGCGCCGTGCCGCCACAACTCGAGGGCGGCAATGGCGGCAGAGTTTTTTCCGCCGATCACCAGGACTTCCGTATCGAAGTACGGATGAGGATCGTCATAGTAGTGATGGACTTTGCTCAGCTCCTCACCGGGGATGCCCATAATGTTGGGCAGGTCGTAGTAACCGGTGGCAATGGCCAGCTTGCGCGCATGCAGTTCGCTGCGCCGTCCGAAACGGTCGACAACCTGCACGGCGAAATCGCCATCTGTACCGGTTACCTGCTCGACCAGGTGGTATTGCCGCACGTCCAGCTTGTAGTGAGCGGTTACCAGGCGGTAGTATTCCAGCGCCTCGTTGCGCGAGGGCTTGGCGTTGGTGCTGGGAAAGGGAATGCCGCCGATCTCCAGCAGCTCGGAAGTGGTAAAAAACGTCATGTGCGAGGGGTAGTGATAAATGGAATTGCAAACGCACCCTTTATCTACCAGCGCCGCGCGCAGGCCGGCCTTTTGTGCCTCGATGGCGCAGGCGAGGCCAGTGGGCCCGGCGCCGACGACAAGGAGGTCGAAGACGGCGTCAGCCGCTGCCTGCCGACCCGCATTCACTTCACTCATTCCTTTAGATTAGGGCATTGGGGCGGCTCGGGGAGACCACCTGCGCCGGCAATCGCAACCTGACCGGGTATCGCGCAGGCCAAAGGTGAGCGGCTTACGGGGCTACGGGCGGCGATCCCAGGATCGCGTTGCGCTATCCTCGTTGGCATGAGAGTTCCACGCCTGGTGGCTGTGTTCTGCGCATTCGCCGCAGCCGGCCCTCTTTTGGCGCAGTTGTCAGACGCGGATGCGGCCACGCAGGCGGCCTGCAGGAAGTATCTGGCCACGCCGCTGCCACCGGAGGGCGCACAGATTCCCGCTGCCAAACGGTGGCCCGACTGCGATTCCTACAAGCTTTATTCGGGCATTGGCACGAAGGTGGACTACGCGGCGGCGCGACACTGTGCGTGGTCGGAGCGTCTGGCCATCCAGGCGGGAATTGAGCCAACGTTCACAGTGGCCAGCGTATTCGGCGGGTCAGCAATGCTGAGCGTGCTTTACGCCAACGGCGACGGCGTCAAAAGGAACTTTCCCCTGGCGCTGCGGTTTTCCTGCGAGCAGGGATGGGCGCCCGCGGAGTTCGAGGGACGCATCAGGCATCTTGAATCCCTTGAGAAAGGGCCGACGGCGGCCAAATTCAGTTACTGCGATGACATCACCAGCGGATTCATGGAGGGCTTCTGCGCAGACTACAACAGTGAGATCGCCGACGGGCGCCGGGAAGATCAATTTCTGGCTTTTGTCTCGAGTTTTACGCCGGCACAGCGCGTGGCCTTTGCCACAGTTCGCAAATTGGAAGAGGGATACGCCGAGGCTCACGGCGCCGGGGAGATCGATCTGAGCGGGTCAGCCAGGGGCATGTTTGAGATCGATGCTGAAGAGAGCCTCCGCGACGATTTCCTCGCCGCATTGGAGGCCTTCGAGGCGGGGAGACTCCCAGCCGGATCTTTCGAAGCGTATGGTGAAGCCGATGCGCGGCTGAACTCGGTTTATGGCACGACGATGAGCGATGCCGAGGCCCGCAAGGGCGAGTATGGCGCTATTCAGACCGACGGAATCCGCGACACCGAGCGCGCGTGGCTTAAGTATCGCGACGCGTGGGTGAGATTTGCAAAGTTGCGCTACCCGGCGGTTCCCGCGGATGCCTGGCTCACTTTGCTGACGGAAGATCGGATATCGGTTCTCGACGGCTCATTTTGTGATATGGACGCGGACGGACCCTGCACGCAAAAGGGCGGCACGTGGAAACCGAGTCCGTTACTCTAGAGAGTTGGGACCAAGGAGCCGAATATGTCAGTCATCCGGCAGGAGGATTTTATCGCCAGCGTGGCGGGCGCGCTGCAATACATCAGCTATTACCACCCCGTCGACTACATCACCAACCTGGCCAAGGCCTACGAGCGCGAGCAATCGCCGGCAGCCAAAGACGCTATTGCGCAGATCCTGGTAAACAGCCGCATGTGCGCCGAGGGCCACCGGCCCATCTGCCAGGACACCGGTATTGTCACCGCATTCGTTAAAGTGGGCATGGACGCACGCTTTGAGTCCGATGCCGGCAAAGAGCGCTTCGATCTGCAGCAAATGGTCGACGAAGGAGTGCGCCGCGCCTATCTCGATCCCGACAACAAGCTGCGCGCATCGATCCTCGCCGACCCGGCCGGGGCGCGCAAGAACACCCAGGACAATACGCCGGCGTGCGTCAGCGTGGAGCTGGTGAAGGGCGACAAGGTTGAGGTCACCGTGGCCGCCAAGGGCGGAGGTTCGGAAGCCAAGTCGAAGTTTGTGATGCTCAACCCATCGGATTCAGTGGTGGACTGGGTGATCAAGACGGTTCCTACGATGGGCGCGGGCTGGTGTCCGCCAGGCATGCTGGGAATTGGCATTGGCGGCACCGCGGAAAAGGCGATGTTGCTGGCCAAAGCCTCGCTGATGGAACCCATCGACATGACCGACCTGAAGGCCCGCGGCCCCAGGACCCGCGCCGAAGAGCTGCGCATTGAGATTTTCGACAAGGTCAACCGGCTGGGCATCGGCGCGCAGGGACTCGGCGGGCTCACCACGGTTCTCGACGTGAAGGTGCTTGACTATCCCAGCCACGCCGCCAACCTGCCGGTAGCCATGATCCCCAATTGCGCGGCCACGCGGCACGCACACATCGTGCTCGACGGTTCGGGCCCGGTGTTTCTCGATCCCCCCGATCTCGAGGACTGGCCCAAGCTGGATTACGATGTCTCCGGCGCGCGACGCGTCAATCTCGATAGCGTCACGCGCGAAGAAGCGGCGACCTGGAAGCCCGGCGAAGTGTTGCTGCTCAATGGCAAACTGCTGACTGGCCGCGACGCCGCCCACAAGCGCATGAGCGACATGCTTTCCCGCGGCGAAAAACTCCCCGTGGACTTCCGCAACCGCTTTATTTATTACGTGGGACCGGTCGATCCGGTGCACGGCGAGGTGGTGGGCCCTGCCGGACCCACCACGGCCACGCGCATGGACAAGTTCACCCGCCAGATGCTGGCTGAAACCGGACTTCTGGGCATGGTGGGCAAGGCGGAGCGCGGACCCGAGGCCATCGCCGCAATCCGCGAATTTGGCGCTGTCTACCTGATGGCTGTCGGCGGCGCCGCCTTTCTTGTTTCCAAGGCCATTCGATCGTCGCGCCTGCTGGCTTTCGGCGACCTCGGCATGGAGGCGATCTATGAATTTGAGGTCAAGGATATGCCGGTCACCGTCGCTGTCGATGTCCACGGAACCAGCGTCCACCAGACCGGCCCGGCAGAGTGGCAGCAACGTATCGCGAATATCCCGATACTGCAGTGATCAGCGATGAGGGGGAAAGAACTGCTGGGAGGCAGACATCTTCGTCACCCGCGCACGCAGAGATCGCCACACCGCATGAAGCCGGGAACCAAGCTCTTCGAGCCTCGACGAGTCGCGATAGGCACGGTTTACCCTTGCCACGAAAAAATCGGAATAGGAGGCAAAAGTTGCGGAGGCGCGCTGGGCAGAGCTTAAAGCCCCACTCATTTTGAGACACTTGCGGCCCGGCTGAAGCCATGCCCTGATTTATAAAAGCCGCCTCCACGGAGCTTTTCCGCGGCGCGTTATCTTCTGATTTCTAAGGCCCGTTCCCGGATACCTGCGGTTTCACTGTTTGCCGATACGGAAGACGAATCCACCGGTAAATCCGACGCTGTTCTGCATCGTTGACCCGAAGCCGGTCACAAAATCGTTGGCGCCCAGACGCAGCGCGAAGGCCGGGCTCACGTTGTACTCGCCCAGGATCGCACCGCTTACCGCGTAAGTGCCGCCATCAGGCCACATGCCCAGAGCGGTGCTGCCGAATCCGTTGGTGTCTCCGGAAAAATCTCCCAGCGCATAACCGCCCAAGCCACGCACCGAAAGCGCCCACTTGGGATGCAGCATGATCCGGTAGGTGGGACCGGCAAGGAAATCGTAATGGCTGATTGCCGGGCGGGTGATGCCGCTGTTGGTCTCCGTATTCAATCCAACGAAAGGAGTTCCATAATAACCGCGCACGTCGGCGGTGATGCCCAGATGCAGGTTGTAATAGCGCGTTAACCCGGTATCCCACCCATACAGCGTCACGCGCTGCAGGTATTTGCCCGGCGTGAAGCGCAGATAGCCCATGCCAAGGTAGTAGTCGTAGCGATGCGAGTAAGTGTCGCGGATCGCCTGCTGCCGCCTCTCCTCGCGGCGCATGCGGATGCGCTCCTGCACTGTCATTTCCTGTTGGGTAAGGCTTGGCGTCTGTTGCGCCTGACCTTGCGCATTGGATTGAGAACTGCTGCTCGTAGCCTGGGCCGGAAGGCTCGGGACCGCGGCCAGCGCCAGCCCCAGCACAAAAGCAAGACGGACAAAAGAACGCATCGTGTTCGGGATTCCTCCACGGGAGAACGGAAGCACGCCACGGCTTCAGGCGCGCTGCCCCCACTAGGTATTAAATCATCTGGGGGGAGTGTTTGTGGCTGAACCCGTGTCGGTTTAGACGCGCAGCGCCAGGAAAAGCTGTTCTGTCAATGAGCCGGGCTCGCTGGCGGCATTCCCGGGAAGACCCAATGCGCACACAATCAGCAACGCGTCCCTTTAGCGCCCGCGACCGCGGCCGGTTTTGCCGCTCCGGTATTTTAGGATGGAAAGGTTGGAGGTCATCAGAAACATGGGGCGCTTCATCCTGGGTGTCATCCTCGGGATTGTACTTGTGCCGGCCGGCGTGCTGGCATGGTTTCGCTGGGGCAATCCGCCGGTGGCGGTTGCCGACCACCCACTCCCCTTCGAAAAACAGATCACCAGCGTGCCCCTTCACGCCCGCATCGACCGCGAAATGGCCAAAACGCCGCCCATTGAGCCCAGCGACGACAACCTGGTTGCGGGCGCCCAGATTTACAGTGACAACTGCGCATTCTGCCACGGGTACCGGGGCAAGTCTTCGGATTTCGGCGCGCACATGTTTCCCTCGGCGCCGCAGCTTTGGGTGAGACACCATAACGGAAAGGTCGTCGGCGTCAGCGATGACCCACTTGGGGAAACCTATTGGAAGGTGGCCAATGGCATCCGCTTGACCGGCATGCCTGCATTCGATCACATCCTGACCAGCGAGCAGATGTGGCAGGTTACGCTGCTGTTGAAGAATGCAGACGAACAACTGCCGCCGGCAGCCGCTGCCATGATCAGTCCGCCATCATCAGCGTCGCCTGTCGCTCCTGCACCGGCAAAGAGAAAGTAGTCTTAGTGCCGGCGCCTGGAGATGCTCAGGCCAAAGGAGGATGAACCATGGGTCTGATCGCAAGCTTACGCAAAGGGTTGGGTTATGTGCTGCTGGCCATGGGGGCGTCCAGTTCTGCTGCGCTGGGAAAAAAGCCCACTCCCGGCGCGACGGCCAAAAACGGGCCGCCCCGACCGCCGCAGAAGCCGGCTTGAAGAACATCGCTATAGATGCTCTCTTTCATTTCGACAGTGCCTACGGCAACCGTGCAGCGCCGGGCCAGCGGTTGTGCCAATCTTCAATAAGTTTCTCCTAATGATCCATTCGCCGCGGCCGATATGGGTTAGAGAAAGCCAATTTTCAGGGAGAAATTGCACACCATGGCAACCGGCAACAGGCAGTTCAGAGCAGTGGTCCTGGCGATTCTGGTGGGTGCGCTGGCGTCGCGGCCTGTGCCGGCGCAGTTGCACTCGGGCACGGCGAGCGTGATGCTGATTGCCACCCTCGAATCGCTTTCGGTTTCGGCATCGACGGCGGCGCCGGCCGGAGCTCAAGCAGGCGCAGAATTTGACGGATCGCATCCGGTTGCGATCACCACTTCCTGGGCGGTGCCGGCGCACCGAACTACCGTGCGCGTGGTCGGAGACGTCTCTGACGTTCCAACCGCGGGTGAAGCAGTGGAGGCAGTTGCCACTGCAGCTCCGGCGTCCCCAGAAGCCAAGCAAGCGTTGTCGGGTTCTGCCCGCGGCGGCGCGGACACTCTGCTGCCCGGAGATGCGGAGCGGACATTGATGACCGAGGGCGCAGTGAGCAACCTGCCCGGTTTGCATATCAACCATATCAATCTTGAATTGGGAACGAAGGCTAAGTCGCAGGCAGGTTTCCCGGCGAAGGTTGTTACTTTCAGCATCCAGGCGGAGGCGTTTTAGTTATAGGAATCAGTAGCCAGATGATTTTCTTGTAACTAGTGTGATTTGTATCACACATAGCAATAAATGGCCCGAAAGTACTGGCGTTTCGATTACTCGACGCACCAGCAATGTTGCACGTATATCTGCACCTTTACACTTAAGTTGAATAGATCAAGATTGATTCTGCATTAAGATAAATTCAATCCAGCAATCCACATTGGATAGGCCCGATGGGAGATTATCCCCGAGCTCCTCGAGTATTCGAGGCTGGAAAACGTTTATCAGGAGCTCATCGAATGATTCGCACGAAAATCATGCTCCCCGCCCTCGTCATTGCGGCGGGATTACTCACCCTGGCCAGCCCAGCGTTTGCCGCGACGATCACTTCCAACACCTCAAACGTGGCTCTATCGGCAACCCTGAGCGAGTCGCTTGGAATCGCCGTCACGGGCGGCCCGGTTAACTTCACCCTCGTACCGGGGGGCACAGCGACAGGGAATGCGGTGACGATCAACACCACCTGGGTGCTGAACAACACACGGCAGAACGTGAATCTCACCGGCTGGTTTTCGAGCGCTTCGGCGGCTCTCACCAGCGGTGGATCCTCGCCGGTCAACATTCCAACCTCGGAAGTGCTTGGCCAGGTGGGCACGGGTTCATTTAACGCATTTACAAGCGGCGCCGACGCCGGAGGTGTGGGAGTAGCGGGCGCCAGCCTCACCCTGTTCACGCAGCCGATCACCTCCGCCAATTACAACTCGTCCAAGCAAGTTTCGCTGACTCTCGAGATCAATCTTGCCAGCCAGACGCAATTGCCGGCGGGCACCTACACCGGCACCCTGAACCTGCAAGCGGACGCTCTGTAATGCGGCGCAGCGCCTTTTATAACCTAGGCGCATGGTCCGATGTGAGGAGGGTTACCGTCTTGCGGCTGCGGAAGTTGTTGTGCGTTGCACTGTTGGTTTGCGGATGCCGTGCATTCGCACAGACAGTTTCGCCGGTCATCGTTCAGTACAAGGTGAAGGCGTCAGGGCGGATTGCGCTCGTCAATAACACCCTGACGCCTTTAGCCGTGGTTCTGGAGCCGAAAAGTTTCAACATCAACCTGCAGGGACACGGCGTCTATCGGCCTCTCGATCCGGGCATTCATCTGCAGTTGTCGACGATGAGTTTCCGGATCGAGCCGGGCCAGACCTATTACGTGTTTTACAAGGTTACCGCCGACAAGCTGCCGGCCTGGTTCACGATTTACTCTGCATTCTCAGCTTTGCACCACGAGGGCGCGCTGGATGTTCGCATCCTGCTCCCCCACACTGTTTACCTCTATCCGAAGAAGCCCCTGGCGCCGGAGAAAGATGAGATCACGGTGACCCAGGCGGCCTTCGTGGCAGCACAAAAGAAAGTGGTCTGCGACATCGAGAACCGGGGACCGGACCTGCAGCGCGTTCAGGAAGTTCGCGTCATCTCCGCGGATAAGTCGCAGACGGTCGCCGGGTTTCCGCTTTTGCCGGGAGGGAAACGGCGCCTGGAAGTGGACTGGGATGAAAAAGAAGTGCCGCAATCGATCGTTTTTCAATTTCCTGGATTTGACGTCAAACAACCTGCTCCAATAGCTGCCCCTTGAGGCCACGCGGTATGAAAGAATGCTCCGCAGGATTCGAATCACGTGCGTAATTCTGTTGACCGCTGCCCTTTCCGCAGGACTGCGCGCGCAGGTTTTCGAAGTGAATGGAGGAAGCTCCAGTCTCTATGAAGCTCAAGGTGGGACGCTGTCGGCTCAGGGTTCCAGCTTTAACGCATCGGCCGGCGCGGGTATCATAGGCGGCGCCTTAGTCGGCGGAGCAAACTTGACCAAAGTCCGCAACGGATCAACCTATATCCTGGGGGACGATTATGTTCGCTTCGAGCTCCCCACCGATATTTTTGACGCCAGCCACTATCTCATCGCCATGGGCGCCGGCGTAAAGACCCACGTGCACGATACCGAAATATTCGCCTTTGCCGGCGCCACTTCCTCAGACTTCAACAGCCCGTTGTTTGAAGGCGTTCGCGCCGAGAGCCCCGCCGGAATTCTGTTTGTGAAGGGACAAATCGCGCCGGGCCTTCATGCATCGTCACACATGGTCTTATCCAGCCAGACAACGGCAATTCAGAGCCTCGAGTGGGAGCCCAGAGAGAAGTTGACCTTAGCCGTCTCTGGCGGCGTCGGCGCCAACCAGCCCTATGGTGCAGCCAGTCTGGACTTTCTGCGCCCGCGGATCGACGTAAAGGCGGCTTATATCGAGGCGGGAAGCAACTTTCATCGCGTTGCTGTAGAAGCGCCTCTGATGAGCGAACCGGACCGGGAGAATGTCCTGGTTACTTTGAAGCCGTCGAAGAATTTCAGCATCAGCGGAGGGCGCGACAATTACCTGAGTCCGCTGGGCAATACGCAGACCAACGTCAGGAGCTCGGTGAACCAGATTTCCGGCAATGCGGTGATTCTCGGCGCCGGGCTGACCGCAACTTTCTTCAACTCTGCCTATCAGGCCAATTCGAACAATGCAAGTGCCTATTCCGCGACCCGCACTTTGACTTCGCGTGCGCGAACTACCATCAGCTATCTGGAAAGCCGGCCCAGCAACGGGGCCAATTCGCGGTCGTTTCTTGCAAACTTTACTGAAACGGTGTCACCGCGGCTCGACGTAAGTGAATTCGTTAACCGGTCGCAGGGACAGACATCTCTTTCCTTTGGCGGGGGCTGGCTTTCCAATCCGATCACGATTAACGCAAGTTACCAGACCTATTATGTTCCTGAGCGCAATTCATCGCCATTCGAGCAGGCACTTATCGTTGATCTCAGTATCCACCTGTTCCGGGGAATCAGCCTTCATGGATCGAGTTTTGTCGCTCCCGATGGAAGTCTGAAATACACAGCCGATTCGCAGACTATCGTAGCGCGCCAGGGATCGATTCACATGGGTGACAACGGATATAGCCTGGCGCAGTCGGCCATCGGCAACAACCTGCTCCGCGGCACTGTGCATGACTCGGCGGGCCATCCCGTCGCCGGCGCCGCAGTCATGATTGACAAGCTGATGGTGTATACCAACGAAGACGGCGCGTTTTTTGTGCGCGAAAGAAAGCCGCATGTACACGCGCTCAAAGTGATGACCGGCCAGTTTCTCGGCGCCGGCGCTTACACCGTGGTTTCCGCGCCGACCTCGGTGCGCAGCAGCGTTGCCGGAAACGCGCTGCCGATTGAAATCGTTGTCGCGAAGATCGATGAGCCTGAAAGGAGTTCCCATGGCGGTCAGTAAAGCGGGCGCACGACGGCGTGCCGTCCTGTGGCTCACGGCCGGCGCCATTGTTTCAGTCATGTTTGCCGCTCCGTCACGCGCGCAGGCGGTTCGCGTGGCCGCCACGAATCCGTCGCCCAACACTGCAGTGAGTTCGCTGACGGTTTCGGCCACACCGGCTTCGGTTCGCTTCAACCTTATCTCGGGAGGCATCGCATCCGGATCGAGCGCAGTGGCAATTACTACAAGCTGGGGCGGAAGCTTGTGCATCTTCACCTGCACGGTAAATCTTTACGCTTATTTTGCCGGCGCGGGGACGGCGCTTACCGGCGGATCTCCGGTCGTCGACATACCCAGTTCGGAGGTTCTGGGCCAGGTGCCCACGGGAATTCCAACGAGTTTCACGGCCTTCACTCAGACCAGTCCGGTTGGGGGAGCGGGGGCGAGCCTGGAGCTCTTCTCTCAGTCAATTGTCCTCTACACAGGCTCCTCGTCGCGCACCGATGATCTGAGCCTGGAGATCGATCTTTCCAGCCAGCCTCAATTGCCGGCCGGGACGTATACAGGAACGCTCTATATAGAGGCCCAGTCGCTGTGAAACTGCGCGGACCCGAGGGGGTTCAGGCGCACCAATTCCACTCCATCCAAGGCGACTCGACGGCTGCCCGCAACGCCGCCACGGTGTGGCATGGGAAACAGTAGGCGCGAATCGCGGAAAGAGAAAATTCTTCCCATCCTCGCCGGCGGTTAGCGCATCGAAAAAAGCGACCCTGGACGGGAGCAGCCTGCCCGAGGACCTGAACAGCCCGTACAATGAAACAGGAAGGCCGAACCACCGACCGATGGCGGACCACGAGGAAAAAGCCCGGAGGCCTGATTCGCGCCAGCAGGCGCGAAAGGCCGAAGAAGATACCGTCGGTAAGGTATACGACTGGCACTTAATACGCCGCCTCGGAGGTTACCTACGTCCCTATAAGGTTCAGGCGATTGTCTCCACGCTGGCGGTTTCCCTCAAGTCACTCTGCGACGTTACAGGACCGTACCTGGTCAAAGTGGCCATCGACCGTTACCTGAGCGGAAACGGCGCCTCTCCAAGCAACTGGTTTACCCGCCGTCTGCCGGGCAATCCTGTAAACGGCGTCACCGATCTGGCTGCTATATATCTGGCAGCCCTGGTGATCGCTTATTTCTTCGAGTTCATCCAGACCTACCTGATGCAGTGGACCGGCCAGAAGATCATGTTCGATCTGCGCCGCGACATTTTCCGCCACATGCAGGGCATGCACGTGGGGTTCTTCGACAAGCACCCGGTAGGCAGACTGGTGACGCGGCTGACCTCGGACGTGGACGCCATCAACGACATGTTCACGGCCGGTGTGCTGGCTATCGTCGACGATTTTTTTAATCTCACGGTGATGGCCGGCATTATGCTCGCCATCAACTGGTGGCTGGCGCTGCTGGCGTTTGCGGTGCTGCCGCTGATCCTGATCGTCACCCGCGTTTTCCGCAACCACGTTCGCGAGAGTTATCGCCGGGTACGCGCCGCCATTGCGCGGATCAACAGCTTCACCCAGGAACACATCTCGGGCATGAGCGTGGTGCAGCTCTTCAACCGGGAAGACCGGGCGTTTACCGATTTTGAAGCTGTAAACCGCCAGCACATGGTCGCCTTCATCGACACGATCTTTGCCTATGCGCTCTATTACCCCACGGTGGAACTGCTTTCAGCCGTGGCCATCGCCCTGGTGGTGTGGCGCGGCGGGTTTAGCGTGCTGGCGCACGGCACGGTGACCATCGGCGTGCTGGCCATGTTCATCCAGTACTCGCAGCGCTTCTGGCGGCCGATTCAGGACCTCAGCGACAAATACAACATCCTGCAGGCTGCAATGGCCGCCTGCGAGCGTATCTTCAAACTGCTCGATACGCATGCGGAGATTGTCTCCCCCGGACATCCGAAGCTCGGCGACGGGTCGAACCGCATCGAATTCCGGCATGTCTGGTTCACCTATCAGCGGCTTACGCCCGAACAGCACGCCGCGGTGCACGCGGCCGCGCGCGCCGGCAGCGGGTTTGCGGCGATTGATGGCATCGAGTGGATACTGAAGAATGTTTCATTCACCATTGAGCCGGGGCAGACGATTGCCATCGTGGGACACACCGGTGCGGGCAAGACCACGCTGACCAGCCTGATGATGCGGTTTTACGACGTGACCGCGGGAGAGATTCTGCTGGACGGCGTGGATCTGCGCGAGCACGACCTGATGGAATTGCGGCAGCATTTTGCGGTTGTACTGCAGGATCCCTATCTTTTTAGCGGCACCGTCGCAGAGAACATCCGCTTTGGCAACGCGGCCATTGACGATCAGGCCCTGGGGCGGGCGGCGCGCGATGTCAACGTGCTGGACTTTATCGAGAGCCTACCCCAGGGCATGAACGAACCAGTGCGCGAGCGCGGCAGTTCGCTCTCTACGGGCCAGAAGCAATTGATCAACTTTGCGCGCGCATTGGCCTTCAACCCACGGATTTTGATTCTCGACGAAGCGACTTCCAGCGTGGACACCGATACGGAGCTGCGCATCCGTAGCGCGCTGGAGCGCATGGTGGAGAACCGGACGAGCGTGCTTATCGCACACCGTCTGTCGACCGTGCAGCGCGCCGATACCATCCTGGTGATGCATAAGGGACAGTTGCGCGAGATGGGAAATCACCAGGAACTGCTGGCGAATCGCGGGCTCTACTGGAAGCTCTACCAGTTGCAATACAAGGACCAGGAAATCGCCGCGGCGCCGGTGCCTTCCATTGCGCCGGCAATGTGAGTGCGCTTTGCCGCTACGAGGCAAACAAGAGTCAGAACATTCATCATTATTAGTTTTTCTGTGCATAGCGCCTCTGTAAATTTTCTCCGTGGTTCTTTGATCGATGCATTTACGCTACATTGCACCTGTTTGACAGTGCTTCCTATTTCTCTTACAATGTTGTACAAATGACGCAGTTGGATTCTCTCGGTCATTTCGAGCAGTTGGTGATCACAGCCATTCTCGGCTTACGCGAAAACGCCTACGGTGTGACGATTCATTCCAAGGTGCAGGACCTCGTTCATCCCAGGAAGGTTTCTCTCGGGGCGGTCTACGTGACGCTCGATCGCCTAGAGGATAAAGGATTCGTTGCTTCCTGGATGACAGAGCCCTCGCCTGAGCGTGGCGGCCGCGCCCGGCGCTGCTATCGGCTTGAGGCTTTGGGCGAGCGCGCTTTGCAGGAGTCTGCCGAAACGGCAAAGAGGGTTTCGGAGGTCATCGCCAAGGCCTGGGGCAAGCGCTGGGCCAGAGATTGGGGAGCAAGCTGGGAGAAAGCAGCGGTTTAATGCCTTCCGGCCCGCCCAAACCTGCCGAGACTATCGTCTCCATTCTCATCCCGCCGGCAAGCCGCGAAGAAGTGGTTGGCGATTTGTACGAGCGGTACACTTCGCCGGGCCGGTATTGCGTGGATGCGCTGAGCACGATCCCCTTTGTCATCGCCAGCAGAATACGCCGCACTTCAGATCCGCAATCGGTCCTGATGCTGGTATTCTCGCTGTTCTTGTCCTTCCTGGGTGCGGCGTGGTTCAAAGATCGGGGACTTCTCAGTGCGCATTCGAGTCTGCTGCGGCTGGCGATTCCGTGCGGCGTGGCGATGCTGGGTTTGATATTTGAAGATGCGTATGCGAAACCTGGCCCGAGAACTCCCTTGAGCTTGTCGCGCGGTCCGATGCTCGGTATCGGAATGGCGCTCGGTCTGGAGTTGCTGTTCCGGGTTCGTCATTCGCATCTGGCCATCCCGGGTTGGACCATCGCTTATGGGTGTGCTCTGGGGCTGGTGCTGACGACCTCGGTGAGAATGATGCTTCCTCCCGCGATTCATCGCTTCCAGGGAAGCAATGTGCCCGCGGACTGGCTGAAGCCTTCCAGTGCAAACATCGGCAGCGCACAGGCCAGCATCCGGATCGTCAAGGCCCTGGCCGCAGTCGTAGCATTCCTGATCATCGTCACCTGGATTGCGAACGAGGGCGCGCTTCCCGGAGTCTGGCTTCTCCCCTGGCTACTCATCCTGGCACTGGCGATATTCATGGGATATCAGACCTGGAAAAAACATCGCTGATGCTGCCGCACCACCGCATCAATCCGCAGCGCCCGGGAAGCATTTCTTGCGATGGTCAGGTCCTTCTGTAGGCAAGCTACTGTCCCAGGTACGCTCGATACTGCGTTTCTATAATCCCAGCCGCTCGCGCCAGCGCCAGCTTCGCCACATTGTATTGATAGAGGCTTGCGACCAGATTGTTTTGGGCTGTAGCCAATGCAGCCTGTGCCGTCACCAGCGGCAAGTTGTCATCCACACCTGCATTCACCCGGTCGGTTTCGTCGCTTAGCGCCTGCCGCGCCAGAGCCACATTCGAGCGCGCCACGTCCACCAGTTCTCCCGTCGCCGATACATCAAGCAGCGCGTCGCGTACCTGCTCGTCGATCCTGGCGCGCAGGTCGTCGAGCTGCGCCTGGGCGGCATTCAACTGCGCCTGCGCAGCATCAATATCCCCACGCAGCCGCGCCTCGCGAAACATGGGCACGCTTAAGGTGCCGATGGCCGCAAAATTTCCATGCGTACCCGCGCCATTCACCGTGCTCACTCCGTAATAGCCTTTGAAACTCAGGCTGGGCAGCCGTTCGCTGCGGTAAGCAGTGCGTAGGGCCTTATCCTCGATCACCTGGTTCTGCAGATTCTGGTAGTCCTGGCGACTCTTATAGGCGATGGCCCGCACTTCGGTCGGCGTTTGCACCGCCAGTTCGCTGTACGGGGTCCGGTCCGTAAGCTCGATCTTCTGTTCTGGCGCGATTCCCGTCTCGCGCTTCAGCAGAATCAGGTCCTTATCGAGGTCGTTCTGCGCGGCAATCACAGCTTGTTGCTGTGTCTGCAGCTCCACTTCCGCCCGCAACAGGTCAAGATCGGCGACCGTGCCCGCCTGGTGTGCCTCACGCGCGTGATTCAGCGCTACCTGGTCCTCGGCCACGAGCGCCTTGGCATCGTCGACATCGCTAGCCGCGGCGATGGCCCGCAAATAACCCACAGCCACATCCTGCACAACATCGCCCTCAGCCGACATGCGCGAATAGTAAGCCACCCGCTCTGCCGCGCGCGCCGCCTTATATCCCGCAATCACCGGCCCGGAAAACAACGTCTGTTCATAGTGAACCTGGCCTTCGGTAAGATAGTCGCTCGTAATCAGCGGAAAGTTGGCTATGCTTCCCGCAGGAAGCAGCGAGCCGAAATCTGCAGCTATGGCCGGGGTGAACCCCAATGCCTCCAGATTGTGCTGGTAAAATCCGGTGTCGCCGGTCAGCGTGATGGTCGGCAAAAATTCTTGCAGAGCCTCGTTCTTTTCGCCTTCGAGAACCTTCTGTCCGCTTTCCGCCTCGCGCAGGCCCAGGTTGGTTTCAAGGCCGCGGTGAATGGCCTCGTCCAGCGAGAGCCTCAGCAATTCTCCATTAGCCGGCTGCACGGTGACGCTGCCAAAGAATGGATTGGACGCGGAACTCGGGTTGCCCATCTGAGCGGCCGCAACCCCGCTTCCGGCCAGGCCGAAGAAGGCGCAATAAAACAGCCCCGCCACGCGCCGCAACACGGCTTGGTGTCCTAAATTCACCTTCATTATTCTCTCAGATGATCCAGCCGCCAGGAGGATTCCCGCCGCAACAAAAAACAGGGGTTAGTCCGCGCGCAGGGGCCGAATCCGATCCCCTTGCTTACACCAGCGCCCGCTCCTTTACTGCCAGATACCGGTTCAGCACCGCGGAAGTGAGCGCCTCCGGAACCAGATCCAGCGTCATAGCCCCTTGTTCATGCAGTTGCGCCAGCAGCAACTCCCGGCGGCCGGCCATCTCCTGCGCCGCCGCCGCCAGAAACATCTGCTCCACGTTCCTGGGCCGCGAGGCGGCAATGCGGTTCACTTCCGGCTGCGCCATGGCCACAAACAGCAGCACATGCCGACGCGCCAGTTGCATCGCTCCGTCAATTACCTCAGGCCGCATCGACGTCTCCGCAAGGTCGGTGATCCAGAGGACGAGCGCGCGCCGGTACTGCAGCCGGTTGAGGGCAGCGATGGCGTGCAAATGATCCGCCTCGCTGCTCTCTGCCCGCACCTGCGCCAGCGACTCAATCATCTGCCGCAAATGCACCGCGCCGCGCCCGGGCAAAAGACGCTGCTGGATGCCCTGTCCGTAGGCAAGCAGTCCAACGCGGTCGCCGGAAAAAAGCGACAGTTGCGCCATGGCCACAGCCGTCGAGCAGGCGTGGTCGAGCTTCGCATGCCGTCGCTTCTCCGCGCCGGCCGCAACCCGCGCACGCATCAGCCGCCCGCAATCCAGCACAATCCACACCGGCTGGCTGCGCTCGCTCTGGTACTGCCGCGTAATCGGGCTGCCGCGCCGCGCCGTAGCCGTCCAGCAGATATCACGCAGGTCGTCGCCCACGCGATATTCCCGCAGGCTCTCAAAGTCCCGCCCCAGCCCGCGCTGCCGCGACTGGCGAAGTTGCAGATCGAACTGCTGGCTACGTGCCAGAAAAATCTGCTGCTCCTCGCCCATGCGCAGCTTCGGGTAAATGCGGACCGTCTGGGTAAGCGGCGCCATGGCCCAGCGTTCCACCAATCCCAGCCCCGAGCGATAACGCAGATAGACCCATCCCGTCTCCCAGTCTCCACGTTCGCCGGGCAGGACGCGATAGCGCGCATGCGAGGGCACGCGCGGAAACGCCGCAACTCTCAGCGTTGCCGGTTCGGCCACCAGGGCCACGGGAAGATCGTCTACCAGCCGGCACTCGACGATGACGCGGCCGTTGTTTTCGACGCTCAGTTCGATCTCGGTCTCGGCATCGAGCGCCGGCGTGCTCAGCCAACCCCTCGTGACTGTCAGTTCCGGTGGACGCGGCAACCGCAGCCCGTCCAGCAGTGCCGCCAAAAGCACCAGTGCATCCCAGGCCAGCATGGCGTAGCTGAATTGGCTTTTCCAGAATCCCGGAATGAGCCAAATATATCCGGCGAGCAAAAGCAGAATCGCGCGCACAGTGAGCCCAAAGGCGAACCGCCGCCGCGGCCTGCACACTGCGCTCACAGTTTCGGGATGGAGAGAAGACGAGATCATTTCTTGGTTACAGGGAGGAAGGTCAAGCCCCACTCCGTTATTTCCGCGGCACCGCTACCGCCGCGATCACATCCGCCAGCACGCGATCCGCGTCGAAGCCTTCCAGCTCCGCCTCGGGCTTCAGGATCACGCGATGGCGCAGCACCGGCTGCACGGCACGCTTCACGTCGTCGGGGACCAGGAAATCGCGCCCGTCGAAAGCAGCCGTGGCCTGCGCCACGCGCATCATGCTTAGCGCCGCGCGCGGGCTGGCGCCGAGCAGCAGCGTGGGCCACTCCCGGGTTTGGCGCGCCAGCGCCAGGATGTACCCGTAAAGCTCCGGCTCAATGCGGATCGACCGCACTTCTGCACGCGCCGCCTCCAGCAATCTTCCC
>JASHOY010000326.1 GCA_030038435.1 Acidobacteriaceae bacterium | reverse complement strand
ATCGCGGCCCCTGCCGGCAAACGCCTGCGCCCGCAGAAACAACACCTCCACCTTGTTGCGCAACGCGAGGTCGTCGTCGAAGAGAAGCATCGCCGGAAGCGAGGTCGCAAAATAGTCGACCTTTGCGCCGGCGTGTTCCAGTTCGACAGAATACTCGTAGATCCTGTCAAGAAGGGCCTCGGCTTCCGGCCGCCGCCCCAGACGCTCCAGGGCGAGCGCGCTCCAGTAGGTCGTTGCAGAAACCTCCCGCACCGACATTTTTTGGAAGTCTTGCCTTTGCCGCGCGGCACGGGTCCACCATTCCACGGCCTTCTCCGGTTGATTCTTGCGGCTGAATATCTCCCCCATCCAGAAAAAGAGATGGCTCTTGTTCGCGAGCAGATGCCACGCCTCACTCAGGTTCTCCGGCGGCGCCAGCGCAGCCTGGAGATGCGCGAGCGCGGCATTGTAAGCGCCTCCGTCGAGCGAACGGCGGCCGAGCAGCATGCGCGCGCGGGCATACTCCTCGAGCACCAATCCTTCTCCACCCTCCCACGGCTGAAACCTGCGTCCCAGCAGCAATTGAAGTGCGTCGTCCGGTCTGTCCACCTGGTTGTAAAGGGTAGCCAGCTCGATGGAGAGATCGTCACGCTGGCCCACCAGATCGAGATGACTGAGCAGCTCCCGCAGCCGGTCCTCCGGGCTGCGTCCGGTACGCTTCCAGAGTTGATCGCGCTCGTAGAAGATGCGTGCGCTCCGTGGAGCGGCCTCAAACGCCCGCTCAAAGCTTTTGAGAGCCGCGGCGGAATCGTGACGCACGTTGAAGCGGGCGATGCCGAGATTGCGGTGCACCACTCCATAATCGGGCGCTCTCTCAGCGGCCGCCTCCCAGTGACGGATTGCTTCCTCATGGCGGCGCTTGTCGTAGAGAAGGTTGCCGAGAAGGTAGTGCGCGGACCAGCCGCTCTCATGCGCGCCGATCGCCCATTCGAGCACGATCGACTCTTCCAGCCGGAAGGGGAAGCAATAATCGAGCAGCGCTGCCTCGGCCCGGTCCAAAGTCTGCCGAAACTCCGGCAGGTTGAGCAGAGCCTGAACATATCCGGTTGTGTAGAGGACCATCGGGACAGAGCCGTCGCGAGCCTCGAGATCCGCTGCGCGGAGCGCCTGTAGAGCGTCTTCCCTCAGACCGGCGCGGAGCAGATCGAAGGCGAGGTCGAGAATCATCTGTCCGTCCGGCGGCCGCATTCCCCGGCGCCAGCGCGCGCTCACATCCAATGGATCGGCAGCCAGCGATTCCTTATCCACTTCCCGAGCCCCGGCCGGCTCTCCCATGCGCTCCAGAACAAGACTGAGCAGGCTTCGCGCGTTCAGGTTTTCCGCATCGGCGCGCAAGCTGCGCCGAAGATGATCTTCAGCCACCTTCCAATCGCCCCTGGCCGCATCGCATTCCGCCAGCGCAAGATATGCGGGGCCGCGCCACGCGGCGCTCCAGGTCGCCTTATAGAACGCGTCGTAAGCTTCCTTTGCTCTACCCTGGTACCGGCGCACCAATCCCAGGCTGTAATAAGGCTCGCCGTCGCGCGGGTTCGGATTCAGACTCGTCAGCCTGGCGATGGCCGCTTCAAAGTGTTCTGCCGCTGCGTCGAATTCGCCGCGGCGCAGCCGAATCAATCCAAGCGCATTATGGATACGGCTTTCTCCGGGATCGCGGCGCAGCCCCTCCTGCCAATAGATCTCCGGCTGCCGTGTTGCGTGCCGATATTGATCCAGATGCAGGCCGGTCAGATACAGTTCCTCTACCGTCTCCATGTCTTCCGGAGCTGCCGGCTCTTTGGCGGCGTGCGGAGGCTGGGCAGACACAAACTGCGCCGAATCGTACTCGATCAGCGTTTTTCCCTCCGCGCTGACAATCACATGGAGCTCGTGCTCCTGCGTTCCGGGTGGGAGTTGCGTCTTGAGCAGCACGGGGCGCGGAATAGTTGGAGTTGCGGACCAGCTCGCAATCTCCGCACCTGCGCGCCTCAGAACGACCTCCATTACGCCCACTGCCCGCGTCACGCAGACGCCAATCGCCGCCATGCCGTTCTCCACAACAAGACTGAGGGCCGCACTCACATTGGCTGCCGCCGGTACGCCGATTTCATGAATTGGATACCAGCATTGCGTGAAGGTCTTGGTTTCCCACGGTGCAAGAAACGAAAAGTCCGGCTGGTTATCGGTATACACGCCGGCCATCAATTCGACATAAGGCCCATCGCCGTCCGTGAGGCTCCGATCCCACGCGTATCCAAACTCGTGATTGCCCCACGTCCACTGCTTTTTCCCCGTAGCGATGCGGTGGTTGGCCACATGCACCACGCCTGCCTGAACCTTGTGGTCGTATCCTCCGGAAAAGCCGTGCTCGGAGTTCGTAATCATGTAGCTTGTAGGGACGGGGATATTGGCATACCAGCTCAGGTCGTTCGCCGGGTAGCTCCCATCCGGCGCGAACATACGCGGCTTCTCGTCTTCGGGAACACCGTTCTTCGCGCGTTCGCCATAGTTCACTCCATAGTAGGAGCCGTTGCTCAGAGGAAAGCTCGTTATGGCGCGTCTTGCGTGGTCGGCGACAAAGCGGACGTCCCTGGGAAAGAAAGACTGGTATTTCTCGTGTGCCCGCGCCGCGACATTGGCCCACCACAGGAAGGTCTGGGTAAACGGGGTGCGATTGAACAGCCTCACCCTGAGCTCGAGCACCGCTTTGCCAGGGCGAAGACAGATGCCGTGCATGCCTTTCATGCGCAGCATCGGGTCGTGATCGCTGCACCACACTGTAGCCGAGCCGTCGGCGGTCTTTTCAATTTCGGTCTCGACCGGCATGAACGTTGCAGGCCGGTGATGTTGAGGCCAATTGAATTCCACCCCCCCCGATGCCCAGGGACCGGCCAATCCCACTAAAGCGGGTTTGATCGCATTCTGGCGGTAGAAAAAGTCGTATCCCGTCGTCTTATCGTATCCGATGTGAATGCGCCCCCCGATCTCCGGCAGGATCATCACGCGCAGGTACTCGTTTTCGATGTGGAGCGCCTTCCACTGCCTCTTTTCAGCTCTTTCGGCAATGCGATCGATAAAGGGCAAGGGATATACGCGCCCACTGCTCCCTTGATAAACGCGCTTTTCCAGAAACATTGGATTGATTTCGGGCTTTTCCGGAGAATAGGTCAGGATCTCGACATCCTGACTCCATGCTTTGACCGGGCCGACAAGCCCCTCGGGTGGATCCGGCAGCCGGAGCAGGAACTGCTCCGCAGGTTGGCTGGAAGATTCGTCGTGTTTTGGCATGGAGGCTCTCGGGGGCTGGTCGTGAACGTACACGCATACGCTATGCCTTGCCCTGCGCCGCT
>JASHOY010000325.1 GCA_030038435.1 Acidobacteriaceae bacterium | reverse complement strand
CGTTTGCCAGTCTGGGTGGATATTCGAACGTTCTCCAGCGCCAAGCTGCGGTCCAGTGGCCCGGCTGCTTGGCGCGACAATTCTCGCGCACGGCCAAGGCCTAGCGCCTGGACGCAATCGGGAGCGAAACGGCTCTTCGACTGCGCACTCGTCGTGGCAACCCTGACCCTGCTGATACCGGCGCTTCTGCTGGTGGCGCTGGCCGTCCGCATCACTTCGCGCGGGCCGGTGCTCTTTCTGCAATCTCGCGTGGGCCGGTTCGGCCGGCCGTTCACCATCCTGAAATTCCGCACTCTCGATCACAGGCCAAACGACAGCCCCGGCGCCCCGCGCTTCACCATCCTTGGCCGCTGGCTGCGGGGATGGAAGCTCGACGAATTGCCCCAGCTCTTCAACGTGCTGACCGGCGCGATGAGCCTGGTGGGTCCGCGTCCCAAGCTGGCCGAATACGAGCCGAGAATTCCCCTCTGCAGGCCCGGAATCACCGGCGCGGCAACCCTCATGTTTGCTCGCGAAGACGAGCTCCTGGAGCAGTTCCCGCGCTTGCGCTCGCGAGAAACTTACCGCACGGTTGTCATGCCTGCCAAGTGCCGGCACGATGACCGATACATGGCAGAGGCCACCTTCTTTTCCGATCTCAAGCTGCTCATCGACACCCTGTTCCACCGCTGGGAAACAGGCGCCGTCCAGGACCTAGTCAGTGCCCCGAGCATGGAAGCCTGCGCCTCGATGCCCAGGTTGCCTGCCGCAGCCCATAGACCGCCCCCACGCTTCCAGGGCCCGCTCCTGCCGAGAATGAATGTAATAACTGCGGCCGAAGCCGGCGCCAATCGATGATGCAAGTCACAGGCAGGCGCAATGCCCAAAGGCAATCGTCAATGACAAAGGGCCATCGCCGACTGCAGTTGTTCATCACCGTCTGCACGGCTCCTACTCGCCCAGATGCTTCATAAAAAAGTGGGCCATGATGTGGTTGGCTTCGATGGACTCCGGAAGCGCGGGGTTATACCAGAAGGCGTGGGGCAGCGCATCGAAGACCACCAGGTTGGCATCCACTCCGGCGCGCAGGTAAGCGCGGTCCAGGTTCACCGTGCCGCTCTCCAGCATGTCGCGCGTACCGGTAACAAAAAGCGTGGGCGGCAGGCCATGAAGATCGGCATACATGGGAGACAGCACCGGGTCCCGCGGATCAGTCTCGCCGATGTAATACGAGTCATGCGGCTCGCGGGGCGGCGCAAGCGGTCCGGAGAGCCCTTGCAGCGAGAATAGCGACGCCGTATCCCCGGCCCGCGCAAAGTCTCCCGTACCGCTGAAGATGCCCAGCGCCGCCGGCATCGGTAATCCAAGCAGCTTGAGCTTTACGGCTACTTCGGCGGTCATCATCGCTCCCGCCGAGGTTCCGTAAATCACCACATGGTCCGGCTTGTAGGTCTTCAGCAGCTCCTTGTAAACCGCGATCGCATCGTCGATTCCCGCCGGAAACGGATGTTCCGGCGCCAGGCGGTACATCACCGCAACCACCCTGGTTCGGGTATAAAACGCGATCGGAATGGATTCGATATAGGACCCCGAATCGGCATTGAATCCGCCCCCATGCAGGTTGATGAGCACCCTGTCCCGGTTGGCCTCGGGAATCGCTTCCGGCGTCACGATGTGCACTGGAACTCCGGCAATGCTGCTTTCGACAATCCGCGTCGGGCAGATTTTTTCCCAGCCAACACGGGCGCGAGCCTGGTATTCGCTGTTGCGCGCGCGGCGCTCTGCCAGAGTCTCAGGCGGCGCCGCATCCGGCATGGACCGGGCAAGCATGGCGCGCGCTTCGGGGCTGATGGTCTCAGGCAAAGGAACCACGCGCGTCACGTGCGCAGTGCCGTTGGGGCCGATGTAGCTGGTGTCGCGTTGCGGCGCCTCCGCCGCCGTTGTAGGCTGTGCTATCGGCTGCTGCGCGGCCAGATTGGCCGCGGCTAACGCGAAAAGAAGAGCTATGGATCGGGAGAACGTACTCAAAGTCGAATTCCTCGCTGGCGGCGGTCAGTGCGGCGCAGCTGCGGCGCAATTGAGAACCTGTCCACCATATCAGACGAGGTGAACTGCAATCTCCGGAGCGCTGCAACCGGCCCCGGACCGCAGTGTCGCATCCCTGCGCAACCGCAGGGGAGCCAGTCACGCCCCCCTGCAGTTGTGCTATTTGAGAAACTCATTCAGGAATGAGCAGCAGTTTGTTCTTTAGCAGTTTTTCCGTCAGGCTGTCGAGGGCCTCGCAGAATTTGTACCCGATCGTCCTTGGGGACAATTGCAGCATCGCCGCGACCTCCGCCTGGGTATAGTCCTGCAGAACGATCCGGCTCAAAATCAGCCGTTCCATCGGGTCGAGCCGCGCCAGGCACCTTTCCACGTCGAGAACGAAGATAAGCGCGTCTTCGAAGGTCTTGACGGTGCGGCTGGATGCCCACCCCCGCCCCACGGGGTCGCCCAGGATCGATGGGGTGCGGCCTACCTGCATGGATGCGTATAGATATCGGCGCAGAGTGTTTTCGGTGTGCTTTCTATAGAAAGCCAGGCTTACCAGCGCCTTGCGAGTAAGGCGTTCGAGCCATTCCGCTTCTAGTTCCGGCGTATTGCATTCCTCCCATCCACGCCGGATTTCTCTCTGATAGGTCCGTGAGCTGCTGGGCGCCCATAACGAAGGTAACTGGGGTGCTGCGCTCATTGCCCACCTCCCGCCGCCTCAACTGCCGCGTAGACGCGCGTTAGCGCCCCGCGGCCACGCGGGCCGCGCCGCCTTCTGCTTTTGGGCAATGGAAACTCTTTTAACTTTGTTTCACAATCCCGGCAGTACACGCTGCCGTGATTTTGGGGACGGTACCAAAGACACCCGCACCCTTCGCACACTTTCAAATGCACGCGCAATTCCATAACCGATTCTCCGTAAGGCATCCACCCGCTGGACGCTCCCGATCTTTTGTCTTCGGCGGGGTGAAGAGAAACGGCAGGAAGGCTCAGGTTTCTTGCGACCTGTTGGGGGACTGCAGCCTGTGTTCTCTAATTTTTTTATCGTCTTGTACACGGCACACAGTTCTAGGAAATTCCCCGATGGCCTGGCTCCGGGTCACCCGGTCAGGGCGGCTTCGGAACGGGACAAAATTGCCGAAACCAAAACGGCTCCGGCTCGCCTTCGCCATTCACTCGGGTGGACAGGAAGTCATTCCGCCCGAGCCATGGTGAGCTGGCAGTTCTTAAAAAAGTCCCACAAACCAACGCAGGATTAAGTGAACCCAATGTAGACAGATGATTCTTCAGAGTCAACAATTCTTGGCTGATTTCAACGGGTTTCCTTGTCAAACGGCAAAGGACCACCGCAATTGCAGGGAAAACATGCTGAATAACTTTGCCAAAAGAAAACGGAGGGGCCTATCTCATATTGCTGGTGGCGAACGATCCACAGATGAATTTTACCCAGATGCACGAACATCTCCGGCTGGAGTTGCTTCGCAGGATAGAGAGGGGCTCGCTAAGCGTTTCCCTGCTGGCCAGGCAAACTGGATTCGGGCAGTCGCATCTGTCCAATTTCCTGCGCAGCCGAAAACAACTCTCGCTGGAGGGTCTGGACCGGGTGTTGACCTCTCAATGTTTAAGCGCGGGAGATCTTTTGCCGGTGCGGATGCGGGCTGCGAACCTCGCCGATGATGGCGAAAGCAGCACCGTCCCGGTGGTATCTTACTCGGCAGCACTCTTTGAGAAAGAGATCCGTCCCTCGGCGATCCAGACCCTGGTGCGCCTGCCGGCGGGCTCCCTCAAAGCCGTTCACGCCCCACCGCCGCCGGGGAAGCGCAGAACCTGGCAGCGGTTCGTGGCCGTGCGCGTCCCTTCAGCCGATGCGCGGCCCATGGAGCCCGTGGTATCTCCTGATGCCATTGCCCTCATCGACCGGCACTATATTTCTCTTGTCGCCTATCGGCCCAACCGTCCCAATCTCTATGCCGTGCGCCGGGAATCGCAACTTCTGCTGCGCTATGCGGACTTTCGTCTGCGGCGGCTGATCCTGCGGCCATACAACGCCACTTTCCCCATCGAGCTGGTCGAGGTTGGGGATGGAAAATCGCCCTCCGATCTGCTGGTCGGGCGCGTAGCCCTGATCTTCAACGAAACCTGAGCCATGAACCAGGAGGCCGACAGGCAGTTGGGTTCAAGGCAGCTGCCGGAGATGAAAATGGCGGAAGGTGATCAGGTAGCCCTCGGCTTCAAGGCCAACGTAGCCCTTGTCGACGGAAAGGTGAAGCGTGTTCACCACCTCGCCGTTCACCGCCAGGGTGCAGACGCCGCCCACGCAATGAATGTCGTAGGCGTTCCATTGCCCCGCGGGTTTCACGCGGTTTTCCGTCATCTCTTTCTGCAGGTTGTAGCGGGTCAGTTTGCCGTCCACCGGCGTCTCGCCAAAGATGTAGCCGCCGTCCAGCGATGTCTGCGCCTGCTGCCAGATGGTTCCGTCCTTGCTGTTGCGGAAAAAAACGCCGCTGTTGTACTTCGTCGTGTTGGGGACAGGCGTAAAGCGCCACTCCACCTTGAAATCGAAGTTGCCCAGTTCCCGATTGAAGCGCAGCCACTCATGCCCCTGATTGCCATCGCAGACAATCTCGCCCGTCTGGGCGTGGATATGCCACTGGTCGGTCGCGCTCAGCGCGTGCGTCGGCGGGATGGCCACCCGCGTCCACATCTGCTGGTAATCCTGGGGAAACATGTTGATCGACTGCGCGGAGGCGAGCAGCGCCAACGACAGGGCAGCGAGGCAGAGCAGTGCGGCGCGGACCACCTTGTGCCTCGGCGGAAGCACCTCGCCTCGCGGTTCTTCCTGGGGAACTTTCAGCTCGTTCATTCGGCCTCCTTGGCGCCACCCGGTACGGGGCAACACGCATTTATAAATTCGCTCGAATTTTATCATCGAGGAGGCTTGGCATCCGCCCTAGTAGATGAAGGGGATCAGCTTTCGCGTTCGGCGCGCATACTCGTCGAACTCCGCACCATAATGCTCGCGCAGATGGGCGTCGAGCACGGGCACGTTGACGAAGACAAACCCGCAGAGCATCAGCGCAGGAATCGCCGCGCTAAACCACCGGCCTGACATCAGGCAGAGCCCCGAGAACGAGATCAGGTCGCCCAGGTAATTGGGATGCCTCGCCATCCGGAACAGCCCCAGCGTAAACAGCTTTCCGCGATGGTCCGGGCACTGCTTCCACACGTGACGCTGATATTCGGCATAGGTATTCATCCACGAGCCGAGCACGAACAATGCAATCCCATCCACGCCAACCACGCCCAGCGGCGCGCGGTTCGTCCCCCCGGCCAGCGCCATCAGGACATAAATGCAGAAGGCCCATGGCGCAATGGTAAAGACCTCGCTCCAACTCACCCCGCGCCTGAGAAACACAAACTCGGTGAACAGCACCCGGACAAAATAGATGCTCAGGGCAACTGCGATGCAGGCGCGCCGCGCAAAGTTACCAGCTATCCACTGCCGCCCGAACCACGCGCCCGTCACCGCAACCCCACCCGCAAACAGCAGCCACCAGGCAACCGCGGCGCAGCACGCAAGCGAAGCAGCGAGCACCATCCGCTGCGCTCTCGATGCGCCTTTGACTCCGTACATCTGTTCCTGAAGAGATTGCCTTGACACCTGCCACCACCTCCGCAACCTATTTTCGCTCCGCAGGGTGACGCAGGCTCAAGTTACGCGAAGTTATTTACTCCACTCGCGTCGCCGTCACCTCGAGCTGCATCGAGCCTTTATTGTCGAGCGAATCGGATTTGAAGACGGTGGTGGCCTTGCCGATCGGAATCAGCACATCGGCGTTCCATTCATTTTGGCTGATGACCGGCTCGGAAACTCCGGCCAGCACCGAGGGCGTTTCGAGATTGGAGACCACGGTATCGAGATGAAAGGTGAGCCCGCCTCCATCCTCGCGGAGGTCGCGGACAGATGATTTTACGCCGATATCGACGTACTGGAACTCGGTCATTAACTTGTCCGGACCGTTCTTGGAATCCTCGCTGCCGGTAACAATGGGAATTTTGGAGCCGACGACGAAGGTGCCCGAACGCGTTCCGGCGGTGCTGACAATAATCGAGAAGGCGCGGCTGTTTACCGGCCTGCCTGCCTGGTCCAGTTCTTTGAGCACAAAATCGAGGCGATAGAAATGTGCCGGCGGCTTACCGGCATTCGGGCCAATCTCCGCCTTCGATGGGGTGGAGCTCTCCTGCGCCCGGGCCACGCTTATAAAGGCCGGGACGAGGAAAAGCAGGCTGACATAGACGGCGAGCTTACGCATTCGATTCTCCTTAGTTTGAGTCTTCGCTGATTGGCACAAGAAGTTTTGCGTGGAACATTGCGAGCGGTGCGCTGTGAAGCGTGAGATTTCCGCCATCGCTTGGCGGCCCCAGCGCCTCCGCGTCGGGCGAGGCAAGCAGCAGCGTGGGAATGGTGGCGGCCGTCAAGGGAAACTGCTGTTCTTGCGATTCTGCAAGGGCCTGCTGCTGGGCCCGCGGCATCCGCGCCACACACCGTGCCAGAGCGCCCTCCGCGGGCGTAACAGGCTCCGGCGTGGGGAAGACGTCGAGCTTCGGCAGCGGAGCGGAGCTGGCCTCGAGAACTTGCGCATGCGGCCGCCGCGCTCGCAGCGGAATCCTGCCGCGGTGAACGGGCGCCGAGCCCAGCACCAGCCGATTGGTCGGCCTCGACTTCGGAGCCGTTCTTCGCGAAACCTGCGCCTGTTGCGGTGCAGAAACCGGATGTGCTCCCGGGCGGAAGAGAACCGCCAACAGCAGAACTCCCGCTACGGCCGGCAGCGCGATGGCCCACGCCAGCCAGCGGCGGTGTGGCGCCCGAGCCCCTTCCTCCGCCAGGCGCTTGAGGATTCGCGCTTCCAGACCGGAGTCCGGCCCCGGATCGGCATAGGTGGCCAGCGCCGGGTCAAGCACGCGGTCGAGTTGGTCGCCATTACCTTGCACAGCGAGCCTCCGTGGCCGTAGCCTGCTCGAGCGCCGAAAGCTTCCGTCGCAACACCTCCCGCGCCCTCTGCAATCGCGTGCGCACCGTTCCCTCGGGGATGCCGAGAATGCGTCCGATTTCGCGCGAGTTCAGCTCTTCAAAACTGGAAAGCACAAGGGGAACCCGAAGCTCCTCCGGCAGTGCATCGATAATGGCGTGAACCAGAGCATGCTCGTTGGCAGCCGCCACAATTTGTTCCGGCCCCGGTTGCTGCGAAGGCGGATCGATGACCGTTTCCGATGCCCGGTCCAAAGTCAGTCCCGCCGAATCGGACGCAGCAGAAGCCCGCCGTCGGTCGACCGCCGCCCGCCACGCCACGCGCGCCAGAAAAGCGCGTTCATTTCTCGCTTGCTGCCACCCGCCATGGCGATAAAGCTTCAAAAAAGTCTCCTGCACCGCGTCTTCGGCGTCATAGGCGTTGAGCAGAACGGCATAGGCGACCCGGAAGACGAAGCGCGACTGGCGCAGCACCATTGCCGTGAACTCCGCCTCTTCGCCGCTGGTCAACTGCGCGCACCCTCCGGGGTCTTGCCGCCACACGATACGCGCAGGAAGCACGGCCCGCAAGTTTACAACGCCCGTTTCACACCCGCTAAGACGGAGAGACGAGGACAGGTGTTCAGAAATCTGGCGAAAGAGTAGATATACGTTGGCCCGCGGTCAGGGCCCGCGCGAAGATCGCGGCCGACCCTGTCTCAGGATCTGTCAACCCCCTCCGCCGTAGAAAACCTATAACTTATTGAAAACATACCGCAAATTCCCGGAGCATTTTTGCCGATTTATTCTGCAATTTCGCTACGCTTGGCTTATGCACTTCGAAAAAGGCCTAGAGGTAACCGAAGGCCCGCCAGACAATTACGGCCAGCTACCTGTTGCAAGCGCCTGCGCGTTCAAAAACTCTATATAACTTTATTTTTTTCATACACTTATACTTTTAATGATCAGCAACTTGCTTGTTTTCAAACACTTGCATGTTTATTGATTCACAACTTGCTTGTTTTCAAACACTTGTGGATTTCACCCCCCCCGGGGGCGTCCCGCTTGCTGCTATTTCTGGCTACGGCCAGCGGAGGAATGACATGTATTTACGGAATGCTGACCGTAAACGTGTTCGACGGAACGCTTTGATTTCCCTGAGCATCGACGCTTTCGACGTAATAGGAGTATGAAGTTCCGTCCTGCACGGAGGTGTCCGTATACGACGTCGGCACATTGACTGAAGTATTCAGCAGTTGGTACGAGGTGCTGCTGCCCGTGGCCCGATAAATGTTATAGCTCGCTACCGGATCGGTTGAGCTGGCGGGCGCATCCCAGGTCAGGTCTACCTGGTAGGAGACCGACTGCCCTGTCCCGCTTAAGCTGATGGTTGCCGTGGCCGGCGAGGCGTTGCTGGTCAATGTCACCGCACCGGTTGCCGCTCCCGCCGTCGTGGGATCGAACTGGATGTTCAGAGTAGCGGTCTGACTTGGGTTCAGAGTCAGCGGGAAACTCACTCCGGAAATGCTGAAACCCGTTCCGGTCACACTGCCCGTGTTGATGGTCAGCGCAGCCGTGCCCGAGGAGGTCAGAGTTACAGACTGTGTCGCTGGCGAGTTAAGGTCTACATCGCCGAAGCTCACACTGCCGGCGCTCAGCGTCAGTGCAGGCACAGCCG
>JASHOY010000324.1 GCA_030038435.1 Acidobacteriaceae bacterium | reverse complement strand
TGCAACGGGAAGTTGTTGTGCCGGAGCGGGTTGGCGGCAGAGGGGCTTGACGGAAGTAAGACAGAGATCAGGGATCAGGGGTCAGGGGTCAGAGAAGACAGGGAATTGGGAATAGGGAGTTGAAAACGGGGCGGGAGTAGTAAACGTTTACCTACGATGGCGGGCTGGCTTGGGGCGGGGTGGGGGCGGGTTGCGGGGGATTGCGGCGGGGTGTTTGGTGGTTGGTGGGGCGGGAAAGTGCGGTTGACGGGAGATGGCCGCGAGGAACGGCGGGGCGACGAGATGGGGCACGGGGGATCGGGCGCGACGATCGGGCCGTGCACTGGGTTTCAAGTCGCTTCAGGCAGCGGGAGACGGTGAAGACTACTGAAGGCGATGAAGCGGGGAGACCCGGGTTTTTGAAACCGCTTGGGATCGCGCCTTCCCCGTGCGGTTACGTCTTACCGCAACGCCCGCTCATCGCAAAGAACAAAAGAACGCGATGAACAGGGGCACAGCATCATCCTGTTCGGTGTGATTCGCATGAGCGGGCTGCCTGCCAACAACCGACAAATCAGGGCAGCTTGGTCAGGTCCATGTTCCATGGCTGATCGGTGGGGACCTTGATGGCCGGCTCGCCTTCGTAGCCCTGCTTGCGGATGCGCACTTCGACGGTAGCCGGCTTGGGCGGCGGCAGGCGCAGATCGAAGCGCCCCTGCGCGTCGGTCTGCGCGGAGGCCTTTACGGCGCCGTTTGCCAGAATGTCCACCTCGGCGCCCGCCACCGGCATGGCTGTGACGCGGTCCGTGATCTCGCCCGCAAAATCCCACGGCGGCGCTGGCGGCGGATGCAGCCAGCGCCACGCCGCCGCTCCCAGCAGAATAACGGCCACCGCCGCTACAGCCATCCACGCCGCGCGCCGCCTGCGCAAGGGCCAGCCCAGCGCCGGCCTGAGCAGGGCGGCGGCCGCGGCCGGATCGGATTTCGTGATGGCCTGCAGATCCATCATCGTGGGCAGCGGCGTTTTGTCGAGCGTCCAGGGAAGGATGGGCCGGCGGAAGGCCTCCGCCTGGGAGTACTCGAAGGTGACGTACTCGGAGCCGCGCGTATTCTCCGACCAGCACAGGACCAGCGTCCGGCTGGCGCGGATAGACCGGCGCAGCCGATCCTTCCAGTTGCTGCCGGGGTCGATGGACTGCACGTCGAAAAACACGCGATACCCCATGCGGCGCAGCTCGTCGCGCAGCGGCGCCACCCGCTCGGTGTCGGCGCGGGAGTAGCTGAGGAAGACGTCGTATTTGGCCATCACTACAGAAGCTATTGTTGCAAAATTGGCTCAAGCCGATGCAGGGCTGCTGTCATGCCCGCGCTGTCGCCATTTTGAGCCGCGGTAAGGAGCCCGACCCACGCTGCTCGGCCCCGCTCAAATCCCGGGTACGCCGAAACGAAATGGAGCGTTCCGCTGAAGTTCCAATCCTGCACCTTCAACGCGCCGGCCTCCGTAACGAGAGACGCTTCGGCTTTGTGCGTCTCTGTTTTCTTGCCCGCGGCCCATCCGCACACAAGCTCGAAGACATCCGCTACTGCGGCGTCAAACGGTTCGAGTTGCTCGCGGTTCACCAGCTCACCCTGCTGCAGGCAAACGTCGAATCGCGCCGCGGTCAGATTAGTCTCCACCAGATCCAGCTTCACGTCTGCGGCGGAATCGATTTTGACCCTCCGCTCGTCGAGATCGAGCGCGCGATCGTAGCGGAACAGCTTGTCCTCATAAAAGTCTCTTGCCGCCTCCAATACCTCTGCGGCATTGGGTTCGGCGCTCAGGGCCGACTCGTGCTCCGTCTCGGCGGCCGCGAGATCTCCCTGGTCGGCGTGCGCCTGGGCAAGTTCCTGCGTCACCTGCACCCAGTAGCGCGGCGCCGCGTCCTTGGTGAATACCTGCAGTGCATTCTGAAATGCCTCCACGGCCTGCGCTAACAAGTCCTTCTGCTGCGCGCCAACGGAACCCTCCGCCTCTTTCATCAGCGTTTTGCCCAGGTCGGCCTCGGTCTCGGCCCAGTTTTCCGGCACATCTTTTCTGTTGCGCGTCGCCAGCACCTCGCGCAGCGCGGACGCCGACTGATCCAGCAACGAGACTGCCTTGTCCCCACTTGCGGTCTCCGCCTCAAGTTCCAGCGCCTCGGCCAGATTCATCTTGGCCGCAGCCCACCTCTGCGGCACGGTGGTCTGCGTGTAGACCGTAAGCGCGCCGCGGTATGCTTCAACCGACTTCTGGAACATCGGCCCCGCTTTGTCTGCGGCAACGTCGCTCGCTTCCACTGCCCATGCCGTGCCGAGATTGATCTCTGTGTCGGCCCAATCCTGCGGCAGATCGGATTTCCCGTACACCTCCAGCGTGTCGCCGTACGCTTCGATTGCCTCATTGAGCAGTGAAACCGCTTTTTCGTTGGGGATGCGCATCCCCTCCGCCAGCTTCGCGTTGCCGAGCGCCATCTCGACCTTCGCCCATTCCTGCGGAAGGTCGGACTTGGTGATCACCTCCAACGCCTTCTCACACGCTTGCGCCGATTCATCCAGATACTCTACCGCTTTTTCAAGCCCCGCCCGCTGACCCTGGTTCATTAGCACAACGCTCAGGTCCTCCTCGATGCCAGCCCACTCCTCCGGCTGGCTCGACTTGGTAGAAATCTGCAACGCCATCTGCAGAGCCTCCGCCGCCTGGGTCAATAAAGCGCTCGATTCCTCGCTTCCTGAAATCTCCGCCTCGTCTTCGAGCACATTGCCAAGGCCCCTCTGCAGATCGGCCCACGTCTGCGGCTGATCCGATTTGTTCTCGGCATCCAGTCCGCTCCGATACGCCGCGACGGACTTCTGAAAAAAGGACCTGGCGTTTTCACCGCTGGCGCGGTCCCCCTCGTCCTCAAACGCCTGCCCCAGCCCCTCCTCGGCAAGCGCCCATTCGTGTGGGTTGTCCTGCATTGTTGAGCTTCCCATCGCCTTCTGGTAGGCATCTACGGCCTGCCCCAGCAGATCCATCGACATTTCTCCCCGCGCTCGTTCTCCTTCATCCATCAAGGCGCCGCCCAGGCCGCGCTCCGCTGCCGCTTTTTCCTTCTCACCTCCCAGGCCTGCCTCT
>JASHOY010000323.1 GCA_030038435.1 Acidobacteriaceae bacterium | reverse complement strand
CACCAACGTTCCCTACTCAGCCACGCAGACAGCCATCTTCAACCCCGGCATCCTCTATGAGCAGTATGCATCCACGGCGATTCTCAACGAGTTCTCCAGCGGGAGCCCGGCCGTCAAGCCGCGTGCAGCGGCCCGCGCAACAACTGACGTGATCCAGGAAGCCGCGCTGTTCGACACATCGCTAATCAACTTCATCCTGCCGCCCACGCCGCCGACCTACTTTGTCTGTCGTCGCGTTAACTGGGACGCCGATTGCCACCTCATGCAGGCGACCAATCCTGTCGGTACTTCCATTTACGTCGCTTATGGCGGCGGCGATCTTGTGCCCTTCCGGCTTGACGCGCCCTTCACCGTAGACAAGCGCCAGCCAGCGCACATGTACGCGCTCACCCACACCCTCGCCGACCAGCAATACGACTTCGTCAAGACTATCTCTGTGGCCAACGTGCCCTACGTCGTCGGCGTGACCACGCAGGGTGGCATCGCCCAATACACCAACCTCTCCATCAACTCGACTGCCGGCACTGCCGACCTGCAGATCGGCTCGAACCAGGTTTTGCAGTTCCCTACCGAGTGCTATATCGCCGGTCAGGCCAGCAGCACGCTCACTACCATCGATACAGTCAACACCAGCCTCGGCACCGTCAGCGCCACCACGGGCAGCTTTGTCTCTCTTGATAGCAACGGCAACCAACTTCCGCAGCAGTTCGAGTTGATCCCCTATAACAACCTCGTCTACATGGTCCGCGCCGTCAGCAATGTCAACGCGCTCGGCGCCGTCGGCGGACTCGGCGCTACCTCCGGCCTGCTCATTGACACATTCGTCCCCTCCGTGACCGGAAACCTCAAGCTGGCGCAGGCTGCGCGTTACAAGCGCAGCGGGCTTTCTTACTTCGGCACCACTTACACGCCCACCACCATGGTGGACACACTCGATACCCTCGACTTCACCAACATTACCGGCGAAACCTTCTATGTTCCCACCATTTTTATTCCCATCCCCGAGCTCGATGCTGGTAAAGGTTTTGTGGCCAACCTATCAAACTTCCTCGGCCAGCAAATCTGGACCTTCATCTACCCTGAGATCGTGGCCCAGCCCAGCTCGACGGTGAATGGCGTCAACTATCCCACCGGCTACAATCTTGACATTGAAGGCAATCCCGTCCTCAGCCTGCAGAAACTGCACTTCGTTTACGACCCCATCGCCGGCTTGTTCACGACCAACGATCTCGCCCATAAATATCCGCTGCAGCCGAAGCAGCAGATTCTGGCGCTCACCAACGGCCAGATTCAGGAAGGCATCTGCTGGCGCTCCGCCAACCTGCAGCCGTATCGCAATCCACCCACCAACATCTGCGCGCAACAGATTCTGCCCACCGGCCCGGGCATGGACCGCCCAAACATCGTCTACTCCTCGCATAACCGCCCCGTGACCACGCCCCTCACTACCAGCTACATGGGAATGTCGGTCAACAGCTTCTTGTCCATTTCCGGCGTGGTTTACAACATCGAAGAGTCGATGCTGCAGAATGACCAGGTAGGCCTCAGCTTCGTCTCTGCCGTTTCATCTATCTCGAACATGCTGATCGGCGTTCTCTTCGACTACAACAACAATGATCTGGGTACCCTCAGCCCCTATAACTCCACCGAATCGACCAAAGGAGTGGTTTTTCTCAACGGTTATCTCAGCGCCGCAGGCTACACCTTCTCAAGTCCTGATCATTTTGATGTCAATGACGTATTGCCCGCGCAGATTCCCATCTTCGAGCAGATAACTGGAGTTATGGGCGAGGAATGGGACATCGGTTTCTATAACCTCGACATGAGCCTGCCGCGCCAGTATTGGAGCCTGGTCTATGACTCGTTCACCGCGCCCGGCGTGCCTAACTTCATTACCAATGTCCCGCCATCGCTGGTCGATCCGACCTTCACCAATCGCACGCGCTCGTTGATCCTATCCATCCAGAATCCCGTCCGCCCGCAGCAACTTGGCCTGATGGACACTTACAGCTCCGCCGTCTCCGCCAATCTGCATCTGCAAAATGGCGTAACCGGCTCCATTTTTCTTAGCAAGAAAGCCGATCGCGACGTCGCCTCCATCGGCTCCAATCCCAGCGGTCCCACCACGTTTCCACTCTACGGCCTGCCCACTAAGTACGACTTCTTCATCTTCTCGCGTGACCATTATTGGACACTCAAGGGCGCCAGCTTCGATCTCATCGACCAGGGCTACACCATGTGCCTTATCGATGATGGGACGGGCACCGGCAATAAGGTCGCCGCCTACTACATCGATTCCGATGGAAATTACTACGAGTTATACACCTATGTCCTCTACTCGCCCAATGGGGGCGTGCTCGAAACTTTCAGCTTTCCGCTGAAGGTGACTCTTGGTGCGCCAGCCAATCCCGGCGCAACCCCCGCCATCCCCGAGACTCCCAACAATGTCAATCCGCAGGACCTGGTCGCGCAGATCAACAAAAACTCCAATCTCATCTACGCGTGCATGGGCCCCTCAAGCCCCGGCCAGCCTCCTGCATATATCCCCATCCAGGCCGTAGGTGGCAGTGTGCAGGCCGCGCCCATCATGGGACCTCCAGGCTTCAATGGATACACGCTCAACGTGCTCGGCGCCAACCACCAGCCCGTGCAGATTTCGCAGATTTACTCCGGCTCCGTAACCTATCAGATCGCCGGAAGCACCACCATCGTTCCCTTCAACGTCAAATCCGCTAAATCGGTGCCGTTCTATGGCTCGCTTTCTCACGGGCTCGACAAGCAGGTTCCGGTAGCTGTCCTGACATCCGCGGACAAAACCTCCTTCATCCCCAGACCCACCATTCCGGCTGGCCCCTCCGCCGGTGTTTACGGTGGCGACGGCCTCGGTGCGCTCATCGGCACGCCTTTCAGTTTGGTGTTTCAAGGCTCGGGCGCCATCCCCCCCGCCATCGCCTCCGACCCCACTCCCGGCACCGTCATGAAGGCCGATGACTCCATCTTCTACACCTTCAACGCAGTCAATAACTTCACTTATGATTCCACCGGAAAGACCGTAACTGCTATCGGCACCCAATATTTCATCGACACCACCGATCCGCTCAACCCGATTTACGCGGTAGTTACCCTGCCCAAGTTCATTCTCAACGGCAACACGTACACAGTCAATGTCAGCACCACGCTCAGCGACGGTGTTACCTCCCGCTACACGTTGGTTTTCGGCGGCAAAAGTTACCAATTCGGCCCGGACAACGCCAATGTCACCGCCGACCGAACCACCTTCACTTTCAACCCTATCAACGGCGGCATCTACGCCGTTTCTTACCAGGACGTCGATGCGCCCGTCGGCAGCGAGGCCCCATCCCCCATCACCATTACGCCCTTTACCATAGCCGCGGGCGGTGTCTCCAATATCGTCGATGTCTTCACTCTCCCAGGTAATCTTGCCAATATGATCCTCGGCGTCATCGGCCGCACCTACACTTACGATCCTGTCCATGGCACTGTCATCATCACCGCCGGGAAAACCCAAACCACTGTTCCCTTGCAAACCGGCCTGGCCTTCCCATCCAACAGCGGCTATGGCTACGTTATCGCCTTCAGTAACGGCGCGTACACCGTCAACGGCGCGCCAACCTATCCTTACTCCGCGTCGACGACCGGCTCGCCGGCTACTTACACGCTGATGACTTCGCCGCAGATGTTCACCCTCGGCGGCAATTTCTACACCTTCAATCAGGATGGTCTCGGTAACTATCTCAGTGTAACCGGAAACGGCATGACTTATCCCATTAATCCATACCAGTTCTCCATCAACGGGGTGGTCTACATCATCAACAACTACGTGCAACCCAACACGGTAGTCGGCGGCGGCAACGTCTACACCATGACCGCGGGCAACACGCAGTTCCTGCTCAACGACGTGCAGTACACGATCGCCCTCAAAGGCGGCTCGCTCAATGGCGCCACCATCTCCGGCCAGTTCAACATCACCCAGGCTAATGTGGTGGTCATCGAGAACTACGTCTACGAACTCGACACGCCCAACGGACAGATCGTCGGCAACGGCACAGTTTATCCGCTCATGACCTCCGGTTTCTCTTACACCATCACCGCCGCCAACCAGAGCTTCACCGTCACCACGGAGGCGAATGCCACCACGGTGAACATAGGTAACATCGAATACCAGATCAACAACACCACTGTTGTCGGTGACGAAGTGACTTACCCCATCCTCGTCTACCGCACATTCGTTGACGGCAGCACGACTTACAACATCGGTATCGACGGCACCGTCTTCGTGCCTCCGCCCTTTACCCTCTCCGGTTCGGCGCCGTACACGCGCTCTACATTCACTGATTCCGGCATAACCTACACGGTCAACGACATCGCCGCCTTCGATGGAACGCACTACTATCTCATCTCCGGATCACCGGCGCAGTTCACAACCACCGCGCACATCTACGCCCTCCGCACGGATGGCGTCTCGATCGCGGCCGGCCCCAGCAAAACTTACATAGTCAATGCCACCGGTCCACTCAGCCCCAATCAGTTCACCTTCGGCAGCGACACCATCTTCTTTGGCCGCGCCACCGATATTGCCGCCTTCGACGGCGCAAACTACTTTGCCATTGCCAACAACGAATTCACTGACACCATCACCAGCCTCACTTACACTCTCAGCGGCAACACTGCGGTCAACCAGGGAAACAGCTACGAGATCTTCAGCAGCCTCGGCCAGGGCTCTTACTTCACGGTTCCCGGCGGCAAGACTTACTTCGTCAACGTAAGCGTTGCAGACACAGGCTCGGCCAGCGGAACTATCTATAGCGTATTTCCCATCTCCAGCGGACAATTTACCATTCCGCTCCAGTACACCATCACTGTCGCGGGCAGCGCAGTCACCGTCGCCGCAGTCACGCTTCCAGGAGGTTCGGAAGTTATCTCCACATTGACGGCGTCAAGCGGCAAGCTGACCGGTGGACAATTTACCGATCCTGTCACCAACATCACTTATATCTGCGTCGTCGCAGGCAATGTCATCACCTTCGTCGATTCGAGTAATGCCGTCTATCCCTTCCCCGCGCCGGGCACGGCCTCCGTCCTCGTCGCCTCCGTCAACGTAACTACCGCCGTGACTCTCGCCGTCGACAACGAGAACCCCGCCCAGGTATATCCCGTACTTAACAATCAATTTCAGGTTGGAACCACCACTTATGCCGTCGATGTCCCCGTGGCTTACAACAATGCCACCTCCGGTCCTTACTGGCCCATGGTCAACGGCCGTTTCATCGTTCCGCAGACTGCTCCCAAATCCAATATCGCTTACATCGTGCGCGGCGCCAACGTCGTCAAGGGATACATCATCTCCGCTGACGACGAATTCTCGGCAGACGGGAACACGGTTTATACCGTCAACGAAGTAAACATTGTCAAGTCTACGAACCAGGCCACTCTGAGCGGCAAAGAGCCTAGCCAGACCCTGGTGTCCGGAACTTACACCTATGCACTTAATACCACCACGTCGCAGGCCAGTGTTCAACCCCCTGGACTTGACTACAACGCCACCACCAAGCAGTTCACCGTCAACTACAACAGACTTGCCGTTACCTACTCCATCGGCGCATCGTCAGTCACCGACAGCCGTCATCCTGCGAACACCTTCCCCGCAACCGCCAGCGGCTCCGGTTCCGCCTCTCAGCTCACCTTTACTGACGCGGTCAGCAACGTCACTTTCTCATTCAACAACTCCGGAAGCAACCCCATCACCGCCGCCTTCCTCTATGTCAACCACTTTTTCATCGACCCCATCAGCGGCGTGACTTACTACGTCGACGTGGCCGACAACAGCGTCGAAGCGATCTCCTATCTCCCCGAGACAAAGCAATACGCCTTCGTCCCCGCTGACGGCAATACCTATCTCATTCGTTACAGTGACGTCGGCGTGGTCTTCCCAGTGATTTCCGGCGTCAATGTCAACGTCGGCGTGGCTACAGTGGGCTCAGACACATTTAGTGTCTTTGTGGACCAGATTGATCCCACCAGCGGCGGAGCCGCTATCAACATCAACACCAACTCATTCGAGATCAACGGCAATCTCTACACCATCAGCGGATCTCCCAAGGGTTCCGACTATTCCTCCTGCATGGTCATTGGTGACGCCACGCCGCCCAAAGAATTCCTCACCGCCAACACCTTCCAGCTCACTGACCCGGCAATCACTTACACATTGCAACTCGGCGCCAACAATCTGCCTGTTTCCATCGTCGCCAGCTTCCCCGTCAGGCCCAGCTCCGACATCATCAGTGTCAACGACGACGTGTATATCATCACTTACAACACCGTGAGCACCGGTTCGCTACTCGGCCAGGGGCAGGCATCCATCGCCATCAGCAATTCGAGCTTCACTCTCACCAATCCCTTCGATTCCACCAAGGCCAAGTTCATCTTCGACGATCTCGATATTTACGACGCCGGATCCGTAGTTGGGCAATTCAGCGTCTATCTATCACCAACTTTCTTCATCGGCAGCGCCACTTACACGCTCGATCCTGTAAACCTCATCATTACCGATAACAACAAGCAACCATTCCCGCTCCTGCCCAATCCTACCATGTTCAGCATCAACGGCTTTAACTATGTCATCGACACCAACCAGGTGCCGCATGCCATTGTGGGCAACAACAATGTATCGCCGCTCTCGACGGACGTCACCGTGGTTGCCGGCGAGACTTTGCCTAACACCACTTTCACCCTCGGCGGATTGATTTATAAGTACACCGAAGATCCCACTCATACCCTGCTCACGGTAACCGGCACTAAGAACTACATGATTGCGCAGCCGGCCCAGACCTTTAAGCTCGACTCCAGCCTCGTCTTCACCATCGTCAAGAAGGCGCCCAGCGCCGGCAATTACCCAGGAACCACTGTGCCGATCGGCACAATCACCGCCGGCGCGCTCACTATCAATCTTTACAAGGGAACGCCGGAATCTGGCGGCGCCGATTTCTTTCAGTACAAAAACGTCCTCTACACCATGGTGGAAAGTGGCGCCACTTATGTTGCTGTGCAGAAAACTTACACCGTCTACGCCGCCAGCCCTACGCCCAACCAGCAGCAGCTAGCCGTCTTCAATTTCAATGGCAACACTTACATGGTCACCGACGGCACCACCGCCGGCGCAACCCCTGCCAGCGGCATCAATCCCGGCAGCATGTGGGCGGCCACATCCATTTCGAATGTGGAAGCGCAATTCGGTTTGGTTTACGGACTGGCCACCCAGCCTACCACCGTCACCCAATCCACCGCCGGCGTCTTCCAGTTCCTCAATACCGATCCCAACAGCAACATCACCACGCTCTACGACATTCTCTACAACCCTGGTACCAACGCCAACATGATCAAGGTTGACGTGCCCAGCCTGCTACCCAGCTTCATGCAGGCCGCACCTTTTACTTTTGTCGTTTCCGATCCTCTTACTTTTGAGACCGGTGGTTACAACGCCTTCACCACGTCCATTGTCGAAACTGCTGTCCCCAGCGAAAGCTATGCCGCCGCATTCAAGGCGCCCGTCGTCTCTACTGACAGCCAGCTCGACAACCTCATCGGTGCGCAGGGCGATTTCAGCGTCGAGTTCTGGCATTCGCTCCCGGTCATTCCCCTCGAGGCATTTCATCCCTGCACCTACACGGCGAGCACCTCCAGCCCGCTAGTCCACTACATCGACGTAGACTTCGAAAACAACTTCGAAATTTATCTCGGTATCAACGGAACGACGATGCAGGCTGTTACTACTCCGCCGGTAATGAGTTCCGGCTGGCGCCATTTCGCGCTCACCTATGAGCAGCCTTACACCATCCTCTGCCAGGGTTCCGGCTTCGAGGTCAAGCAGGCATCCAACTATAACTTCAACCGCGATTTCAGCATCGCCATGACCTTTAGCGCGTCTGACGTCAACACTACGCAAGGGCTGCTTTATAAAGGCACCGGCTCCGACAACACCTCGCCCGAGCTCAGCATGTCCTACCGCGTCGGCATCTCCAACGGAAACGTCACTCTCCAGATCTTCGACGGCTCATCGAACGAAAGTCCGCTTTTTTTGGGTCCTGCCATCCAGGCCAACCAGTACTACCAGCTCATCATCGTCAAAAACACAGTCACGCCCGCAGGCAGTTCAGATGGCACCGACCCCTATGCTTCGCCAATCGATCCCGGCGAGTTGAGCTCCGCAGCCAGCTCCGGCAACAACATCACCTCATCTGGCTTCCCATCCGGGGGCGGCACCATCAAGATCTCAAACATCGCACCGGCTGACTCAAGCGCCACCCCCAAGCTCACCGCGTTGCTCAACGGCCTCAGCAACCCCTCCAGCAGCAATCAGAGTTACAACGTCACCATCTCTGTCCGCACCGTCAACACCAACGGCACATTTGGCACATGGACCCCAGTCGTCACTCCGTGCTCCGTCGGCTCTAACAACGCCGCGCTTACCGTCAACTCCACCGGCTCAGCACATCTGCTCATCGGCTCCGCCTACGATGACAGTGGCCAAGCCATTCCCCTCGGGGGAGCTTCCGGGGTGGGCAACATCCGCGACGTCTATCTATTCAGCGGCGCCATCAATCGCCAAGGCATCACCACTAACGCCGGTATCGTGGACATCGCCAGCGCCACGCAAGCGCAGCTCAACGCCGCTGGCATACTCGGCTACTGGACCGCCGCATACGATCCCAACGGCGTCGTCAATAACTCCGTCGATCCCTCCGCTGTCGCCATCTCGCTTAACGCCGCCAACGCCTACCTTGCACCTCTCGCCGGCCATGAGCTGGAAGGCACCTCGCTCTACATCAACGGCTACTCCATGCCCCTCTTGCTCGCCGATGGAGTTATCGTCCCCATCCCGCCTTCGATGCAGTCCGGTTACACCGCAGGCTCTTCCTTCCTCAACTTCAATGCCGGTCTCTACAAGATCCAGGAGATCAGCGTCTGGACCATGACGCGGCAACCTTACCAGGTCATCGATGACATGTTTGGCCGCATTTTTACCGGAAACGAGCCGTTCCTTGCCATCTATTTGCCCGGCTCCAAGGTCGCTCCGTCGCTCAACAGTCCGATTCTGCCCATGAAGCAATTCATTGACAACACACCTGTCGATAACACCGGCACAATGTCCAGCCTTGTCTTCTCCAACTCGTCGATCGATCTCTCCGGCTGCCCATGCATCGCCGTATGCGGTCCACTGGTCACACCCAACCTCTACACCCCGCCCGGCATCGCCCTCACTGCCTGTGACACCGTGCCCTATATGACCACCTATTCCGTCACGCTCAATAGCGTCACCGGAACGCTCGCCGGCGAAATCAACGAGGCCTACGTCTTCGTCAAAAACAATGTCCTTACCCTCTACGCGGGCAAGAAGGTCGGCGATTTGGCATTGAGCTGGGTCTCGCAGGAGCAGGGCGACGTCCAGATCATCGGCTATGTCGAAGGCGCGCCGCCTGCGCCCATGGCCAACCTCACCAATAAACCGTCCTACGCAGGCGCCACCTCCGTCACCCTCAGCGCACCTACCTCCGTCACCTTCAAATACTCCAGCAACAGCGACATCTCCAACGAAACCCGCTGGGACTACGGTGAATCCTTCGGCATACAGTTCAACCTGGGCTACATCGTGGCGCCGTTCGGCATTGGTGTGAAGGCCGACAAGCAGGCGATGACAACGCTCGACTTTACCGGCGGTTCGGAGGGCTCCACCATTAACAGTAACGACTCCGGCGAACAGTCCACGGCAAGCAACAAGCTCGACGAGACCAACAAGTACACAGTCAAGCTGCAGGGCACGCTCGCACCGTATACCAACGACCAGTTCATGAGCACGCTTAATACCCTCACGACGCCCAGCAATACTGCCGGCAATCCCAGTTCCAAAACTGCCATTTTGCCCAATCCCAACCTCGGCGGCTTCACCACTTCGAATCCGCCTGCCTCGCTGCCCAAGACCGCGCCCACCGAAGAAAAATATGGCCAGCGCATGTATAACCCATCGCCTTACGGCACCGCGTTCGTCACCTCGGAGACACTCGACGTCTACCAACAGACACTGCTGCAGACCAACACCGTCTACGGCTTTGTTCGTGTTCCCGATCCGCAGATCCCGCGCGACCTCAACATCGTCACTTTCCGCATCAACAGCAAATATCTCCGCCCCGGCGTGCTCGACGGAGTCATTCACTACGCCTACAACCCTGCAACCCTGCCCACCGGCGCGCAGACCTATACGACCTCTACCGGCCAGATGACGCCCGTTTACGACGGCAACTTCTCACCCGGCGAAGTGGGCCACGATGCCAGTTACATGCGTGTCGTCGAGGCCTATCAGATCAAAAAGCAAATCGACCAGCAGGCCTACAATGCGCTGGCCCTCTACCAGACCGCCTACAACACCCAGGACAGCCCCTCCGATTCCAGCCTCACCCCGGGCCTGGACTTCTACAACGAGTATGTCTGGTCTTCACGCGGCGGAACGCAGGAAGTCAAGCACACTTACACCACCAGTTTCGACAACGTCTACACCACCACCAACGCTAACTCCGCTGATGCCAAGCTCAACTTCAACCTTAAGTTCGGCAGCATGGCGCTCACAGTGATCGACGCCAAAATCGCCTGGACCACCACGGTCAAGGGCACATTCAAATACAGCTACAATACCACCGGCACGCAGTCGTTCGACATCGCCGCATCCTTCGATGGCATCGAGAGCGATACCCAGATGCGCTACACCTCTAACAACGATGCCCACTTCGTCATGAATTTCAACTCTATGTTCAACCCCAACAACCAGAGCGGCCTCAATCTGGTCATCGGCTCCGACGGCCTCGTCTATCAGATCGTTCCATCCGTTACCTCCGGCGCCGGCCTGCCTCTTTCCAACAACATCGACACTAATCAGACTTATACCCAGCCGCAGCCCGCATACACCTCGGGCAATGCCGACGGACTCACCGGCAACCTCGAACCCTACGACCGCCCCGGCAAGACCAACCTCTTCCGCACCTACGCATTCTTCCTGCAGCCCTCGCAGAACAACTCCGACGACTTCTGGAACACCGTCATCGATCCTATCTGGCTCGCCAACAGTCCCGACCCCGACGCAGCGGCCATGCGTTCTGCGCAGGCCAATTCTTCGTTGCCGTGGCGGCTGCTCTACCGGGTTACATACTCGCAGCGCGTCCTGCCGCCCATTTCTACTGAAGCCGCGGTTACGCCGCAGATCACGCCGGTGATGGCCGTCCCCGTCCTCAATCCTGCATCCGATTTCCTCTTCCAAAAGCCCACTAACCCCAACCCCTTGCACAATCCCGCCAACGACATCGCGGCCAACGTCGTCCTGGCCGCGCCAACAATCTCCGGCCTCAGCGCCGGCACCAATGCCCCGAGCGGTCCCAATATCGGCACGCCCATTCTGCCCAACAACGTCATTCCCTTCGACCTCTTCAAGACTTTCACCACCGTCGCCAATTGGGGCGACACCCTCAACACCGGATTACTCTCGCAACTCCTTACTTCCGTCCTCGGACTTAACACCGTGCGCATGTCCGAGTCAGTTCTGCCGGGAGCAACCAAGGTTGCCGACGTCATGGACCCCGTCAGCGGCGGTGTTCTCTACACCATTTACACTGACCCCAACGGCCTTACCGTAAATGTCCCCGTCAACTTCGGCATTACCGTCTATCAGGACGTCAACGGCAATCCCATTCAGTATTACGACGGCAAGATATTCCACTCGCTCCAGGCTGACTACATCGCCACCACCGACGGCACGGTCATGTACTACATCCAGCCACCGTCCACCTACGACCAGTCCGCCTTCAGCCTGCTCGGCGACTACGATCTCTTCGGCCATCCCGGCGACGAGTGGCGCTACTATCTCGTTTCTGGCATCAGCGCCAACATGACCGCCGAATCTTCCATCTCCGGCGTCGTACCCTTCTCATCTTCTCCCGGCTTCGTTGGCTTCAACGTCGCCACGGCGCAGCACTCCGGCAGCGGCGCTAACCAGGTGCAGGGATACGTCCTCGTCCAGGGCATCCTGCAATGGCCCAACCTCAACACCAACGCCGAAGTCTTCTCTGACGTCCTCATTTACAAAGCTGTGAGCCTGCTCGACACCTTCCCCATCGGCGACCCCGACATCCTCGTGTCTTTCCTCACCGCGCAATATCCCAGCGCCCCGTTCGTCAACAACGCGGAGATCAACCTCGTCTTCGCAAAGAATGTCTTCTCCTATTTCAACTCGGCGCAGCAATCCCTCTTGCCTCAGTAGTGCGGAATCGAATTGATCGGCACCTTTGCATTCGCGCGGGCGGGTATATGCTGCGACCACACGGCGGCAATCTCGCGTAGCTGTGACATCGCAGCGCCAGGCAGAATCCGGAACATCCGCGCAAAACAAAAGCGCCGCTCCTGGGCGGCGCAATTGAGATGATTCCAGCAAAACTTGGCTTTCGATCAGTTGCGGATCTCCGCAAGCAGCCTCTCGATTTCGCCCTTCTGATCGAAGGTGATGGGCAAAAGCGGCGCCCGCGCGCGTCCACCGTAATAGCCGTTGAAGTCGCATGCGTACTTGAGTCCCGCGATGCCCATGCCGCCGCAAATGCGCTTTACCGCATCGGTGATGTGCTGCTGCTTTTCTTCCGCGAGCTTCAAGTCGTGATCCTTCCAGGCAATGTAGATTTCCGTGCAGGCCTGGGGCGCGCAGGCCGCAAAGGCGAGTACGGCGCCACAAGCGCCCACTTCGAGCGCTGCAAATACGCCGGTTCCGGAGCCCATCAGCGTCTGAAAGCCAACTTCCTTGCTGCGTGTCTTGAGCGCCGGTGCGCGCGGCGCAGTGGCCACTGCTGCTCCGCCGGCAAGATCGTCCGCCGCCACAAAGCTTCGCTCGCCCTCCGGCTTTTGCATGAGCATGCGCGCGGTGACCGCCTCGAAAACAGGCGTCACCGTGACGGTGCGGCGCGCGGCTTTGCGAGTAGCCTCGACCGTCACGGAAATGCGCTCCACCACGCCCTGCGAATCCTTGACGCCGATGACGTTGGGGTGCTGGGCCAGCTCGGCGATGATATCGATCGGCATTTCGTACGGCACGTTTTGCGGGATGTTATAGAGAATGACCGGAAGCGGCGCGCGGTCGGCGACGCTGCGAAAATAATGAAGCACGGCCGCAGGGTCGGCCATGCGCGCCCGGTAGTAGCTGGGCGGCTTGACGAGAACTGCATCATAGTGGAACTCCGCTGCAACTTCGGCCAGCTCCAGAGTTCCCTTCACGCTTTCGCGGCCCACCCCGGCGATGAGCACTTTTTCCGCCGCCGTAGCTTCGGCGGCCGCGCGCAGCACTTCGCGCGATTCGGCGTCACTGAGCGCGACCGCCTCGCCCGTGGACCCGAGCACCACCATGCCCGCGAGCAGGCTGCGCGAGTAGCGCTCCATGTTGGCTTCGAGCTTGCGGAAGTAGACGCGCTCATCAGGATAAAACGGCGTAGTAACGGCAGCAAAAATGCCTTCGAGAAGCATGGATTTATTGTAATGTGCGGCGATTCAGGGCGAGGAGTTCCCTATCCGGATATTATTCGTGCCGGGCCCGAGAATCGAAACCCGGCATTCACGTGTGCAAAGCTAGTCGCCGCCAACCGCGGCTTTCACCTCAGCGCCTTTGGCCGCGTGCAGCGCCTGCAGCGCGTACACCGTGGTCTGATGCCGTTGCCGCGCCGCAATCCCTTCCGCGGCGGCCTGCGCTGCGGCTATCGTCGTGATGGTCGGCACCCGCGCCAGCACCGCAGCGCGGCGAATGGCCTTCTCGTCGAAGAACGTGTCCTGGCCGCGCGGCGTGTTGACGATGAGCTGGATGCGCTCGCCCTTAATCAGATCGACAATATTCGGGCGGCCTTCCTTCACCTTGAAGACACGCTCAACGGTGAGCCCCGCGCCTTCAAACACATTCGCTGTGCCTTCGGTAGCCACAATCTTGAAGCCGAGATTCACGTAGCGCCGCGCCAGTTCCACAGCCGCCGGCTTGTCCGGGTCATTGACGCTGAAGAACACCGTACCCTCAGTGGGCAGCAACTGGCCGGCCGAAAGCTGCGCCTTGGCAAAGGCTTCTCCAAAGCTCGCGGCCACGCCCATCACCTCGCCGGTGGATTTCATCTCCGGCCCCAGAACCGTGTCCACGCCGGCAAACTTCGACCACGGAAAGACCGGCGATTTGACGTAGTAATGCGAGCCGGTGCTGAGATCGTCGCCGCCGGCAAGCTCGTCAGGCAACAACTCGCGCAGCTTGCGCCCGGTCATCAGACGTGCAGCCATTTTCGCCAGCGGCACGCCGGTGGCCTTCGAAACATAGGGCACGGTGCGCGATGCCCGCGGATTCACTTCGATTACGTAGACGCCGTCCTGGCCGTTTGCATCGCGCTGAATGGCAAACTGCAGATTCACCAGCCCGACCACTTTTAGCGCCAGCGCGAGCTTGCGAGTGTAGCTACGCAGCGTTTCCAGCGTCTCGGCGCGAATGCCCACCGCGGGCAATACGCACGACGAGTCGCCGGAGTGGATGCCGGCCTCTTCAATGTGCTGCATGATGCCGGCGATCAGCACATCCTCGGAGTCGCAGAGGGCGTCGATATCCACTTCCACGGCGTTTTCAAGGAAGTGGTCGATGAGCACGGGCCGTTCCTGCGAGTACTCGACGGCCTCGCGCATATAGCGCGTGACCGCATCCGCGTCGTAAGCGATAACCATGGCGCGCCCGCCGAGCACGTAGCTGGGCCGCACCAGCACCGGGTAACCGACGCGCGCAGCTACGGCAAGCGCATCCTCCACGCTGGTGGCCGTGCCGCCGCTCGGCTGCGGAATCTCAAGATCTTCGAGCAGCTTGCCGAACTGCTTACGGTCTTCGGCCAGATCGATGGACTCCGGCGAAGTGCCGATGATCGGCACACCGGCGGCGCGCAGCCGCTGCGCAAGATTCAAGGGCGTCTGCCCGCCGAACTGCACAATCATCCCGATCTTTGCGCCCGACGCGGCCTCGTGGTTGTAGACGGCCAGCACGTCTTCCAGCGTCAGCGGCTCGAAATAAAGGCGGTCACTGGTGTCATAGTCGGTCGAGACGGTTTCGGGATTGCAGTTGACCATGATGGTTTCGTAGCCGTCATCTTTAAGCGCAAAGGCCGCGTGGCAGCAACAGTAATCGAACTCGATTCCCTGCCCGATGCGGTTCGGTCCCGAGCCGAGAATGATGATTTTCGGCGTCTTTGTCGGCGGCGCTTCGTCTTCCTCGTCGTAGGTCGAGTAGAGATAAGGTGTCATCGACTCGAACTCCGCCGCGCAGGTATCCACGAGCTTGAAAACCGGCCTGATTCCCTGCCCTTCGCGTAGTTTCCTCACCCGGCGGATGCCTTCATGTCCTTCGAGCTTCCACTCCGTGGCGATGCGCTCATCGCTGAGGCCAAGCCGCTTTAACTTGCGCATCTCTTCCGCACCGATCGCTTCCGGACGAGTCTGGGCGATGGTCATCTGCGCCTGGGTCACTTCGCGCAACTGGTAGAGGAACCACGGATCCATGCGCGTCAGACGCGCCACTTCGCGCACGCTCATGCCGCGCTCGAAAGCAAAGCGGATGTAGCCCAGCCGCTCGGGCCGCGGCGTCACCAGCATCTGCGTCACGCGGCGCGGCTCCAGCACCTCGGCGCCGGTTTTCTTACCGGTCTCAAGGGCGCGCCAGGCCTTCATCAACGCTTCCTTGAAGGTGCGGCCGATGGCCATCACTTCGCCTACGGATTTCATCTGCGGTCCGAGCGTGTCATCGGCGCCGGGAAACTTTTCGAACTGCCACTTGGGAATCTTCACTACCACGTAATCGATGGTCGGCTCAAAGCAGGCCGGCGTTTTGCGCGTGATGTCGTTAGGAATTTCGTCGAGCGTGTAACCGACGGCGAGCTTGGCGGCAATTTTTGCAATCGGAAATCCCGTAGCCTTCGAGGCCAGCGCCGACGAGCGCGAGACGCGCGGATTCATCTCGATCACGATCATGCGCCCGTTCTGCGGATTGATGGCGAACTGCACATTCGATCCGCCCGTCTCCACGCCAATCTCGCGCATCACGGCAATGGCCGCATCGCGCATCTTCTGGTATTCGCGATCGGTGAGCGTCTGCGCCGGCGCCACGGTGATGGAGTCGCCCGTGTGCACACCCATGGGATCGAAATTCTCAATGGAGCAAATGATGATGACGTTGTCGGCGAGATCGCGCATCACCTCCAGCTCGAATTCTTTCCAGCCCAGAACGCTTTCTTCAATCAGGCACTCGTGTACCGGCGAGAGATCGAGCCCGCGGGAGAGGATTTCCATCAGCTCTTCGCGGTTGTAGGCGATGCCTCCGCCCGTGCCGCCCAGCGTGAAGCTGGGGCGGATCAGCACCGGAAATCCGTTCTTGGCCGCAAACTCGAGGCCGTCGCGCAGATTGTTCACCAGCGCCGAGCGCGCCACTTCGAGTCCGATGCGGATCATCGCGTCTTTGAAGAGCAAACGGTCTTCAGCCTTCTTGATGGCTTCGAGCTTGGCGCCGATCAGCTCCACGTTGTAGCGCTCGAGAATGCCGGCATCGGAGAGATCGACGGCAAGATTCAGCGCGGTCTGTCCGCCGACCGTGGGCAGCAGCGCAAACTTTCCCGAATGAGCACCGAGCATCTCGGCCTCAATGCGGATGATCTCCTCGACGTACTCGCGCGTGAGGGGCTCGATATAAGTGCGGTCGGCGAGTTCCGGGTCGGTCATAATGGTGGCCGGGTTGGAGTTGACCAGCACCACTTCGAAGCCCTCCTGCTTAAGGGCCTTGCATGCCTGTGTGCCGGAGTAATCAAACTCGGCGGATTGGCCGATCACGATCGGGCCGGAGCCGATCACCAGGATTTTCTGAATGTCATTTCTGCGTGGCATTGGTCTCGGAAGATTCCTTGGTTTGGGAGGTTCCCTTCATCTTGGGAGTTTTCTTGGATCGGGAAGGATTCTTGCTTTGATCAGCTTCTTTGATCCGGGCAGTTTCCTTGAGGTGCGTCAGATTGGCTTGCGCGATGCCTTGAAATTTACTTCTGCTGGTGGTCACCCACGGACAATAGGAGCCATTGAAGCCAAGCATCACTTTCAATCTTGGTTGCAGCAAAACCGTGCGCCAATTTCGTCCCACGCTCAATTCGGCGCTGGAGTAAGTGAATCCCTCCGCGTCGGCCTTCAGCACGTAATGGCCGGAGGGAACATCGAATGAGAAATGGCCGGCGTTATCGGCGGTGGTCTGCACCGCGCCGTGTATGCCCAGTACCATCACCGTCGCAAAGGGCACGGCGATCCCGAACGCATCGAAGACCTGCCCGCGCACCTGTGGCACGGCTACCCCATGCGGAACCGCGCAATCGCTTTGGGCGAGGGCGGGAACCGGCAGCACTGTGGCAATTGAAATCGTCGTGATGGCCAAAAATGGCCAAACACAGAAGCTGCGCAGCCGGGTCCTCATGAGACCCCCTTTTGCCCAGGCATCCGAGGCTGCGATGTGACGCTTTGAAAAGGCACGGCTTCAGCCCTGCCATAAGCATGCGCACATTCCTGCGGCTTTATCCGCTGCGGGACGGGATCGAGCTTCCAGCCCGGAAACGCAGATGAATACTTGTATTCAATCGACGTCTCACACAAATGCTTCTTAACCGGATTGAAGGGAATGTATCTGACATGGATCGCATAGTCTTCAGCATCTCGAATCCGTTGATCTGAAAAGCCCCGCTGCCAAACTTCCGCTGCTGACCCGAGTTCCCTTTTCACGCGATATGAGAATCCGCCCTTGATGAGCTGGACGGAACGCTCAAGGGTGATCGCTGGAGTTATAAGCAGATGAAAATGCTCCGGCATCAGCACGAATTCGTGAAGGAGAAAAGCTTTGCCACGATGCGAGAGGAGCGTTTCGAAAAAAAGCCGCGTCCATCCCTCAGAACGGAACAGTTCGCGCCGTTCCCATGTGTCTGAGGTAACGAAATACGTCTGCGCGTTATTCGTTGCGAGCTCGCGTGTCGGCTTCAAAACCTGCCCTCAGCGGCTAAAGCCGCGACTCATCCATTCAGTTTTCGGCACGACTGAAGTCGTGCCCTTTCAAAACAGCAGCCGCGTTCTCGATGCGACTTCTCTGAATTTCAATTCCGCTCGACATCGTTTCAATCTGTTCCTCAATACTGTCCGATGTTCAGGCGCACACTACGGTCAAATCGCTTCTCGCTTGTGTAAATCGCCGAACAAGCATCCGTGCAGCCAGCGGGTTCGAGCATCACATAAAGCCTGTTTCCGTGAAAACCGCCGGGAAACCATGTCCGACGATTACTTCCTGTGCTGCTGGCCAATGTTCAGGGCTCCTGATTCTCAACAAATATTGTCCGCTAGCGCGACTAATTGCAAATCGTCCGGAGGCATCGGTTCGTGTTTTGAACACAGGCGGCCCTTGGCGAGCAAGGGTGACTTCTGCATTTGAAATTGGCTTCCCAGATCTGTCGCAGACATAACCTTCCACCTGCCTGACCCGGACTGGCTTGGGCACGACAAGTTGCGCATTTGCGAACTGAGGTCCGATCACGAATGCAACGGCCAGCAGTCCCCCTTCCAAAAAACAGCGGAGCCTCGGCCCCGCTGTTGTGGTCCTCATGCTGCTCCCGGGCACACGCTTCATCCCTTCCATTCCTCCATCATCCTGCGGAAGTCGCGGAAGAGATAGTGCGAATCGTGCGGGCCGGGCGCGGCCTCGGGGTGATATTGTACGCTGAACAGCGGCAGCGTCTTGTGGCGCAGGCCTTCCAGCGTCTGGTCGTTCAGGTCTACGTGCGTCAGTTCCACCTCATTGGCGTTGATCGAATCGGGATCGACTGCAAAGTTGTGGTTATGCGCGGTGATTTCCACCTTGCCGGTGGCATTGTTGCGCACCGGGTGATTTCCGCCGTGGTGGCCGAATTTCAACTTATAGGTGCGGCCGCCCAGCGCCAGCCCGCAGAGCTGGTGACCTAAGCAGATGCCGAAAACCGGCGCCCGCCCCATCATCTTGCGGATCGCCTCGACCGCGTAGTCCACCGGCTCGGGATCGCCCGGCCCGTTCGACAGGAAGACGCCGTCCGGCTTAAGCGCCAGCGCATCTTCGGCCGAAGTCTCAGCAGGCACCACCGTCACCCTGCACCCGTCGCGCGTTAACATGCGCAGGATGTTGTGCTTGATGCCGAAATCATAAGCCACCACATGAAGGCGCGCCCGCGTTTCCAATTTCTGAACCGGCAATAGAGGGTCGCCGGACTGGTTGCGGCTGTCGTCGGAGTCAAAGTGATAGACAGACTTCGTCGAAACCACTCGCGCCAAATCGGTCCCGTCCATCTTGCGAATGCTCCGCGCGCGCTCCACCAGCGCATCGGCATTATCGACCTTGGTCGAAATCACCCCGCGCATCACGCCTCTATCGCGAAGGTGGCGCACCAGCGCTCGGGTGTCGATCTCCGCCAACACCGGAACCTCGTAGCGCTCCATGTACTCGTCGGTGACCTGCTCCGATCGCCAGTTTGAGCTGATGGCGGAGAACTCGCGCACGACCAGCCCCTCAATAAAAGGCCTCGCCGACTCGTTGTCTGCCTGATTGGTGCCGTAATTGCCAATCTGCGGATTGGTAAGAACGACAATCTGCCCGGCGTAGGAGGGATCGGTGGCGATCTCCTGGTACCCGGTAAGGGAAGTATTGAAAACAACCTCTCCCTGACAATCGCCAGGGGCGCCATAGCCTTGGCCGCGGAAGGTGCGCCCGTCTTCGAGCGCAAGAATTGCCTGCATTGCCGCTCCGAGGAGTGGATTCAATAGATTTTAGCAGGTTTTGGCGGTGGATTTCCCGGCACCTGTTTCGCGATTAATGCACCACTCCGGCATCCTTCGCCGGCCAGTAGATAAACTCGGCCTTGCCGTAAATCAGCGATCGCTCCACCGGCCCGAAGGCGCGGCTGTCGGAGGAAATGGACCGGTGATCGCCCATCACAAAATAGCAGTTCTTAGGCACGGTCATCGCGGCCATCGAATCGTTGTCGCGATATTTGGCCGGGACGTAAGGCTCGTGCAGCAGTTTGCCGTTGAGCCACACCCGTCCGTGAATAATCTGGATGCGGTCACCGGGCAATCCGATCACGCGTTTAATGTAGCTCTTGGCCGGATCCAGCGGATAATGAAAGACCACCACATCGCCACGATTGATGGCTTCGAAGTGGTAAACAAATTTGTTGATGAACAGCCGGTCGTGATTTTCCAGGCGCGGCATCATGCTGGTGCCCTCAACCCGCACCGGCTGGTACAGAAACAAAATGATCAGCACCGAGGCAATGGTAGAGATGGCAACATCACGCACCCAAAGGAAGGCGGCATGGTCCCTCGATTTTGGTGCGGCGAGTGGGACGGCAACGGCAATTCGGCAATCGGCCTGCGGGCTTTCGTGGCTGATAGAAGCCCGGGGTTCCTGAGAATTCAAATCCATGGACCTACGTTTTTAGCTTACTCGCATTTTTCCGTTTTCACTTCACGGGCATCCCAAACCGCCAATCGGACAGAGAATGTGCCTGCGCGGCTTGGCCATGGGCTTGGGCTGGCTGGGAGCGGGAACATACGAGGTTGCCGCGCCGGGAGCGCCCACCCCTGCCAGATTATCCTGCTCCAGAATCAGCGGCCGCTGCAAAACCATCTCCACCTGTGTTCCCCGGGGAATATCGACGTCGGCGCCGCGCGTAAAAAGCGAAACGATGCCCGCCGCGGCCGCGCCGGCGCCCAGTCCAATCAACGACCCGGCGAGCGGATGGCCGCTGCTGGCGCCGGAAATTGCGCCCACCGCGGCGCCAGACGGCATGCCGATCTCGGCAACTGTGCCCGCGTTGCGACCCTTGTTGGGGTGCTGCGCAATGGTTCCCTCGCCATCTTTCTCTACCGACTGGTCCTTGGCTCCGGGCAGATCGTCTACCATGCCCGGAATCTCAACCACCGTGCCGTTGGGAAAGATCATCGATGTGAAGTGCATGTCGAGCTGTGCCTTGCCTCGGATGCGACCGGAGCGCTGTACGCGATCCACCACGCCCTGCACGTAAACGCCCACTGGAATCAACACGCGGCTGCCAACCACCACCGGAAATGTCGATGCGAGATAGACACCGTCACCGGGCTTGGCGCTTCGCGTATCCACGGCGCTGCGCAACTCGAGCAGCACCTTGGTGCCCGCGGGAACTGTGAAGGTTTTGGGCGCGGGAGTCGCCGCCAGGACAGGTCCTGGTGCGGTCGCGGGAGCGGGCTGTGCGGTCGACGGCGCGGCCGCAGTAGAGGCGGCACGCGCAGGCGGGGCCGGCGCCGAGTTTACCGATGCGGGTGCCGATCCGCTGCCCGGATACGGCGTTTGCGCGACGGTGCAAACGGGAACGCTGCCCACCAGGCCCGCGGCCGCAGCCGTAACCGAAAACAGGTGCAACAGTCGCATAAACTCTCTAGGCTCCTCACCGGAATAGACGAGTTGCTCGAGAACAGGATAGCGTTGAACGCGCGCCTGCAGGCGGAAATTCGTCCCGGCGCAAGGACATCCGCGCGCGCAGCGCAGCACCGGACGATTTAACTCGGCTCTCCCCTGACCAGGCGCTCTTTCCCGCGAAATTCAGCGCGGTAATCCTGTTGATTCATCCAGATTTGTACTGGCGCCTTACCATGCGCCCGCCGCAGAACCGCTATAGGATGCAATGTAGAGATGTCTTCCGCGGCCCACGCCAATTCATTGGAACCAGTCCGGCAGCGCGACCGCTTTTCCGCCGCGTACCGCGTGCTCGAAGAGGCCATCGCCGCGCATGCCTTTCCGGGCTGCGCATTCGGTGTTCTCGCCGCCGGCCAAACCGTGCTGCTCGATGCGCTGGGCCGGTTCACTTATGAGGATGACTCACCGGCCGTTGCCCATCACACCATCTACGACCTGGCCAGCGTCACCAAGGTAGTGGCTACCACGGCAGTAGCCATGCGCCTTTGCCAGCGCGGACGCTTCGACCCCGATACACCCCTCGGCGAGTTGCTGCCGGCCTTCATTCTCGGCCGCGATCCCGCCGAGCGCCGCCGCCACGTCCGCTTGCGGCACCTGCTCGCGCACAGCTCGGGGCTGCCCGGTTACGTCGAGTTTTTCCGCACCGCAACAACGCCCGCTGCCCTGCTCCGCGCCTGCCTGGAATTGCCCCTCGAAGGCGCACCCGGCGCGCGCGCCGTATACTCCGACCCCGGCTTCATTCTGCTGGGCAAAGCTCTCGAAGTGTTGACGCGCCAGAGGCTGGCGCATCTGGTGCGCCGCGAAGTTCTGCATCCCCTCAGTCTCCACTCCACCGGCTTCCGCCCGCACCGCGCGGCATGGCCCTTCATTCCGCCAACAGAAGAAGACCTGACTTTTCGCGAGCGCCGCATTCAGGGCGAAGTGCAGGATGAAAACGCTTATATTCTGAAAGGGGTGGCCGGCCACGCCGGACTCTTTTCCAACGTCCCCGATCTGCTGCGCTTCTCCAGCGCCATTCTGAATAGTGGAATGAGCGCCGCGCCCTCCGCGCAGGACGCCATCCCTGTCTTCCCGCCTGAAATCATCGAGCAATTTGCGCGACGGCAGGAACCGGAAGGCAGCTCGCGCGCGCTGGGCTGGGACACGCCTTCGCACGATTCCTCTTCAGGAAGCCACTTCTCCCCGCACTCCATCGGCCACCTGGGCTACAGCGGATGCTCGCTGTGGATCGATCTCGAAGCGAAATTGGCCGTAGTCCTGCTGACCAATCGTACCTGGCCCGATCGAAAGTGCCAGGTGATTCGCGAAGTCAGGCCCGCATTTCACAACGCCGTGCGTGAGTCCCTTTAACGGTTACGCCTCCGGGAGTTGATCAAACAGTGGCCTCCGGCGATATCCCTCTTGCAGATTTAAGGCTGCAATTGCCGGGAATGCGGCTACAATGAAAAATTGGGGACCAAACGCAATGGCAACCGGCACGATGATACCCAGTGCAGAAAGCATTCAAAGAAACGGAGCCGGGAAAGATCAGGCATCACTGCTTGAACATCTCATCACAGAAAGCCCGAATGAGGCTTCACAAGGCTTCGACACCAAATCCGCACTCGAAATCGCCCGCATCATCAACCATGAAGATGCCAAGATTGCCGGGGCGGTCAAAAAAGCGATTCCCGAAATCGCCGCGGTCATCGATCAGGTGGCCCGATGTCTTCGCGATGGCGGCCGACTGATTTATGTAGGCGCGGGGTCGAGCGGGCGCATCGCCGCACTCGATGCCTCCGAGTGCCCGCCCACTTACTCCACCGCGCCGGCGCAAATCCAGTACATCATGGCGGGAGGGCCCAAGGCCCTGGCTTCTGCGGTCGAGGTCAATGAGGACTCCGAAGATCTGGGTCAGCGCGACATTGCCCGCCGCCGGCCCACGCGCAAAGATATCATTATTGGCGTCTCCGCTTCCGGGCGCACACCCTATGTGGTCGCGGCCGTCGCCTATGCCCGCTCGCGGGGTGCGCATACTGCTGCGGTCACCTGCAATTTAGGTGCGCCCATTGCGGAAGCCGCCGAAATCACCATTGTGGCCGAGGTCGGCCCCGAGGTCATCTCCGGCTCCACGCGCATGAAGGCCGGCAGCGCCCAGAAGATGATCCTCAACATGATCACCACCGGGGCACTCACCCGGCTCGGCTACGTGTACGAGAACCTGATGGTCAACGTGCACATGCAGAATTCCAAGCTCGTGGAGCGCGGCATCCGCGTGCTGATGAGCGCCTGCGATATTGACCGCGCCAAGGCCGTGGATACTATCAAGAGCGCCGGCCGGAGCGTGCCCGTGGCGCTGGTGATGCTCAAGGCCAGGGTAGACAAGCCTGAAGCCGTGCGCCGCCTAGCCAAATCTGACGGCAACGTGCGCCTGGCGATTGAAGACAACGTGCTGGAGCTGTAGATCCGGCCTGAGCCTGAGTCGAGAGAGAATAGAGAGTTATCAAACCGCGGAAGCGCCGGTCATCCTGAACGCCGTGAGGGATTCGCGATTGCTTTTTACTCGTTGCGCCTTACATGCCCAAAATAACGCAATATTCGCTATATTGGTGATCCGCCCGGAGCCGTGACTTCCGGCGGCTTAAGCTTGAGTATCCACTTTCGCTCAACAGTCAGCATGACAACGACGACCATGAACAGGGCCACATCGAAAACAGAGAACCCTTTGGGGCTCAGTTCTCTGAGCCAACCAGGGAAAGAGGGATATACCTGCTCTGACCCTCTCAAGACCGCGAAGAGCAGGGCAACAAATCCGGCATGAATGCCGATGCTCAACTTCGGCGCCGACTTCAGCTTTGCGACGAGCAATAGTGTGCTATTTATCTTCGCGTACCGGGCGTCAGCCAGGAAGGGACAAAGAGTGTAAAAACCCGCCTCCAAGGCAAACTTCCCTCACGAGAACTGGCTAAACAAATCTGCGGTCATTGTTCTGTGTCCTTTGAATCTCGCCGCCCGCGTCGATTTCAATCTCGTCCGCCGAAGCCTCCTGCAGAGGTCCCTTTTTCGGCTTCTTTCATGGTTCGCCGTTCCCTGATAGCTCTACGAAGAAAACCAAATGTGCCAGCAACCATCATCAGATCTACAAGGACGGCAGCAATATAGATCGAGAGCGGAACCCCTTTAGCGACAGTGCTGGGACCGATGCGAATCGCGTTCAGCAGAATGAGGAGCCATACAACAAATCCCACCCAAAGGCCACCCAAAGGCCAAATTCCGCGACGCTACTTAGCCGTCGAGCTGTCCACGCTCCCTCCGCCTGGTTGGAGATTTCCATTTCTTACCATCCTCCTCCACAGCTTCGTTGCTCCTTACAAGATCTACCTTGACACAAACGACTTGGTCCAACCTATCAGCCATTTGTAGCGCAGGCCATGACGCGGGCACATACTACTTTCGCTGGATGGCCAAATGCAATTTCACCCCGATACGAGCGCTCGCGACGGCGTAAGGCCCGCAGGTTCGGCTACGCGGAGATCGCATCATCCTCTTCAAACGAAAACCGCGAGCGCTCGGCCCGCGGTTACCGCTTTCCCATGCGCGTCGCCCCTATCGCGGCGCCCGTCTGTCGTTGTGATTCTCCCTGTAGATTTGCCGGCTGGCATTGTTCTGCCGGCGATTGATATTGCGCCGTTCCTGGCCGGTGAGCCTGCCGCCGTTAGCACGGCGGTCGGCGCCGATCTGGCGGTTGATGTTTTGCTGCCGGTTCTCGGCCCGCGCTGCTTCTCCGGCGTTCATCTGCCCGCTGCGGATGCCGTTGGCAATCCTCTGCTGCTGGTTATAGCGACGATCTCCCACTTCGTTGTTGCCGTAGCGATCGGTCGCGCCGTTGTGCCTGTCGTTATAAATCGACCGGCTGATGTTATTCTGCCGCTGGTTGACCTGCTGCCGCTCCTGGCCGGTGAGATAGCCGCCGTTGGCTCTCCGGTCGTTGGAAATCGTCCGGTTCAGATTCGCCTCGCGGCCTTCCAGATTCCTGGTTTCGTGCGCCGTCAGTTGTCCCGAACTCACGCCGTTGGCGATGCGGCCCTGCTGATCGAAGCGCCGGCCGTTGACGCTGTTCATCGCCGTGACGCCCGGCCGTCCATGATTGAACGAGGCAAACTGGCTGCGGTCCCTGCTGGCCGCCTGGGCATGGGCCATTTGATTCGGTGTGCTGCCAAAGTGCTGCTCGTTCATCGCCATCCGCTCCTGCGCCGTGGGCCGCGCCATAATTCCGCCGGGTCCGTTGAAGCTGGCATGATTCACATAGGTGTTGTGGATGACGGTGCGGTCAATGTACGTGTTGTGAACGTAGGTCCGGTTCACGTTGAACACCGCAGTGTTGTAGTGGAAAAATCCGCCTCCCCAGAATCCGCCCACAAAGCCTACGCCCGTGTAGCCGAAGCCGTAATTCACACCGCCGTAAAAGCCCACGTGCGGACCCCAATAGCCGGGATGCCAGGCGTACACTCCGCCGCCAAAGCCCCAGTAGCCCGGCGTCCACAGCAGGCCCACACGCGGCGGACGCACCCACACGCCCGGCACCCAATAGTATCCGGCGGCGCCATAGCCCCAGTAGCCCGGCGTCCACAGATAACCCTCGGCCGGGCAGGGCGGCTGTGCGTAAACGGGCAGCACCGGCGGCGCAAAGCCCACCGAGATGAATACGCCTGCGAATGCGCTGGCGGGAAGCGCGCAAATCAGAAGCGCGAAAAGGAAGGTGCGGAATGTCAACAGTTTGGTCATGACAGTTTCCTTTGCTCAATCTCTTTGGCGTGCAGCTTGCATTTTTCGCATGCGGGCAGAGTCGGATTTGGTTGATTTTACAGTTGGCATGAAATAGCAGTCAGATAATCGGGGCACAAGGTAGTGGGCCAGTGTCAAATCAGTCCTGAAAGCTTCCCGCTTCAACCTGTACATTCCGTCATTCAATTCAATTGGGCTACCTCAATTTCAAACTGACTCTCTACTAAATAGAGCCGGAATCTGTGCCCGAAAAACCGTTGCGCTACTGTGCTTGCGGTGGTGGAGCTTGCTGCTGCTCGGGCGCACCTTGCGGAGGCGCCTGCTGTTGTTCCATGCGCTGGCGGCGCGCCTGACGGCGTTGCTGCAGCATCTGCTGATATTGCTGTTTCTGGCTGTCCGTCATCACGGCTTCAATCTTTCTATTGGAACTGCGCATGATGCGACGCACCGAGGCTCTGCGCTGTTGCGGCGTCAGCGTTGGGTCCGTGCGTACGTTTTCCAATCGCGTCTGACGACTGGCGAGCACCGGCTCAATCTGGCTCACCTGATCTGCGCTCAAGCCCAGTTGCCTGCCCAGCCGGCGCGCCTGGCGAGCCGGATCAGGCGGCCTGCGCTGCGGCGGCGGGGGCGCGCTTTGCGCGGCGGGAGCGCTGTCCGGCTGGTCCTGGCCGGGTTCCTGCGCCAATGAAAGGCTGGTGCATAGCGCCAATCCCAGCAGAGTAATTGTGATCTTCGTGAAGCGCATTTTCGTCGGCTCCGTTTTGTTTCTTGCTTCTTGCTTGCTCGCCTCGTATTGACACGGCGCGCACCATCAAGTTGCGCAGGAAATTTCACAATGGCGCTCTGGTTCTCCAACGGTCATCGGCTCGCAGCAGGACGACAGGAACGCGCCGTCGGTGTCAACCGCTGATCATTGCTTCTTCGCGGGCCGCAAAGATATTTCCCATGCGCCGTATCTGCGCGCCCACCCCGCGCAGCTTCTCCTCAATGCGCTCGTAACCGCGGTCCATGTGGTAGACGCGGTCGAGAATCGATTCACCATCGGCCACCAGCGCCGCCAGCACCAGCGATGCCGACGCACGCAGATCCGAGCACATCACCGCTGCGGCCGACAACTTCGCCGGTCCCAGCACGCGCGCCGAATTGTTGCTGTCAATCTTGATATTCGCGCCCATGCGCACCAGCTCCTGCACGTGCATGAAGCGGTTCTCGAAGATATTCTCTTTGACCAAACTCACACCTTCGGCCTGCGTGGCCAGCGCCATGAACTGCCCCTGCATGTCGGTGGGAAAACCAGGATACTCTTCCGTCGAAACATCCGCCGCGCGCAAAGCTCCATCCGCGCGCACCCGCACCGAATCGTGACCCAGGCGATCGACTCGCGCGCCCATCTCTTCGAGCTTGGCGATGGGCGCGCCCAAATGCGCTGGATTGCAGTTGGAGACAATCAGGTCGCCACGCGTGATTGCTCCCGCAGCCATCAGCGTGCCAGCTTCAATGCGGTCGGGATTGATGCGGTGTTTCGCCCCATGCAGCTTCGACACACCCCTCACGCGAATGGTCGACGTGCCCGCGCCTTCAATTTTCGCTCCCATGGCGGTGAGCAGCGCGACCAAGTCGGTGATCTCCGGTTCGCGCGCGCAGTTCTCCATCACCGTTTCGCCCTCGGCCAGCGTCGCCGCCATCAGCAGGTCCTCGGTGCCGGTCACGGTGATGACATCGAACACAATGTGCGCGCCCTTCAGCCGGTCCGTTCGCGCATCGAGATAACCGTGCTCCTGCGCGATGGTCACGCCCATCTTTTCCAGGCCCTTGATGTGCTGATCGATGGGCCGCGCGCCGATCGCGCATCCCCCGGGCATTGACACGCGCGCCCACCCCATGCGCGCTACCAGCGGCCCCAGCACCAGCGCGCTCGCCCGCATCGTCTTCACAATCTCGTACTCGGCCACCGGCTTGGTCAACGGGCCGCAATTGATTTTGGCGCGGTGCTGCGCGCGGCCGTAGCCCAGTTCCACCTCGGCGCCCATCGCCGCCAGCAGACGGCGCTCGGTTTCGATGTCGCGCACCTGGGGAATGTTTTCGAGGATCACCTCGTCGGCGGTGAGTATAGGCGCGGCCATGCACGCCAGCGCGGAATTCTTCGCTCCGGAAACGCGAACTGTGCCCACCAGCGGATTGCCCCCGCGTATAACGAACTTATCCATAAATCAGGCCAACTCTCCTTAAGCGGCAGGCGCTTGGGGCGCCCGCGCTCCTGATTGTCCAGTAATCTTCAGTGTAAATGTGTGCCCTGTTGGACGGGACCCCGGGGACTTGCCGCCGCGCTACCGTGCTACCAGCGCCGTAAACGGCTGCACGTATGCCATCAGGTACACCAGAACGCCCACCAGCACCGCCATCGCCGCGCTGTGATGCAGCACGTAGCGCAGGATGGTTCCCTCCTGCCCGTAGGTTTCCGTCACCGTGCTGGCCACCACGATGCTGGACGGAGAAATCATCTTGCCCATCACCCCGCCGACCGAATTCGCGGATGCCATCAGCGTCTGCGGCACGCCAATCTGGTGCGCGGTCACCTGCTGCAGCGTACCGAAGATCACGTTTGACGATGTGTCGGATCCGGTGGTCGCCGTTCCCAGCCACCCAATCAACGAACCGAAAAGTGGATACAGGGCCCCCGTGCGCGCGAACGCCAGTCCCAGCGTCCCATCCTGGCCGCTGTAGCGCATGACAAATCCAAGCGCCAGCAGGCCGGCAATTGTGGCAATCGCGAAGCGGATGTTGTAGGTGGTCTTCACAAACTCCCATGCCAGCGCCTTCGGCGTCAGACCCATGACCAGGCCCGCCAGCAAGGATGCGATGAAGATTCCCGTACCTGTCGCCGCGAGCCAATTGAAAGTAAAGATCGCGGGCTCCGGAGCATTCGCCACCGGGGGCACGCGCATCACCAGGTTGTGCAGGCCCGCCACTCGGAGGTTGATGGTGGTCGCGGCGTTCATCCAGGTCTGAAGTTTCTGAATGCCCCAGGCGAAGACCACCGCGCTTAGAATCAGCCACGGCAGCCAGGCATGGAAAATCGCCGCCGGACCGTGCCCCGGGCTTTGTCGTGTCCTCTCGCGGGCAGCCCAGGCGATCTCTTCGCATTTGGGATTGAGCACATGCTTCGGTTTCCAGAAACGCAGGAAGACGACCAGCACCACAATGGTCATCGTGGCCGCGGCAATGTCCACCAGTCCGGCGCCGACGTACGTGGCCATCAGATATTGTGTCAGTGAGAAAGTCACGCCCGCGACAAGAATCGCCGGCCAAACCTCGAGCATTCGTCGGAAACCTGCGTAAACCCAGATCAGCCAGAATGGAACCAGAACGCAGAACGGCACAAGAATGGTTGCCACAGTACGCGAGATCAGCGGCAGTGGAATCCCCGTCACACCATGCAGCGCGACCACCGGGATACCCAGCGCGCCGAAGGCCACCGGCGCGGTGTTAGCGATGAGGGAGAGACCGGCAGCATCAATCGGCGCGAATCCCAGGCTGATCAGCAGCGCCCCGCACACCGCAACCGGCGTCCCGAATCCCGCTGTGCCTTCAAAAAACGCGCCAAGCGCAAACGCGATCAGCAGCAATTGCAGCCGGCTGTCATCGGTGATCTGGGTCAGAGTTTTTTCCAAAGCCTCAAAGCGCCCGGTCTTCACCGTCAACTGGTAGAGGAAAATCACCGGCAGGATGATCCAGCAGATGGGAAAAATTCCGTAGCCCGCGCCATAGATGGTGGTCGTCAGCGCCATTCGCGTCGGCATGTGATAGACGGCGATCGCAGCGAGCAGAGACGTAAGTAGGCCGATGACCGCGGCAACATAGGCGGGCAGACGAAAGACAGCCATGGCGCCCAACAGAAGAATCACCGGCAGGCCGGCAACAAATGTGGAGAGCCACCAATGCCCGGTAGGGTCGTAGATCTGCGCCCACCTGGCCATGCCGGTATTGGTTTCGAGCAGATAAATAGTGGCGAGCACCAGCGCCAGGGCGATCAGCACATCGCGCGAACCCGACCACGGCGTTCCCGGTTTCTGCTTCGGCGTATGCGGACCTTTTTCGGCTATGGTTATGTTGCCTTCCATAAAACCTCATGTTCGACAGACGGGCCATTCTACACGGCGCGCGATTACCGATGGAACCCCGAGATTAATTCAATGGTATGACCAAGTCGGCGCGTGGAAGCGGACGCGACAAGCAGCCTGCTGGGAGCTTGTTCCAGGTTCTGATCCGGAGGATAGACGCAGGCCGTCAGCCCTCGGCGATCATCCCTGCAGCTTTTGCAGAATCAAATCCTCCGCCCTTTAGAACCGCAACAGATTTCCAGCGGGGTCGAACTCCATGTCCCCGGCTCTGGCGGCAACCGCCATGTCTCGCCGCCCTTTCAGCGCTTCCGCGCAAGCTTCTGACGCCAGCATCTTTTCCAGTCGCAGCGTATTTGCAATCCGCACCACGCGCAGTCGTTCCGGATGCAGCGATGCCAGTGTAGCCAGCGACTTCTCCACGGCCTCGCGGTCATTGTCGAAGTAAATGGGAATCTTCGGAGTCTGCACGCCCAGCGAGGTGAGCGCATTCATATAGGTCGTCTTCAGGTCGAGGGCATTCACCAGCCGCTTTGTCGTAAAATCCGCCAATCCCAGGCCCGTGCCATTCCCCTTGCTCGCCGCGGTCAGGCTACAGACAAGGATGCGATGAATCATTACGGAACGGCCCACGGAACTGCCATCGCCTGCCCCATGCCCATTGCCGTTGCCGTGCAGCATCGAGGAGTAGCCGTGAATCTCGCGCCCGATCACGTTGGTGTCCATGCCTGTACCGCTGATCTCCTTGCCCATCTCGTCAATGATCAGCAGATCAATCTCGTCGAGGGGCAGCCGTGGCAGCAGCTCCGCGGCACACGCGATCAGCCGCGCCTCGCCGCTCACAATCTGGTTGCGCGGCAACACCTCGATTTCCGCTGTCTGATGGTGCTGATCCTCGACAATGGCCACGCCGCACATCACCGGCGTCTTCTCCAGCACTATGCGCGCGTATTCGCGAAAAGCTTCAAGATAACCTTGATGTACTGCGGCCTGGTGCGCCAGGTTCGCACCCACCTGCTTGCCGAATCCAATCGCCAGCATCTTCTGAATGCCGCTGCCCATGGGCCCGTGAAAATCGGTGTGCGGCTTCACGCGATTTAGAGCCACAATCGCATCCGCCTCCAGAGCCGCCACACTGCAAACTACATCGCGCCCGTCAAATGCCTCGCCGACCTTGCGCACCTCCATGCGCGCATCGATCGGTACCCCGATGCTTTCCGCGGTCACGCCATATCCGGCAAGAACGTGGATTTGTCCCTCGGGCGTGGCGCCACCGTGACTGCCCATGGCGGGAATGAGGAATGGCTGCGCGCCGGCGCCCGCAAGGACCTCAACTGTTGCTTTCACAATATCGTATAAATTACTGATTCCACGGCTACCTACGCCAATGGCAATCCGCATCCCCGGTCGTATCTCGCGCAGCACTCCCGCTTTTGCGAACTGCTCTGCCACCAGCGCCGGAATGTCAATCTGCTTCGACGGCGGAAAGCTCTGCCGTATCTCAATCATCTTTGGAATTGTCATTGTCTTCGACCTCTGCGCGGCCGGCGCCGCGCTCACGCTCATGCTAACCGGACAACCTTGAAGCGCGCCAAGAATTTTGCAGAACGCGATTCCCTGATCCGCAAACTGCGCGCCGCAGTTTCGCACCATGTACACTCATCGCAAGAGGCACATGCGCCTGCCATCAGGCCATGTTTTTTTGATTGGGCGGTGCTCCTCAATCAGTCAATGCCGCCGCGCCACTGACATTCCATGACGGAAATAACCCCAGCGCCCGCCGAAGTTCATTGCTCCGCCCTTGTCATCGACACGCACGCCGACACGTCGCAGCGTTTTCTCGATGAGAGTTTCGACCTTGCCGCGCCGCGCGACGGCGGCGACCTGAACCTCGAATCGATCCGCGCCGGTAATCTCGCCGCCGAATTCTTCGCCATCTTCGTCGAGCCCACCCGCTACCAGGGCCAGTTCGCGCACCGCGCCTTCGAGCTGATCGATGCGCTCAAGCAGCAGGTGGCCAAGCACTCCGATCAAATTGTCTTCGTCACTTCAGCGGACGGCATCCTCGCCGCGCGCCGCGAAGGCAAATTCGCCGCGCTGATGGGCATCGAAGGCGGCCACGCCATCGAAGGCTCGCTCGGTCTGCTGCGCCTCTACTACGAGTTGGGCGCCCGTTACATGACCCTCACCTGGAACAACTCCAACGGCTGGGCAGACAGCTCCGGCGACATCGACGATTCGACGGTGCCGCACACCGACGACGGCCTGAGCGATTTCGGCGCAGAAGTGATCCGCGAAATGAATCGCCTGGGCATGTTGGTCGACATCTCCCATGTCTCCGACCGCACCTTTCATCGCGTGCTCGACCTCAGTCGTGCACCCGTCATTGCCTCGCACTCCTCGGCGCGCGCGCTCTGTAACTCGCCGCGCAACCTCACCGACGAGATGATCCGCGCCGTCGCAGCCTCCGGCGGTCCGCGGTCGCAAGGCGGCGTAGTTATGGTCAATTTCTATTCCGCCTTTCTCTCCCAGCACTATCTCGACGCGCTCAACGCGATTCACCCGGAGATGGACCGCGCCGTCGACGCGCTCACAGCCGAGGCGGCAACTGCAGGCCAGCCCGTTCCCTGGGCGGAAATCCATCAGCTTAAGCTGTCCTATGCCAACCGCATTCCCCGTCCTCCCTTTTCGCTGCTCATCGACCACATAGACCACACAGCCAAAACCGGCGGCATCGATCACGTCGGCATCGGCTCCGATTTCGATGGCGTGGGCAGGCAGTTGCCGCTGGGCATGGACTCGCCGGCCGACCTGCCCAAAATCACGGAAGCACTGATGGCGCGCGGCTACTCCGCCAGCGACTGCGCCAAGATTCTTGGCGGCAATCTCCTTCGCGTCTTTGGCGAGGCTGAGCAGATATCGCGCGAAATTCAATCTGCCGGCCGCGCCTGACACCTCTTCCGTGGAAAACTTACACGCCTCTCATGCGCCAGTACTTATAATTTGCAGTCCCGCACCTTTCGGCCCTGGAGACCCGTCAATGCAAATTTCCTTCCCGGCGCTTGCCGCTCTCGTTCTCGGTTCTGTGTTCGTTCTGCCTACGGCGCCCGCTCAGGACAAGCCCGCCACCAGGCCCGCCTTGCCGGAAAAAGCCTCCGAAACTGTCATGCCGCCTGACTCCACCACGCAGGGATCGGTCGAGGTCTCCGGCCAGCGCATCGACTACACCGCCGTAGCTGGCATCATCACCGTGGGCGCAAGTGACGCCGAAGATGCGCAGCTTGGTCCCGACGGCGTCCCGCTGCCAGGCACGCAGCTCGCGCTTGCCGAGCCCAAAAATCCCGCCGAGGCGCCGCCCCTGGCACACATGTTTTACGTGGCCTATTTCAAAACTGGGGCTAACGCCGAAGACCGCCCTGTGACCTTCTTTTACAACGGTGGCCCTGGCAGCTCGACCATGTGGCTGCACCTTGGCTCGCTGGGACCGAAATATGTCGAGACCCCCGGCGACACGCATCTGCCTGGCGCTCCCTATAAGCTTGTGGACAACCCTTATTGCCTGCTCGACACCAGCGACGAAGTCTTCATCGACATGCCCGGAACCGGCTTCGGCCGCATCACCGGCAAAGACGCCGGAAAAGCCTTCTGGGGGCTTGAACAGGATGCAGGCGCTTTCGCGCGCTTCATCTCCCGCTTTCTCACCAAATACAACCGCTGGAACTCGCCGAAATTCCTCTTCGGCGAAAGCTATGGAACCACGCGTTCGGCGGTGCTGGCCGATATGCTCGAAAATCAGTACAACATCGACCTGAACGGAGTGATGCTGCTGGGGGAGATCTTCAACTTCACCACCTTCGCCGGCCTCGACCGCCCCGGCGTCGACCTGCCCTACGAGCTCGCCCTGCCCACGTATGCAGCCACCGCCTGGTATCACAAAAAGCTTAACCCGCAACCGCCGCAGCTCGACCCGTTCATTAAGCAGGTCGAGGCCTTCTCACTGGGCGAATACATGCACGCGCTGGCCCTCGGCAATGCAATTACGGACGCGGAAAAGCAGTCGGTGGCCGAAAAAATCAACCAGTACACCGGCCTGCCCGTTGACTACATCCTCAAAGCCAACTTACGCGTAGACGCGGGCGAGTTCCGCAAGGAATTTGCCGACCAGAAGGACCTGACCACGGGTCGCTATGACACTCGTTTTCTTGGCCCGACCCTCGATCCGTTGAGCGAAGGCGGCGAGTACGATCCGCAGAGCGCGGCCATCTCCTCGGCTTATGTAGCCATGATCAACAGTTATCTGCGTAACACGCTGAAATACGGCGCCACTGAGACCTATCTGCCCGGCGCGCTCTTCAACGGCGCTCGCTGGGATTGGGCCGAGGGCCCTCGCGGCCGCGGCATCGGCGGCGCCTCCGGCGTAAATGTGAGCTCCGATCTTGCCGACGCCATGAAGACTAATCCCCACCTCAAAGTCATGGTCAATGACGGTTACTATGACCTGGCCACGCCCTTCTTCGCGGCGCAATATGAGGAGGAGCATCTTCCTATTCCCGCAGACCTGACCAAAAATATTGAGTATAACTGGTACGAATCGGGACATATGGCTTACGTGCGCGACGAGTGCCGCCAGCAACTGCACGACCGCGTGGCTGCCTTCATCAATAGCACCCTTGCTACCGGCCGCTGATTCCCGTTCCGGCGGAGTCATCCGCAAGCTTAAGTCCGCATTTTTCCTCTGATGCGCGCCACCCGCTGCGTCCCCTGCCCGGCTTGGCCCCGATGAGCCCGCCCTGGTCACCTAACTTCGCTAATCCCACAAAAGTGGTGTGACCTACGTCACCTATCTGGTAACACAGACTCAAGCTATCATCGTTACAAATACCTCCTGAGGAATGATCGCGCGGCAATCAGGCCAGGTTTCTCCAGTGGTGTATTTGTGTCTCCATACGCTCGACTCAGTCCCCCAGGTTTTTTAAGACTAGCGCATCGATAGAGTTCAGCCTCAAGGGCCGTGAAAATCAAACCGTGACTCGACGGCGAATTCTCTAAACACAACCCAGTTGTCGCAACTGGTCCCCAAGGTGGATCCATGAGCCGTGGTGTGTCGCAACCCATATTGATAGCCTTCACTATCGTTAGCCTTGCATTATCTGCGTGTTCGGGTGGTTCGGTTGTTCCTGTAAGTTCTCTTGCATCAACCTCCAATCCCCCGGCCACTACTCAACCTTCGCAGCCTTCACAGCCATCCGATCCATCACAACCCACCGATCCTTCGCAACCTACGGACCCGTCACAACCGACTCAGCCCAGCCAGCCATCACAACCCACCGATCCTTCACAACCCACTCAACCATCGCAGCCGACCGATCCTTCACAGCCTACGGACCCGTCGCAACCTACCCAGCCCACGCAGCCTTCGCAGCCTACTCAACCAACTCAGCCTACGCAGCCAGCGCAGCCCAGCCAGCCGACGCAACCTTCCACCCCCACAGTTACCCTGGCTTCGCTAACTGCCAATAACACCGCTGCCTGTCCCGCCAGCGGAACGCTGCCCGTCTGGTGCGAGAACGCATTTACAGGTCAGTCAGACACTCGCGCCGGCGTCATGACTCCGCAGTTCGATCCGCCCGCCGGCAATGTCTCTACCGAAGACATCCACAGCTATCTCACCAACGGCTCCCAAACCAAGATCTTCGCCAATTTCATGCTCGGCTATTGCATCAGCACCACTTCGGTCTATTGCAGCAATAACGTCCAGACTGGTTACAAATCCGACGATCCTAATACCGTGGCCGCGCAGGCCGCTGATCTCATCCAGCGCCACTTCGACGGCGCCGCACTTAGCTGGGATGGCGCAGGAACCAGTGCCGACTCTGCTTCCCTTCTCTTTCAGTCCTGGATCGACCAGAATGCCTGTTCCAATTCAAGCTGCTCGCTCACTTATTTAATCATGTATAACTTCGCGTCTATGACTTACAACGTCAAATCCACCGGCATTCCCGGCACCAGCGGCGCGAGCTGCTCTGGCCTGACCGGCGCGAGTTATGAAAATTGCGTAGTCGCCCACGTTCGCAACGACATGTGTTACATGAACGGCATGCATTGGGGAAGCCCAGCCTACCAGAAAGTCAATGGCCGGCCAGTTGTGCAGATCTTCCCTGACGAGTCCGTCATTCCCGCCACCGGCCCGGCGCCTTCGTGGACCGACGTCTGGGTCCATATCGAGGACTGGAACAGCGACCTGCCGGACAACTGCGGCGTCGCTCCTTACAACGCCAACAACGGCGTTCCCCTGATCGTCTTTGAAAACACCGGCGGATTCACTCACCAGGATTCCTCCGGCTCTTTCTACTGGATCGAGCCCGCGGGAACAAACCTCACTACCGACCAGTTCACTTACAACATCGGGCCGCAGGGTGTTGCCGAAACCCTCGACTCGTTTCTCGCCGCATCGCTTAGTTACAGCAACGAACTCGTCTGGAGCAACGCCTTCAAAGGCTTCAACAGCATTCAGGCCAACTGGGGCACTGGCCGCATCATGGACCAGCAATGCGGCCAGACCTGGATGAACTCACTCACCGAAAGCAACAGCTACTACAGCGGCGGAGTGCCGTGGCTTCATATCGCCACATGGAACGACTACAACGAAGGCACCGAGATCGAGTCCGGCATCGACAACTGCTACACCATAAGCGCCGCCACCAGCGGTTCCTCGCTCCAGTGGCAGCTGAATACATCGAATCCCAATGCCAGTCTCTCCACGGTTTCACACCTTGAGATATATGACTCGCCCGATGGCCAGAACCTGACCCTTCTCGCCACCCAGCCCGCCGCCGCCAGCGGAAGCTATGATCTCAGCAAGCTCTCACCCGGTACGCATATTCTCTACGTGCGCATGGTAGGCAAAAACAGCATTCTCAATCGCATCTCCAGCGCCGTAACTTTTAGCAATTAGCGCCCACGTGCCTCAATATCCATTCATCTCCGTACCCCCATGCTTCGCGCGGCGTTTTGCGCGAAGCATGGGAGACCGCGGAAGCTCGATGTCCTGTAAACACGCCGGCCGAAAATGCTCTAATTGACTGTTACATTGCCGCAGCAGCGTTTGTACTTTTTCCCGGAACCGCAATAACAACGATCATTGCGCCCGATCTTGCGCCCGGCTCTTCGCGGCATGGATGCTGTGCGCCTTGCCTCCCGATTCCGATGCGGACGGAAATAGTCATAGACTGCACGCGTGGCAACGCAAAGCGCGGCAAGCACTTCTTTTCGCCGCTCGTCGTCCGGAGGAGTCGCCCAGGTACGCAATTGCGGATCGGCATCGTTCTCGTGTACCAAAGCCAACACCGGCAACAGCATGGCGAATCTATCCTCGTCTTCCGAGGTGAAGATTTCGTCCCACCCAGTGCCGCTCAGCTCGACGCCGCGCAGAAATCCCTGCGCCCACCGGTTGCCCCTGGGAATTTCCTCCCCTTCTTTTACCTCGAGGTGAGGGATGAAGACAGGGTCCTCAGAATCCAGCCGCCGCGAAATGGAGTTCCAGTGGCGCATAGCCAGATTGAAAAACTCCTCTAATTCGTCTTTCCCGTCGAATGGAGCTTCGGCGTCTCCCCAAACCTCATTGAGATAGACACTGGGAGGAATCAGTTCTGGCGCGCAGTTCAGTGCCACAAAAAATCCGTCCATCTCCTCCATATCCATGGCGTCATCTCCGGGAAAACAATCAAGGATCTCCGCAAGGCGCGCGTATTCCGGATCGCTGAGCGTTTCATCGAGAGCGGGACGGCTACCGAGTTGGCCGGGAAAACTCATACCCGACATATTACGCGCAGCGGGTCCCTTGGCAGCCTGTGAAGAAGCCGCAAGAATCCGCGCGGCGCAAACTCGAATTTCCCCTCGAACTCCCGGCCAGGGATCGGTCATCGACTCGCGCAAACCCGCTCCTGCATCTAACATGGGGAAAGCATGAAGATCATCGTCGCCATCAAACAGGTCCCCGAACGTGACACGCCGCTTCGCATCAACTCCTCCGGCAAATGGATCGACGAATCCAACCTGCAATTCGCGCTCAATGAACCAGACGCCTATGCTCTGGAAGAAGCGCTTCTGCTCAAGGAGCGGTCCGCGGAGACCGGTGGTGAAGTGATCGTGGTCAGCGCCGGACCGGGGCGAGCCGGCTCGACCATCCGCGAGGCCTTGGCCAAAGGCGCCGACCGCGGCATTCACATTGTTTGCGATGACCTGCCCGGCCGCGATGCGCTGGGCGTCGCGCGCCTGCTGGCTGCGACCATCAAGCCGGAAAACCCCGACCTGGTCCTCACCGGCCTGCAATCTGAGGACCTGGGCCTGGGCCAGACAGGAGTCATTCTCGCCGAGCTGCTCGGCCTGCCGCACGCCACACTTATTTTGAAGGTGGAAAAAGCAAATGGCGGCCTCAAAGTGAAGCGCGAGCTTGAAGAAGGCTGGTTCCAGGAAGTCGAACTTCCTTTACCCGCCGTTCTCACCATGCAGTCGGGCGGAAACAAGCTGCGTTACGCCACACTGATGGGCATCAAGCGCGCCAAAACCAAAACTGTCCGGGTTGTGAATGACGGCGAGATAGGCGTGGATTCAGCGCCGGTTGCGATCCTGGAGCAGGTTGCGCAGCCCACCAAGCAGAAATCCACGCAAATGCTCGGCGGTTCGCCCAAAGAAATCGCCGCGGCATTGGTGGAAAAACTTAAATTTGAGGCGCGTGTTTTATGAGCGGCGTCCTGGTTGTGCTGGAAGAACGCGACGGCCTCATTACCAGGCTCAGTTGGGAAGCAGGCGCTGCGGCACGCCTGTTGAGCGGACAGGCTACCGTCGCTGCCGCGGTGATTGGCCGGCAAACTGAGGCCCTCGCCGCGGAAGCTGCGGCGCGCGGCTTCGCACCCGTAATTCGCGTCGAGCACGAGTTGCTTGCTCCTTACACGCCTGACGCATTCACGGCCGCGATCGAGCAGCTCATCCGCGCCAATTCAATCGAGTGCATCGTATTCCCACACAGCTACCAGGTGCGCGATTACGCGCCCGCGCTAGCCTGCCGCTTCGGCCAGGCGCTCATTAGCGACGTGATCGCCATCGGCGACGGCCCCCTCTTCACTCGGCAATTGATGCAGGGCCGTTTCAGCGCGACTTATCGGCACAAAGGCGACGGACCTTGCTTCGTCTCCGTACAGGCGGGGGCCTTTCGCGCCGAAAATTCGGAGTTGCAAGCGCCAGCAACCTCCCCAAGTGCTGAAACCTTTGCGCCCGCTCTCGATGCGGCGCAAATCCGCACGCGGCCTGGAACGCCATTCCGAGGCACGCAACAGACCGTCGATCTGGGCTCTGCCCAACGCATCGTCAGCGTGGGCCGCGGAATCAAGGATGCCGCAAACATCCCCCTGGCCGAACAGCTTGCTGCCGCGCTGGGCGCTGAACTGGCCGCTTCGCGCCCTATCTGCGATGCCGGATGGCTTCCCATTGAGCGCCAGGTCGGCAGTTCCGGCCATACCGTTTCGCCGCGGCTTTATCTCGCCATCGGAATTTCAGGCGCCATCCAGCACCTTGTAGGCATGAAAGGCTCGCAGTGCATCGTGGCCATTAATAAAGACCCGGATGCGCCCATCTTCGAAGTCGCCGATTACGGCATTGCCGCCGATCTCTTCGAAATCATTCCCCCGCTTATTGAGGCCTTGAAGGCTCTCGCGTAAAGCGCCGATATTAAAGCCCAAAAACCTCAGCCAGGACTCCACGCGCCGGTAAAATGGTGAGAGAGATCCGCGCATCTTCTTCTCCGAGCACAAAGTGACCCAAGAAACAAGTCCGACCCCAGAATGCGCTTCCGGCGCAGTATCCAGCAGGGAAACGCCGGCCTCCGGTGTCAGGCAGGGCCACAGCGAGACTCCTTTGGAATCTCTCGCCGGCCTGTGCCGACTGCTGGTTGTAATCCTCTTCATTTACGGCTTTATCATTCAGAACTTCGTCATCCCTTCGGGCTCGATGAAGCCAACCCTGCTGATCGGCGACCATCTCTTCGTCGACCGCATCACGCTCGCCCCGCCCTCACACTGGATGCCGCTGGTTTACTATCGCCAGCCCCGCCGCGGCGACGTCGTGGTTTTCATCAAGCCGGTGCCCGACGACGTAAATGGTCGCCGAACCTATCAATATCTGGTTAAGCGCCTCATCGGCCTGCCGGGCGACCATATTCATATGCTCGACGGCATTGTCTACATCAACGGCGTCGCCCAACCGCAACCACACGCTCGGCCCACTACGCCGGAAAATTTCTCGGCATTCCTGGACGATTTCCCTGCCCTGCCCCCGACCCCGATTCCAGATCTCACGCCGCAATCGTGGTCGGCCGATTTCTCCAACCACATCGTGAATGGCGACCTGGTGGTGCCCGCAGGTGATTACTTCATGATGGGAGACAATCGGCACAACAGCGCCGATTCGCGCTATTGGGGATTCGTGCCTCGCGCCAACATCGTCGGCCGGCCACTGTTCAACTACTGGTCTTTCCGGTCTAATGAAGAAGATTACAGCCAAGACCATCTTTCCGACCGTCTCGCCTGGATGATTCACGTCACCCAGTATCTGTTCAGCGATACGCGTTGGACCCGCACCTTTCACGTAATCCACTAATGCGGAATAATCTAAAGAAAGCAGCGATGACAGAGGAGATGCAAAAGCGGCGCATCCGGCGGCGGTGGTGGATTGCGCTCGGGGTTCCGGCGCTGGTGCTGGCTGCAGTGATCGTGCCCCCCATGGTGAGCGTCAACCGCTATAAAAGCCGCATTGCCGATCTGGTTTCCGAGTCACTGGGGCGCCCCGTACGTCTATCCGGTGTCGAGTTGCGTCTGCTCCCCTGGCCCAGCTTCGTGCTGTCCAATCTCGTGGTTGAAGAAGATCCCGCGTATGGCGCCGAACCGGTGCTGCATGCGGAATCGGTGACTGCCGACATTCGCCTGCTTGCCCTTTGGCGCGGACGGCTTGAAATAAGTCGTATAAGCGTCGATAACGCCAGCCTGAACCTTGTCCGCATGCCGGGCGGTCGATGGAACCTCGATCCTCTCTTTCGCACCGCGGCAGCCAAAGCCGGAGCCGCCACCAGCCAGGAATCACAAAAACGCCGCGCTCTGCCCCTGCCCTATCTTGAGGCCACCGAGTCCCGCATCAACTTCAAGAACGGAGCTGAGAAGCTGCCCTTTTCAATTGTCGATGCCGATCTTTCCTTCTGGGAAGATTCGCCGGGGGACTGGCACCTTCGACTTCGCGGCGAGCCGGCTCGGACTGACGTAAGTCTCTTTCAAGAAGACACCGGGGTGGTGCGTCTCGACGCCAGCCTGCACAGTGCGCCCGCGCTGCGCGATATGCCATTGCATGTAGATATGGAGTGGAGCCAGGCGCAACTCGGACAGCTCGCGCGCCTCCTGATCGGCTCTGATCCAGGGTGGCGCGGCAATCTCACCGCCGATCTCCACCTCGACGGCACCCCAGAAACCGCGCACGTCACCGCTCGATTGCAGGCCGCCGGCGTGCATCGCGCGGAATTCGCTCCCGCGGAACCGCTCGATTTTGACGCCAACTGCGCATTCGTGTATCACTATTCGATCCGCGGAGTTCAGAACGTCGTCTGCAATTCGCCGCTCGGCAACGGCCGCGTGCGTTTTACCGGCGATCTTCCCGCTTCCGACGGGCAGCCGGACTTCACCGTCGCGCTCGACCGCATGCCTGTGGCCGCGATACTTGGATTCCTGCGCACCATCCGCAGTGGCATCGATCCCGATCTCAATGCTTCCGGCAGCATCACAGGCCAAATAAGCTACTACGCGCCCACCTCGAAGGCGACTGCGCAGTCACCGCATCTGCCTCCAACGCGGCGGCGCTCGTCCGCAAAAAAATTCTCCCCGGCCCCGCTCACCGGTAGTTTCGTTGTCCACGGATTCCAGCTTAGCGGAGGCGCTCTGAATAACCCCATCCAGACGCGTCATCCCGTTGTTCTCGAGGCCGAAGCTGGAACTGCGGGCCAGCCAGCAGCTCTAACCGGCACTGCAGAAATAGGTCCCGGCAGTTCATCCCCGCTCACTCTGAATCCGCGCCTGACGCTGCACGGCTACGAGCTTGTCATCCGCGGGCAGACGAGCCTGGCCAATGCCGTTCAACTCGCGAAGCTGGCCGGCTTCGCCGATGTCAATGAACTCAATGCGCTCAGCAGCGGGCCAATCACCGTGGCCCTTGACGCGCAGGGTCCCTGGTTGCCGCCGCAACCAACCGAACTTGCGCCGCCGCAATCTGCGGCTTCGATTCCAGCGCTGACCGCATCTCAACCCGACCCTACCTCCTCGTCGAATTCCTCTGCCGACACGCTGAACGGCACCATTACAATCCGCGATGCCAAATGGAAGCCCGACTATCTGGCCCGCAGCGTGGCTATCGCGCAGGCCACCCTTCATCTCGATGGAACGAACGCGGTTTGGGACCCAATTGAATTTTCGTATGGCCCGATACGGGCAACCGCGCGCCTCAAAGTGCCCGCCAGTTGCAGCTCGGACCAGTCTTGTCCTGCTCATTTCGATCTGCAATTCGGAAATCTCAATGCTGCTGAGGTGCAGTCGGCCATTCTTGGCGCGCAGCCGCATACGTCCCTGCTTGACGATCTCATCGACCGTCTCCATCTCTCTTCCGCGCCAGCATGGCCGCCACTGGATGGGACCGTTACCGCCGCGTCACTCAAACTCGGTCCGGTGGTGCTGCAAGATCCGAAAATTACCATTGGGATCGGTTCGACCGGAGCAAAAATCACCAGCGTCGATGCGCGCACACTTGGTGGAGTGCTTCAGGCCAGCGGTTCCCTCACTCGGCCCGACACAGATGAAGGGCGTCCTGGATATGCGCTGAATGCGAGATTCAGCGGTTTGAGCGCAACCGCGGTGGGCCAGCTGCTGGGTATGCGTTTTGCGGGAGGGCCATTGGACGCTGAAGGCAAGATCGACCTCTCTGGAGTGACTGCGAACGAACTGGCCACATCGGCAAAGGGCACACTGCACTTCGAATGGCGGCACGGCAGGATTGCGGCCCAGACTCCATTGCCGGCCGCGGAGAGCGATTCCACTGAAACTCGCGTCAAGGCTGAGAAAATTCCAACCCAGCTTGGGCGGTTCAGCAGCCTTGCAGGAAATGCTGAGATTGGCGATGGCGCAATCACTCTTCACCAATGCGAGGTGGTGAACGGCGCGTGGCGGCGGCCAATCGAAGCGAAGATAACCATGAGCGAACCGCTGAGGGTCACCTTCGCTGAGCCCCAGGCTGCCAAGGTTGCTGCCGGCCATGCCACACGGATCTCCCATTAAGCAGCGGCGCCTGGATTCGGTTTGGAACCGTGAAAATGCGCTAATAGGGGAGCTAGAATGGAGTTGACCCGGCCCGGTCTGGAATCTTTTCTCAGGAGCCCCTAGTTGCTGCGCTACGTAAAGCCTGTCGTGAAGTCCGTGCCCGTACTGCGCACATTCCTCCGCCCCGTCTACAAAAGATTTGCCAGCAAAGATCGGGGAATTCCCTGTGCCAGGCGCTATTGCTCGCTCCTTCCGGAGCTTGTTCCGGCGCCGCTGTTCGTCAAAATAGGAGCCAACGACGGGACGACCGGCGACCCGCTCTCCGACGTCCTGATCGCGAATGAGAAATGGAAAGGCCTGCTCATTGAGCCGGTTCCTTACCTCTTCAAGCGTCTGGCGGCAAACTTTTCTGACTCCGGCAGGTTTTCCCTCGAGCAGGCCGCAATCGGGAAATACGACGGCGAAGCACCTTTCTACTATGTCGATCCCAGGGTCGCGGAAATGATTCCGAACCTGCCGTTGTGGCACGATCAACTGGGCTCGTTTGATAGAAAACACATTGTCAAGGAGCTCAACGGCATTCTGGAGCCCTATATTATCGAGACGCGCGTTCCGGTTCGCACCCTCGACCAGGTTTTCAGCAGCCACGCAGTCGGCGAGGTGCACCTCCTGCATATTGATACGGAAGGGTTTGATTTCGAGGTGCTTAAAGCTGTCGATCTGGAAAAACGGCCTCCCATGGCTATCTACGTCGAGCACCTGAATTTGAGCAGAAGCGACAAAGTCGAAATGCTCAAACTGCTTCGCAAATGCGGTTTCCGCGTCGACGACTGCAGTTGCGATTATTTCGCGATCCATCGCAGCTCGCCATGGCGCAACCTGGTCAGTAACATGGCTATCGCGAAGTGACGGTTGATCCGCCTCCAGGCGCCGTTAAGGGGCCGCTCCGCGCCGTTCACTACCGACACTTTGCGCCCGGGGTTTCCGGCAATTACCATAGAACGAGTGCCCTTAGGGAGACCCCCCGCCTTGGGCTGACAGAGCGTTTGGCAGCATCGAAATAAGGGTGAAGGGGGTGGTCACGCCTTTTGAGCAACAGTATCTCTCCAGGAGAGAGGAGTACTAATTTGAGCGATCGTTTCCTTTTCACTTCCGAGTCAGTCACGGAAGGCCATCCCGATAAAATAGCCGACCAGGTATCCGACGCCATTCTCGATGCCTGCCTCGACCAGGACCCTTACAGCCGCGTTGCCGCCGAGACCCTCACTGCCACCGGCTTGGTCGTGATCGCCGGCGAAATCACCACCAAAGCCTACGTCGATTTCCAGACCCTGGTGCGCGGTGTGGTGGCCTCCATCGGCTATGACAACGCCCTCTACGGCTTCGACTCCAACACCTGCGCGGTGATCTCCTCGATCAACAAGCAGTCCGGCGACATCGCCCAGGGCGTCGACACCGGCGGCGCCGGCGACCAGGGCATGATGTTCGGCTACGCCTCCAACGAGACCCCCGAACTGATGCCCGCTGCCATTTCCCTGGCCCACAAGCTCACCCGCCAGTTAACTCACATCCGCAAGAGCGGCAAGCTGCCTTACTTGCGCCCAGACGGCAAAAGCCAGGTCACCGTCGAGTACGAGGCACCCGGCAAGCCGGCGCGCATCGACGCCGTGGTCATCTCTACGCAGCATGCCGAGAGCGTCAGCAACGACGAACTCCACGCCGACATCCTCAAGCACGTCATCCAGGCCGTACTTCCCGCCAAGTGGCTCGACGAGAGCACCAAGTATCACATCAATCCCACCGGCCGCTTCGTCATCGGCGGTCCCATGGGCGATACCGGCCTCACCGGCCGCAAGATTATCGTCGACACTTACGGCGGCATGGGCCGGCACGGCGGTGGAGCGTTTTCCGGTAAAGACCCGACCAAAGTTGACCGCTCGGCCGCTTATATGGCCCGCCACATCGCCAAGAACGTTGTTGCATCTGGCCTGGCCGAACGCGCGGAGGTCCAGCTCGCATACGCCATCGGCGTGGCTGAGCCGGTCAGCGTGCTTGTCGACACTTTCGGCACCGGGAAACTGAGCGAGGCAAAACTCACCGAGCTGATCCGCAAAAACTTCACCCTCACTCCCAAGGGCATCATCGAAGGCCTCAACCTGCGCCGCCCCATTTACCAGAGGACCGCGGCTTACGGCCACTTCGGACGTAACGAGCCCGAGTTCACCTGGGAGACCACCGACAAAGCCGCCGCTTTAGCCGCGCAGGCTGCAGAAATTTCGGCTCCGGTCGCAGTCAAGACCGCGATGAGGTAGCGACAGACGCTAACGCTCATTAAGTCTCTTACCGCGTCGTTTTGTCCGTGCCTTGGAATTCCCGGGGTTCGATTTCGAGACCTGGGAATCCACTATTCCGAAAGGAGACCGCGCGATCAATAAAGCGCGGCCGCTCGACCGCGCCGCAGCCTTCTCCGCTAAGCAGGGTCCCCTTCGCCACCGCTTCCTGCTTTTGTTGCTCCCGCCTTGGCAGAATCAAAAATCTCTGCATCCAAATTTCCGAGGTTGCAATGCGAATCCAATCTTCCCCCCTCGCTTTGCTCGTCCTGGCCGCGGCCTTTGTCGCCACGGCCTCCGCCCAGACTTCCGTCGGCCTCAGCATTTATGGAGCATTCAACCAGTCGACTACCGGCAACAATATCAACCAGAGCCCGTCCAACTCCGCCGGCGGACTCATCGAGCTGCGCCACATCTCCAACCCCATTCTCGGCTTCGAGGGCACCTACTCTTACAACCGCGCCAACCAGAGTTACTCTTTTTCCACCGCCTCTACCTGCCCTGTATCAGGATGCACGCCACAATCGGTCAAAGCCAACGCGCATGAGCTGACTCTGGACTGGATTCCGTCGCTCGGCATAGGCAACTTGCGTCCCTTTGGCGTGCTGGGATTGGGCCTGCTTCTGAATCAGCCCACCGGCAACCAGGGTTCCACCAGCGATTCCACTCAGGCGGTCTATGTCTACGGCGCCGGCCTCGACTGGGGCATCTTGCCGCATCTCGGCCTGCGCTTCCAATACCGCGGCAACCTCTACAAAGCGCCCCACCTGACCAGCCTCTACACTTCCACGGACAAATTCACCCAAACCGCTGAGCCCATGATTGGCGCTTACTTCAACTTCTAGGGAGATCGCGAGAAAACGCAGCGCAATGATCTCTGGAGCTCCGAGAACTTTGTGCTGTGACAAGTCTGCGCGCCAGGGCCCGATTTTGGGACCTGGGACGGGCAGTCGCCTTTAGGGCCTGCTGAGACTACCAGGCCGTTCACCCCGGTAGCGTAAACAGGCCCTAACTGAAGCCCAGCACCGGATGCGGCGCGTAAGGCTCCTCCAGCGCATGTATTTCTTCCGCCGTCATCGCAACAGAAAGCGCCGCCACCGCGTCCTGAAGATGATGCGGCTTGGTCGCCCCCACAATCGGCGCTGTTACGCCCGGCTTGGCAAGCAGCCAGGCCAGCGCCAGTTGCGCCCGCAGAACGCCCCGCTGCTCGGCCACCTTGCCCAGCCGGTCCACTACTTTGTGATCCGCTTCCTCCGTCCGCGAATACATCGACTTCCCGAAGGCATCCGTCTCCAGCCGCCGCGTGCTTTCCCCGTGCCACGGCCGCGTCAGCCGCCCCCGCGCCAGCGGACTCCACGGCAGCACCGCAATCTTCTCCTCGCGGCACAGCGGCAGCATCTCCCGCTCCTCCTCGCGATACAGCAGGTTCAGGTGGTTCTGCATCGACACAAACCGCGTCCACCCGTGCTTCTCCGCCACATACAGCGCCTTGGCGAACTGCCACGCATACATCGACGACGCTCCGATATAGCGCACCTTCCCCGCCTTCACCACATCGTGCAGCGCCTCCATCGTCTCCTCGATCGGTGTCTCGTAGTCCCAGCGATGCGTCTGATACAGGTCCACGTAATCGGTCTGCAGCCGCCGCAGGCTTTCATCCAGTTCGAAGAGAATTTCCTTGCGCGACAATCCGCGCCCGTTGGGCTCGTCGCGCATCATACTGTGGACCTTGGTCGCCACCACCACCGATTCCCGCCGCACATTGCCCTTCAGAAAACGGCCCAGCACCACTTCGCTGTCCCCGCCCGAGTAAACATTGGCAGTATCGAAAAAGTTGATGCCAAGATCCAGGGCCTGGCGCAGAAACGGCTGGCTTTCCGCTTCGTTCAGCGCCCACGCCTGGCGCCCGGGCAGCAATTTCCCCGTAGCCGGCGTTCCATATGTCATGCAGCCCAGGCAGATCCGCGAAACCTTCAGTCCGGTGTTGCCAAGATTTACATATTCCATCGCTTCTCCCGAGATTGGTTTCAGATATGAGTTTAGCGCCGCGAAAGGAGGCGCAAACTCAGCCGCACACCCGCTGCTCCATTTCAAATCTGCGCCACATGCAGCTCTGATGCGGTAATCTGGTCCAGAAGCGGCTTTTCCCCGTCTTTGATCGCGGCCAACTCATGCGTTGGCTGCCCGTGCTACCTCTATTCGTGGTTGGGGAAGATGCCATGGCTGATATTTGGCCCGCGGTTCAATCTCGTCGCTTGCACCCGCGCGGGATTGCGCGCCGGCTTCACGCCCGCCATGAACTTGTCCCGGTGGCGCGTTTTGATTGCCTTTTGCATCTTCCTCGCGGAGCTGAGGCATCCCGGCACTCGCCCATTCCGGTGCAGGATCATACCGCTACGAGACTTTTTGGCGAGAATCCGGGTCTAACTCCTCGGGACTGCGCGGCCTTTCACCCCAAGCGCCGCTGCCCGGACCGCCGGCCCGCTGGCACAACCCGGATTATCCCTTCCGGCATCGCATGGTTGGACAACTGTCCCGCCCGTAAACTGAAGGTTCCAGGAATTATTTCTTTGTTGCAGGCTGCGCACGGCTCGAAAAAACGCTCCCGCCCCATCGTGGGACGCAGAAGCGGTTCCGCGCGCTCGCGGCGGCTGCTTTCCTGCCTGCTTCTGGCTGCTCCTCTGGCCATGGCCGTGGCCGGCTGCGGCGGCGCTTCCATGACCGCTGACCCCTCCGGCGCCCTCACCGTCACCCCGGGTACGGCAAGCATCGACACCAACTGCACCGGCTGCAACACCTCTGACTCCTCAGGCAACGTCTACGAGCAGTTCTCCGCCAAGCTCTCTAACGGCGCTGCCGCCAACGTCACCTGGAGCGTCTCCGGTGGAGACCCCAGGACCGGCCCCGGCGCCATCGGCTCGACCAACGGCCAATATGCTCCGCCCAATTACCTCAGCGCTGACAGCGTGCAGGTAACCGTCACCGCCGCCCTGGTCTCCGACCCCGCTTCCAAAGCCTCGGCTACCATCACCGTCACCCCCGGATTCCTGCAGCCCCTTTCGCCGGAAAACGTCGCCCTGGGCGCCAACGGAACCGTCACCGTCACCGGCGCCATCGCCGAGGCCGATCCGGCCGGCGACACCAGCATCAACTATTCGGTCGCCAGCTCCTATAACGGCTCCGGCAGCACCCAGAATCTGCAGCCGCAAAGCTGCGCCCGTCCCGCCACCGGTCCCACCACCTGCACCGTCACCTACAAAGCGCCGGCCAGCATCACTTCCTCCGCGGCCGCCACTTATATCGTCGGCACGGTCGGCACTTCCAGCTCCAAATCATCCACTGAGGTCCTCCTCAACTCCGCCGGCGTCAACAGTAGCCCCATAACCAACCAGACCCAGCAGAACACCCCCATCGCCCTTGGCACTTCGGGCGGAAACAAGCTCGACTTAAGCTCTAGCAGCAGCGGCACCGAGTGTTCCAGCGGCACTCTCGGTGCGCTGCTCACCGGCTCAGGCGGAGATTATATCCTGAGCAACAACCACGTCCTGGCGCGCAGCGACCAGGCCACCATCGGCGAAGACATCACCCAGCCCGGCCTGGTCGATGACAACTGCGACCCCAACAAGGGCGCGCTCGTCGCTACCCTCACCGGCTTTCTCCCGCTCAGTTCCAGCTCTACCAACGCCGACGCCGCAATCGCCTCCGTCAATAACGGCGCCGTCAATCCCAGCGGAGCCATCCTCGGCCTCGGACCGCTGGTGAACGGCGCCTTGCAGCCCGCCCCTCCCGGCATCTCTTCCTCCGGCGGCATGGGCGAATCCCCCGCCGTGGGCATGACCGTGGCCAAAAGCGGCCGCACCACCGGCCTCACCTGCGGCAGCATCTCCGCTATCGATGCCTCCGTAGAGGTCAGCTACTACAAAGATTGCTGCGGAACTCAACCTTACCTGACCAAGACCTACAGCAATCAGGTCGAGATCACCGGCAATCAGTTCACTGACGCCGGCGATTCCGGCTCTCTGGTCGTCGACACTAGCAATGCCGAGCCCGTAGGCCTTTTCTTTGCCGGGGGCGTGGATAGCTCCGGCCAGTCCCAGTCCGTCGCCAGCCCCGCCCCCGACGTGCTCGATGAGCTGGACGCCAACCCCACCACCAAAACCTACGGCCCATTCACCTTCACCGGCGCCGCTGACCACCAGGTGAGCTGCCTCAATTACGGCGCCGGCGCCATCTCCATGGCCCAGGCCCGCTCCCTGAGCGATATGCAGATCGCGCGCGCGCAATCCGCTCTGGCTTCGGCCCGGCAGCTGGTCAATTCATCCCTCGGCGTGCTCGGCGTGGCCACCGGCAAAAGCAGTGACGACCCCGGCTCCGCCGCAGTGCTCATTTACGTCACTCCCACTTCCACGGCCGCGATCCCAGCCACCATCGACGGCGTCCGCACCGCCGTTATTCCCACCACCGCCGGCGCCGTGGCCACCGGATCCGCTCCGCTCACCCCGTTCTCCGCCGGTGCCGCGCCGGCCCTTTCTGCTGCGGCCCTCCATCGCGCAGCCGCCATCAAGCAAAGCCTCGCAGCCGCCCTGATGCAGCAGAACCCCGCCTTCTTCGGCGTTGCCATAGGCCAGAGCTACGACGATCCGGCACAAGCCGCTCTGGTCATTTACGTTGACCAGAACAACGTGCCCGCCACGCTCCCCGCCACCATCGGCAGCCTGCGTACACGCTACATCATCATGAGCCGCCTGCACGTCACCCGCGCCTTGCGCCTGCGTATGCGCGACCGCTAGTTGATGCAGACGCTCCGCGCCATCGCTGCTCAGATTTCGGCAACGGTCTGATAACCCGGCCGGGTTTCAATTCTGGCTTCCCCCATTCTGGACCAGGAATTGGGACCCCGGGATTCAAAACCGCTCCCACGGCGACGGCTCTGGCTCCGGAGCCGCCCGCCTGTTTAACATGGAATCTTTCGCGCTCTTCTGCGTCTATTGAGTTGGAGACTCCATGCGATTTTTCCTGATTGCTTCCTGCGCTCTTGGTCTGTCAACACTCTCAGTGCTCTCGGCGCCGGCTGGCGCGCAAAGTGCCGTCCAGCCCAAATGGACCTATACCGGAAAATACGGGCCCGTCAACTGGAGCAAGCTCAACCCCGATTACGGTGCCTGCAACAGGGGCCGCGAGCAGTCGCCCATCGACATCCGCGGTGCACGTCTCAATTCCCAGCTCCAGCCCATCCAGATCCACTTCGTCGGTGCGCCCGCCACTCTGGTCAACAACGGCCGGGCCATCGTGGTGCACGGCTACCCCGGCAGTTTCGTACTCATTGACGGCGTCCGCTACAACCTTGTCGACTACACCTTCCACCACCCCAGCGAGCACGCCGTCAATGGCGACTATGCTGACATGGAGGTTGACTTCCTCACCCGCAGCGCTGATGGCAAACAAGCTATGCTGGCGGTTTTCCTCAGCGAAAGCAGCGATTTTCCCAACGCCACCGTCTCCATGCTCTGGCCGCATCTCCCCACGCCCGCCGGAGAGACCGAGACCGACAATGATATGGTCGATCCTGGCGGGCTCTTCCCCACCGATCCCGGCTATTGGACCTACACCGGTTCGCTGCCCGATCCCCCCTGTACCGAGGGCGTGCAGTGGTACGTCTACCAATCTCCCGTGAGCATCAGCCGGAGTCAGCTGAACACTTTTATCAGTCTGTTCAGAATGAACACCCGCCCCCTCCAGGACACGCACGGCCGCCGCATTCAGGCAAATGAATAGGGCCGGGGGTACGGAACCGGGAAAAATACCAAAAAGGCGCTACGATTTGCTCTCGTCGTGCGTCTCATAGATACTTAGTTTCAAACCGCCAATTAAAAGGTTGCGGAACGGGCATGGCTACGCGAGACCAGCCGCTTTCGGGGGCGATAGATTTTCCCCGGGTTTCAAACCCCGACGGTTGGGATTTGATTCTCAGGTGGGTTATCCTCCTCGGTCTCGCGGCGCTGGCCGCGATTGGTCTCCACGACCAGATTTTTTCTCCTTTAGCCAAAGTGGCAGAGTCGCACGGCATCAGCTCCATGATCTATCGCCCAAGCATCCTTTGGTTTTCCATGGGCTTTTTGCTGGTTGTCTTCCGCACATTTCTCTGGTTCCGATACCGCCCGCACCCCCATGCCTCAATCGACGACGCCCCGCGCATGACGGTCATCATTCCCGCCTATAACGAGGGCGCCATGGTCGGAAATGCCATTCACTCGGTCGCAGCTGCGCACTACGACCCTCGCCGCCTCGAGATTATCGTCGTCGACGACGGCAGCACCGATGACACCTGGGGGCACATCCGGAAAGCGGCCGCTGTGCACGGGGGACGCGTCAAGACCATCCGCCTCGATCGCAATCAGGGCAAGCGCGCCGCCCTTGCCGCCGGCTTCCGCCTTGGTAATGGCGAAATCTTCGTTACCGTGGACTCCGACAGCGTGGTCTCTCCGCAGTCTCTGCTGGCTCTTGCCGGCCCCTTTGGCAACGGTCGGGTGGGCGTCGTCGCCGGCAAAGTTCAGGTCTACAACCGCCGCCAGGGCCTGATTCCGCGCATGCTGCACGTCCGCTTTACCTTGTCCTTCGATTTTCTCCGCGCCTACCAGTCCACCTTCGGCACCGTCTACTGCAGTCCGGGGGCGCTGTCGGCGTATCGCGCCTCTGCGGTGCTTGCGGTCATGGACAAATGGCTCACGCAGAAGTTTCTCGGCGCCGAAGTGGCTACCGGCGAAGACCGCGCCCTCACCAACGACATCATGCGCCTCGGCTATGACAGCCTTTATCAGCAGGACGCGCAGGTCTTCACCGTCGTCCCTGACAACTACCGCAAGCTCTGCCGCATGTTCCTGCGCTGGGATCGCAGCTACATCCGCGAAGAAGTACGCTTTGCCGCCATCGTCTGGAAACGCCCTCCGCTGCCGCGCGCCATCGCCCTTTTCGATCAGGTCATTACCAATCTGCGCTTTCCCATCCTCAGTGGCGCCATGCTGCTGCTGGCCATTGCCGTCTTCTACGACCCGCTCACGCTTCCCCGGCTGCTCGTTTCCATGGGTCTAATCTCTTTCATTTACTCCCTCTACTACCTGCGCAGTGAACGATCCTTCGATATCGTCTATGGAGTGCTCTTCGAGTACTTCGCTTTCTTCAGCATGTTCTGGATTTTCCCCTGGGCGCTGCTGACCGTCCGCTCCAAAGGATGGCTCACCCGCTGAGCTTTCCCGCCGGCCAGACACCGCGGTCTGGCGTCGTCCGCGGCTTGCGCAGCCTGTCTATCCGTGCCGCAGACACACCAAAATCAATCGCGCCTTCAACCCCTGAGGATTGCTTTTGGTGATGGTTCTTCTTTCGCGATTCGTGACCGTGATCACTGAAGGAAATGCAATCAGGGGGCAAACTCCGGCAAGAAGAAGGTGGGCCATGCTAATACTCATCTGGCTCGTGCTCTGCCTTGCTGCAGCTTCCATCATTCTGCTGCCCCTCGTGCTCTGGCGGCAGGAAATCTACCGGCAATATTCCGGCAGCCGCCTGGTTGCCTGCCCCCAGGACCAACAACCGGCCGCCGTCACCATCGATCTCCATCACGCGCTTTCGACAGCTATCGACGGACCTCCTGATTTGCGTCTGTGCGATTGTACGCGCTGGCCGGAACGCGCCAATTGCGACCGCGCCTGCCTCTCCAGCGCGGCGGCAATCGAACCTTACCCGGATGGCAAGGCGAAAGCGGGAGAAAAGCAGATCTACCACCTCCCCATTTTGCTGGCAGCCTTTGTCGCCTGGTGTCTGGGAGCCATCTGGCATTCGCAATATTTGTTCCGTGCGCGGTGGATGGGTGCCGTGGGACTCACCCAGGCGCAAGTTAAACAGATGGTCTGGTGGCTTTCACCGCACCTGCTTACCGCCGGCGCCTGCCTCCTCTTTGCTTACGGAGTTGCCGGCATCCTTGCCGTCCGTCATCGCCGCGGCGCGCTGCAGGGAATCCTGATGGCCACCTTGCTTTGCGGAGCCCTGGTGGCAACAAGCTGGTACAGCATGGCAAAGCTGCCTCATGATTTGCTCCTGATTGAAGCGGGGTACGGCTTTCTGGCGGCGCTAACCATGGGGGCCATAGTCGGCGGCTTATTTAACAGGCTGGTGCTGCCCGTGAAATGACCGCCGGCTGCGCAACCGAGCCGTGGCCGGATCGGAAAGCATCACCTTCGCCGGTCAGTCACGCGCCGGCAATGGAGTCAATCTCAGTGTCAGCCCTTCAGCGCCGGCTTGCACGCTCACTCCGCTCAGGTCTGCAACTAGGTGATGTGCCGCCTCCAGCCGCTCCGCGGGATGCGAAAAAGTCGTTGCAACCACCGTGCATCCCGCTTGGCGTCCCGCCTGCGTGCCTGAGGCCGAGTCCTCGAAGACCACGCACTGTTGCGGCGCAAACCCCAGCAGCGCGGCGCCTGCCATAAACGGCTCCGGATGCGGCTTTCCACGCGTAACATGGTCCGCGGTAACCAACTGCCTTGGCGCTGGAACCCCGCCCGCTTCCAGCCGCGCCCGCGCCAGCCGCTCGGTGGCGCTGGTCACCACTGTCCAGCGCTCGCTGGGCAGCGCCTTCAGCAGATCGAGCACCCCGGGCAGCACGCGCAGATCTTCGTTATCGGCGATCTCAATCTCTTCCACAATCTTCAATTCCGCTTCGCCGTCCAAATCCGGCCGCAGCATGGCAAACGTCTCCACCGCCCTGCGCCCGTGCGCAATCTCCAGCGTCCGCCCGGGATCGAGCCCTCGCATCAGCGCCCACTTGGTCCACGTCCGCTCCACCGAACCAATTGATGAAATCAGAATGCCGTCCATGTCGAACAGGACGGCCTGACAATGAATCACGACCGGGGAGGATACGGCAGACCAAGCCATACCGTCATTTTAGATCGTGTTTCGCGGACGGAGTCCGCGGCAAATCCCATCCTTCAGACCCCGGATCAGGGCACCGTTTACTCGTCCCAACAAGGCCGCGATTTGAAGACATTGACGCTCTCAAGCCCCTGCGCCAGTCGCATTGAACCCTGGACTTGCGGCGGCTTGCCCTAAGATAGCCCGGAGATGGACTGTCTCATCGCACCTGCCTGCCCGTTCCCGCTCAACTTGCAAATTCCAATTCCGGATGTCCGGAAAAATCCAGGCGCTCCATGGAACGGTTACAGCGCGCATGGAGCCTCAGTCCGAAGCTCGTCGGAGTCAGATTTGCGCGTTCGATCTGCTCGCCGTGTAAAGGCTTGACCGTCTCCTCCAGCAGGCCCAGGTCGTAGAGATGATACAGATGGTGCTCGATGGCCACCAGGTTTTCCATGCGCGCGATATTGCGTATCTCATCTGCGTTGCAATAACAGCCGGATGAGTTGATTAACCCCCGCGCCCCGCCTTTCTGAGTGGCTTTCCTGCATGCCGCGGCGAAGATGGCAAGGTGCACGGAAGCCATTTTCGACAAAACCTCAGTGCATTTCAGACTCTCCTCGTCGCTGGCGCCGGTGGCGCAGGAACTCGCCAGAAGCTCCACCCAGTAGGATTGCGCATTCACATCCTCCGCCTTTGACGCTCCTTCCAGCAACTGCAGGATCAGGCTCGCCGGAACATTGTTCCGCGTCGGCTGATTCTGCCCGTGCAGCCGTTCCTCAATCCACAGGCTTATATCGATGATCCGTTCCCGCGTCTCCTGGCTCAGGCCGCCCGCCATCATCGCAGCAACCTCAATTTCAATCGACGGCGAAATGCGTGACAAAACCGTGATGGCTTTGGCCAGGCGAAATTTTCCGACCATGTCACGTGGAGCCGTCCATGCCCCCGCAATCGCCGTCGCCCCCAGCCATACGTTGGCCTCGATTTCGCTGCGCACAAACGTCAGGCCAACGCCATCCTCGCCTTGCCGCACCACCCTCGCATCAAGCTGCACATCAGGATATGCATGACCGCTCGAGGCGCTTTTGCTTTCCAGCGTCAGGCGAACTTCCGTACCCGGTGGCCACCGCTCCTCGGTCAGGATGTATACGCCCACTTCGCTAATATCTTTAATCTTTGCCCGGGTCAGCCCTGTCTCTGACCGATAGGAGACCTCCACATCCCCAGCACGGACTCGTGCTTTGCGCCGGCGTTCCAGAAATCCCGTGTCCGCCAGCAGTTTGCTGAGAATTGACATCGGTCGAACCTGTCCCTGCATTCCTTGCCACTTCGCGCAGGCACAATTTATGCAGTGAAAGGTGATGCTTGCTTCTGCGCCTTTTCCGCCCTGCTTGTGGAGGTTTGCTGGGAATCATTCTCTATGCGTCGCTCAAGTTTAGCCGTGAGCTAGATCACACAACCCTGCGAAACGTCAAGCCGGTTTTCCCTTCTTGGAGATTACCTTCGTACCAGGCCCCCGACTTAAATGGGTGAGCCTTTAAACGGTTCGTTTCCACATGGCTGCTGCCGTCCTCATGGATTCGAGCGAACTTAAGAGCAAAGGGATATTGTCAATGTATTCCAGCTTGGTGTTGAGAGGATGAGAGCCAGCTAAACGTCCTGCCCATTAGTTCCCAGACTTTAGAACCAGCGATTCTGCGTTTCCCGAAAAGAGGTACTGCTTAGCCCCTCTGCAGTCGCCCGGCGAAGCCACGATATTTGTATCCAGATTTGTGCTTTGCATGGTGCTGCCAGTCTGAGTGCCATTCGGGTAATCAATAGAGAATTGCGGAACGTCTGCCAGGCCGGTGCCCGCCGGAAGCGTGTATAACACATAAGTTCCTGGTGCGATATGATCCAGCTTCCAGCCTTCCGTTCCCCATCGGTAGGTGTAGTAGAGCTGCAAAGTTGTTGGATTCTCAATGCATACCGCGGCCAGTGTCGCCGGCGAAGCCGAAGAGGAGGGATTTGTCGTCGATGTCGCGTCCTGCGTCGGCGCAGTCGGCGTGGAGTTTGCGTTTAGAACAATAAGTCTTCCGCTCAATGTGAATGCATATTGCGTGGCAGTGTCGCAACTGGCGGGCAAGGTGACCGTGTTGCGATCCAGTGTGTATTGCCGGGTAGTGTAATTGCTGTCAAAGCTGTCATCGTAGGCGATAAAGAACTGCGGGCCTGCGCTCTGCGCCGTCCCCAGCTTGTAGGTGTAAACCCACGCCATGCCCGGGTCGAGCTTGTCCTGCTTCCAGTCCAGTGTGTCCCAGCGATAGCTATAATTCACGGGCTGATTCATTTGGTTCTCGACACATACCGCGACCGCCGCTGCCGGCGCATCAGGCTCAGACGGGGCCGTCGCCGGCGCGTAAGGCGCTGGGGCGATTGTCGTAGGCGCCGGGCTGGGGCTCTCAGCCGGTGGAGAAGTCTGCGCTGGTTGCGCGGAGTGCGACTTTTGATAATCCGCGAAAGCCTGCACCATGGCCCCACCGAGCAAACTCGTAGTTTTGAATGGGGGCACCCACACCGCGTTGTTGCCGACTACCAATACATGATCGAGATTCCAGGAACGAAATGCAAAGGCTATATCGACCCAGATTTCATCTTCCAGGGGCATACTGCTCTGCCCGTAGAATCTGACCACGATGTCAATGCCTCCATCCTTATCCCGGATGGGTAACTCCAGGTGCCAGCCTTTGTAGGTCGCTGTCGGCCATGCCATTGCGTACACCGTCTTGGCGATGGAATCGAAAAAGTCGCTGTGGTCATCCTGCTGATTGCCGGATTGGTCTGACTGAGCTGCGGTCAATGCACACAGCCACGCCGCCAGCATCAGCGAGAACAGCACCGGCCTCAGGGATCGAAGACAGGATGCCTTTTTCATTTCAGGCGAGAAGGAAGATAGGAACCGGTTGGAAAACCTAATCTATGCCTGATCATAACTTCGCGTCAAGCTATTTTTGGCGTGCAATCCGGGGCCGTCGAGCTGCAAACGCCGGTGCTTTGCCCGCTGGCATCTGGCATCATTAAGATAATCAGAGCAGATGGAGGTCTAAACTGTTTGCCACGTCCCCCACTCCTCCGCCCTGCGCGGATTGTTTGCGCGGTCTTTACTGTTGCAGCCATGCTTTCCTGCTGGAAAGTTTCCTGGTCGCAGGATGCTGCCGCTTCCAGTGAGGCTCAGCGCTCTCATCCGGCCCTGCCATCTCTCCCCGGATCGCGTTCGCTTCCGGAAGCTTCTGCGCGGGCTGCGCCAGTGGTGCCCCTGGATTCGTCGATCGCGCCTCTGCTGGTGAGCGATCCGGCCCTGCGCAATAAGCAGATTCTCAATCACCTCAATGCCGTCCTCCGTTATTGGCGCGAGGCCGAATCGCCCATGCAGAAAGTGGGCGAACCCAGCGACCTGATCTACCGCAATCAGGCCGTCGATTATGCCGCCCGCGTCGCCTCTGACGCCTTTGCCTCGGCGGCTGCGGAAGCGGCGCTTCTGCAGCCCTACGAGCAGCAAATGTCTTCAAGTTCCGGCCAGCCCTCGCAGGCGCAGCGCATTGAATCCATGCGCCTCAAGATCGCCGGCCAGATCGCCGCCCTCAAGCAGCAGCAGAACACTCTCGCCGGCAAAGCCGCCGTTGCCCGTGGCGCTGAGGCCGCGCAGCTGCAGCGGCAACTGGAACAAATCCAGGGCCAGCTCGAACTCAACAATGCCATCGCCGAAGCCCTGGTGCGGTTGACCAAAGACTCCACAAATACCGGCGCTACCGCCCTGCAAAGCCAGGTGCAGCAGATCGAGCGCTCGGCTCCCGATCTCGACAATCCCAAGATCCGTCTGGCTGCGCCTGCCCTGGAGAGCGTATCTGAGGCTCGCGATGCGGGGGTCATCACCAAAGCCCGCGTGCTGTTTGAATTGCTGAACAGCCGCACCACGCTCGATCAGCTCATTGAATCGACTCATCGACTTACGCAGCAGGCCACGGATTTGCGCCAGCCGCTGATCCTGGCCCTGCGCGCCACTATAAGCAAAGGGGAGCAGATCGCCACCGCCCCGCCACCGTCGGTCCCGCCTCCGGGCAAGGCTGCCAAGCCTCCCCAGAGTGCCGCCGCCACAGCCAATGGCGCGGCCGACGTGCGCAAGAATTACGACGATCTCACCCACAATTTCGAGGCCATCGTCGCCGCCAGCATGCCTCTAAGCGATGAGCTGCTGGCCCTCGACCAGATGCAGGCCGATCTTCGTTCTTGGCGCACTTCCGTGGACCAGGAATATCGCGTCATACTTACCTCGCTGCTCACCCGCGTCGCCGCCATCGCGATCAGTCTGCTTCTGATCTTTGTCCTCGGCTCGGTCTGGCGCCGCGCTACCGCCCGCTATGTCCACGATGTGCGCCGCCGCCGCCAGTGGACGGTCGTGCGCCGCCTCATCATGGGCTTTTTGACCGGCATCGTGCTCATCTTCGGCTTTGTCACCCAGTTCAGTTCGCTGGCCACTTTCGCCGGATTTATCACCGCCGGTCTCGCCGTCGGGTTACAGACGATTCTGCTTTCCCTCGCCGCGTACTTTTTCATCATCGGCCGCTACGGAGTGCGCGTCGGCGATCGCATCAGCATCGCCAGCGTCACCGGCGACGTAATCGAAGTCGGCCTGCTGCGCTTTTATGTGCTCGAAGTGACGTCCAGCGGCAATTTCTCCCAGCCCACCGGCCGCGTGGCGGTCTTTTCCAATGCCGTACTCTTCCAGGCCACCACCCCCCTCTACAAGCAGTTGCCAGGCAGCGAGTACACCTGGCATCAGATCCTCGTCAAACTCGCGCCAGACAAGGACTATCGCCCCGTCGCGCAGCGCATTCTCAACTGCGTGCAGCAGATCTACGACTCCTATCGTCCCCAGGTCGAGCGCCAGCATCGCGACCTGGAAACCTGGATGGACATGCCGCTCGATGCTCCTGTGGTGCAGTCTGCCCTGCAATTGCAGGATGGCGGCCTGCAGCTTTGGATCCGCTATCCGGCGGCATTGCGCGGCGCTTTCAAGGAAGATGAGAAGATTGCCGAAGCCATTCTGCAGCTCATGGCCAGCGACGAAGAAGTCCGCTCCATTGTGCAGGCTCCGCCCATAATTCAACCGGCGATGAAGTAGCCAGGGAGTGCCCCGCCGTCTCCGCGCGGGTTTTCCATAAATCTGCCCGTCCTCTATCGCGGTCTGCACCGCTTCAGCGACTGCGATCCCCCATTTCAAACCCGGGAACATCCCAACGTGTCATCGCGAAGTTACCATTACGCGATTGCGTGAGCCAGTGGCCGCATTTATCCTTAGGCGGGTTTCAGACTTAGCATTGGAAATCGCGGTCCTGGCCCTTCGCGCAAACGCATATTCCCCTTCCCAGCTAATCGAGCGTTTCTATTACCCCGATCTGCGGCGCGCTCTGACGGGCGCGGATCAGCAAGCAACCTGGCAAGCCTTGCGGAGGCATGATGAGCATTCCTACCTACGAGCAGTGGCAGCGGGAAACCAACCTCGGGATCACCAAACCGCGCAGCGGAGTCCTCCGCGCGCTGGATGCCGCGATCGAAAAGTACAACAAAGTCAAATCTCAGGACAATCTGTGGGCGATCAAAAACGCTTTCGAGGACTGGAAAAGGTCGAAAGGGAACCAGTGGGAGCAGAGCGACCGCAATCGCAATGGCGCCATGAAGAGGCTCGCCGCCGATGTCGATCGCCTCGACTCCCGTACTTTCCAGATCACCCAGATGAGCATGGAAGAGCTTCAGGCGCTGGAGTACGTAAAAGCCGAGCGCATGAAAACCATTCAGAAGCTCTTTCTCGACGCTCAGGGGAATGCAAAGCCGGTGGTATTCAAGGCCGCGAACCTGCAGCACGCGGCCAAGCAGGCGCTCAATAACGTAAAGGCCAAGTCCGCTGCGGCGGCGCAGTCGATACAAGGCCGGTTTTCGTCGCGGCCCCGCGCCCCAAAACCCTTCGTGGTTACCGGCATGGGAACCACCCCGAGCGGCGGAGGGATGGGAGTCAACCTGGGCTCCGGCCCCAGCACCAAAGACATCATTCAGGCCAAACTGCAGGAGATGGTGCAAAAGTTCTTCGAGGTCGATAACCTGTCGCTGCTCGGGCCGCTCACCTCGCTTGTCCTCTCCATCGTGGCCGAGTGCGCGACCAGCGCCGCGCCGGTCATCGGACACGTCAAAGATGGAGTAAGCGCCATCAGCGGCTGGATCGACGTCGGCGTCGGCTATTACCACCAGTCCTCCATTTCCCGCTGCCATTACGCCCTCGACCTTGGCGCCCCCGCCGCCGCTTTTGCCGCCCTCGAAGAACTGTTGCGGGAACAAGTGAAAAACGCCGCCATCGGCGCCGGCATTTCCACCACTTCCTTTGCGGTGAAAACCGGCATGGCGTTTGTCGATGGCGGCGCCATCAGCGGCCCTGTAACCGGCGCCGTGGCGGCGCTGGCTGAAATCGCTCACAAGCTCTACCTGCTGGGCGTGGAATACCGCGCCACCAAAGACGCCAACAAGGCTCTCAAAGCCGGTACCCTGGACATCACCCTTTTCAAGACCTACCCGCTGATGGGTTGCTATCTGCTCAATTGCGCCACCCTCAGCGACATCATTCCCATCAGTTGCTTTGCCACTCCTGGCTGGATGGATTCCATCGAGAAGCTAAAAAAGGGCGCCATCGACAACGTCCTCAAGCAATCCGAATCGCTGATCGATAAATCGCCGTGGGAAATCCGCGACATGCCCAAACGCCCCGTGGAATCAAGCGGCGGCCTTCTCTCCGAGGCCATGCGGTACGGAAAGATGGGCGCTTCACCGATCGCCGATCTCGTCGGTCTCCGCAATGTTGGAAAATCTGGCTGAGAGCGAGTCCGGCCACTGTCCGGCGGCGAGTTCTGCGAACCGATTCAAGCGCGCCACGTGACTCCGGGTGCGTAAGGCGCGCCTCTCCCTCAGAATCGTATTCGCGCACTCAACTGCATCAGCCGCGGAGGCGCCGCAGAAACGATCTGGCCGAAGTTGGCGCTGCTGATGTTGCCCTGAACCGTCGCTGCCCCGAAGAATTGCCCATGATTGAACACGTTGAAAGCCTCTATACGGAATTCCAGAGCGCGGCCTTCGGGCAGTGAGGTCGATTTGTCCAGCGCCAGGTCGGTGTTGTCCGATCCCGGCCCATGGAAGAACCGCCGCCGTGCGTCGCCGAAATCTCCCAGCGCCGGCAGGGCGAACAGAGCGGTGTTGAAGGCGCTGCCGCGGCGCGGGCTGCTGTTCAAATTCAAAGGGCCCGGCGTGATCTTGAGTTGATCCACGCCGTTGTTGTTCACGCCGTTGGGCTGAGTGCCCAGCAATGAGGTGTCGTTGTTGTTGATCAGCGTAACCGGAAAGCCCGTGGTGATGCGCGTCAGCCCCGAAATCTCCCATCCGCGCGCCAGCCATTGGGGCGGGCGCCCTATGGCGTTCAGCGCCTGCTCCACTGGGACCCGGTAATTGTAATTCGCCACCAGATTCTGCCCCAGGTCGAAGGCCGAAAGTCCCCGGCTCACCGCCGGATTCACCGGGTCAACCGGGTCGGAGAGACTCGACCCCTGATCGATCGACTGGCTCCAGGTATACGCCAGGTTAAAGTTCAGCGCCCTGCCCTGGTGCCGCACACTCGCTTCGAGCGCATTGTCGTGCGAGTTGCCCATGGTCTTTTGCCAGGTCACGCTGCCGAAAGCGGAGCTGAAGCGCGACCGCGTTCCATTCACCACCTGGCCATTGGCGCGGGTGTAGGTCCCGCTTTCGCCAAAGGGTCCGCAGGTCGCCGACCCCGGAGCCACGTCGGCAACCTGGCTGAGGCTCAGGCAAAGCGCCGCATCCCCTGGATTGGCTTCCATCAGCGTCAGCAAATGGTGCGCCTGCGTTCCGTCATAGCTCACTTCCAGCACCGTGTTCCCGCCCACCTGCCGCTCCACTGAGAACATGTAGTTTTCCGCATACGGTGTCACGTCCTCGGGCGAAACCGCAGGAATGCCCGTGAACGGCTCGAACTGCGACCAGTCCACACTCGTCACCGGATGCGCCTTCGAAGCTCCGAACGGAACCGTCTGCAGTGGAAAACGCGCACCACTGCTCGACTGCAGGCTTGATCCATCCGCCGCCTCCGTCCACGGCTCGTCGAATAACGTCGGCGCCGCGCTCGTGTAAGTGCACCCGTACGGGGGATTGGCGCTCATGATCGCCGCCGATAGCCCTTCAATCGGTGTGTAGAACTGGCCCCAGCTCGCCCGGATGCTGGTCTTGCCACGCCCCAGCAATGCCGGGCTCCATGCCACTCCCGCGCGCGGCGAAAAATTGCTGTATCTCGCCGCCGCCAGTCCCCGCCCCACTCCCGGATCGCCGGGAAAAACAATCCCCGCCGGCGCGTTCGGGAACACCACACTCTGCTCGCCCGGAACCAGAGTCTGAAGCTGGTTGTATTTCTCGCTCCAGAAAGGCAGCAGGTCCCAGCGCACCCCATAGTCCAGCGTCAGCGATGGCCGCACCCGCCACGAATCCTGGGCATAAGCGCCGGCAAGCAGGTTGCGGTTGTAGAAATGTTGCGCGTCGCCCTGCGTAAAGCTGGAGTCCACGCCCAACAGATAATCGGCGAAGTCCAGGCCCGTCTCGCTGCCGGTAAAGGTGAAACTGCCATTGAAGTAGACGTCGGGATGGTTGTTGATCTGGTCGCCGTGCACGTCCACGCCGAATTTCAGGTTGTGCGCTCCCGCGGCCCGTGAAAAATCATCGCTTCCTTCCACGATGTTTTCCGCCTGGAACAGCCCCGTCGTATCTACGCCCATAGTGAAGTCGTTGAAAATGGTGTTCTCCACGCCTTCAATCTTCGCGTCCAGTGCCGCAATCCCGCTGAAGCCCTGCGACGCAAGCGATGGCCCCACTCCTCCCTGCGGCACGCCCACGTTGGCCGCGTTGCGCATGTAGCTGATCCGCGCCTGGTTCACTGCGTTGGCGCCGATAGTCTTGGTATCGCTCAGCACCAGCAGTTGCGCCCGGCCGAAGTTCAAGGCATCGAAGCCCGGCACGCTCGCCCCGCCTTCACCGGTCGGATACGGGTCATCCACACCGTAATCATCCAGAAAGTAGTAGCCGGAAATCTGGCCCGCGCGAGTATCCCAATCCAGCCTTGTCGAGCCCTTGTCGTCGCGAATTCCCTCTTCCGCCGCCGAAGTAGAAAATCCACCCGCGCCATCGTTGGGCTGCGGGATATATTGCAGCAGTTGCCGAGCTGCGCTCGACCATGCCGCCTGGGGAATCTCCGCGTCGGGCAGCACACACTCCGTCGAACTGGTGCAGCCCGCCGCATAATAAGACTCGCCCGTGGTGACCGCATAACCCAGCTTCTGCGTAAGCAGGTTGGCTAGATACGGTCCGCTCACCGCGCCCGTCAAGGCGCCGGCCACGCCGGAAAAATCCCCGCTCCGCTCTGCCTCTGTGGGCACCGAGATCACTCCCGTATCCACGCCCTGCGCCAGCCGCGTCCCCTGATAATCCGCAAAGTAAAACAGCTTGTCCCGCCGCAATGGCCCGCCCAGCGTTGCCCCGAACTGGTTCTGGTGGAATGCCGCCCGCGCCTGCGAGAAATAGTTCCGCGCGTCCAGGTTGGTATTGCGTAGATACTCAAATAGCGAACCGTGGAATTGGTCCGTCCCGCTCTTGGTGATCACCGCAATCTGCCCGCCGCTCGCGTCGCCATACTCCGGCGCGTAGCTGCCCGTCTGCACGCTCAGCTCGGCGATGGCGTCAAGCACAGGCACAATGGCAATGCCCATGTTCACGTCTTCCTGCGCATCGGCCCCGTTGACGCGAAAGCTGTTGGCCGTCTCCCGCTGCCCGCTCACCGAGAGCGCGCCGGAATCCAGTTCTCCCGAGGGCGGCGTACTCGCCACTCCGCTCATCACAATCGCGTTTGCGGGCTGCGAACTGGCCGGCGCCACCCCCGGTTCCACCGCCAGAACGTCGGTAAAGCTGCGGCCGTTCAAGGGCGTCGATTCGATCGCTTTCGTTTCCAGCGTTCCGCCCAAATGGCTGCTGGTGGTGTCGACCGCCAGATCTCCTGCGTTCACTTCCACTGTTTGGCTGCTGCCTGAAACCGTAAGGACAATTGAAGTCTTGAAAACCGGCGCAGCCTCGGACACTGTCACCTGCGCCGCGTACATCACAAAACCCTTGGCTTCCACGGAAAGGTGATAGCTCCCCGGCTTAGGCACATCGATCTTGAAATTACCTTGGTCGTCTGTCATCAGAGCCAGCAGTGCTTTAATTCCAGCCTGCCGCACTTCTACCCTGGCCCCGGCAACCGCCTCTCCGCTTTGATCGTGTACCGCTCCGGAAATGGAGAGATTATCAGCCTGCGCGAATTTGGTGGTCAATTGCACAAAGAAGACAAAAATAAAGAGAAACAAGCGAACTTTCATCACGAACTACCCTTCCGGTTTCTGGCGAAATTCAGTCCGAAGAGGGAGAAGCAGTGGATCGCATTCTTCGGCCCTAAACTACGACCAATTTGGTCGCACTTTATTCCTTAAATATACGACACATTAAGTCCGATATTTCCGCAGTGATTTAAGTCACGCCACATCGTGGTTAGCGCAACGCGTCTATTGGAGGTGTAGGCAATTCGCTTCCCTCGCCGATCTGTCATATTTCTAGGGATCACCGCCGGGCGGACGGCGCACTGCTCAGAATGGCCTGCGCATGCTTATAACGCGCAAGAGGAAGGCATGAGCCTTGCCCGCTGTGTGGAAAGGCAGAAGGCTGCTCCACCAGCCGGCGCGAAGGCCGATGAATCGCACCGTGAGCAAGCCCAGGATGGCTACCACGATGGCCAGCAGCACCGCGCCCAGCCAGCGAAGCCGCAGTTCCGCTTCGTCATGGCGAAGGATGCGCGCGCGGCCGACATTGGAGGCGAAGGCAGTCCAGTCAGGATTGGGATCGACAGATTCGCCGGAGTCCTGGTAGGCGCGGAGGAAGCGATCTGTCCAGTCCTGCTGGTCAAGACCGAGCGCACCGGCATAACCGCGGACAATGCCCTTGCTTAGAATGCCACCCGGGAGGAGGCGAAAACGCTCCTCTTCCAGCGCTACCAGGTGGCGCTGGCTGATCTTGGTAACCGCCGTTATTTCTTCCAGCGCAACGCCACGGGCAAGCCGTTCTCTGCGCAGTTCTTCACCAAAGTTTCCCATCGCGACCGCAAATCGCACAACCGGGGGTCGATGCTTCCAGCAAAATACTGCAATCAGGACAGCACAATCGGCAGAGTGCGGTAAGTCCCAAATGAGATTTCGCACCCCATTTCTTTTGCCGCCACCGGGCAACCAACCCGAGCCAATTCCATATTCACCATAAACCCGGTAGAACCCGAGGTCAAAGGTAAATATAGGTCTTATCCCGGTTTTGGTACCCATTATGGCACGGTTGCGGCCGGGAATGGGAAACGGAATACCGGTGATTTGAAACTTTCGATTGCCTCAAGGGGCTGAGAGCGCAGGCCTGAAGCTGGCGGCGAGCGGATTGCGACGCCTGTGGCCTGGCTGAAGCCGTGCCCTGGTTACGAAGCCTCTTCCATTGAGTTTTCCGCAGTCTTAAAATCTCGTTGAGATTTGGCAATCCAACGGCGCCGGCCGAAGTCCGAATCTTGCAAAACGGCCTTGAATTTCTCCGCTTCCCCGGAGGGTGCCTCGAGGGCCGCGCCTGATACCCTGAAAGCTGTGGTTTTACGGAACCCGCGTTGTTTCTGCGGCCAAGGTCAAGGGATGAACAAGCTGGTATTTTCCAATCTGCTGCACCGTCCGCTGAGATCGCTGATCAGCATCTTTGCGGTGGCCATTGAAGTGGTCATGATCCTGTCGGTGGTGGCGATTTTCATGGGCATGCTCAACGACCAGCAGCAGCGCACCAACGGCATTGGTGCGGACCTGATGATGATGGGCTCACACGCCAGCATCTTCAACAGCCTGAACGCCCCGTCGATGCCGGTGGCGGACGCGACGGTATTGCGCCGCTTACCTCATGTGGCGATCGTCTCGCCGGCCGTTCAGCACAGCGATCTGACCACCAGCAGCCTGGCGGTGATTTACGGGATTGACTACTCGACATTCGCGGCGATGCGGCCCTTCACGTTCGTCTCCGGCGGGCCGTTTCAGGGGCCGAATGACGCGATGATCGATTCTGTCTGGGCCGATGCCCACCATCTGGACGTGGGCAGCACGCTTACCGTGCTGGGGCATGCCTTCACCGTCTCCGGCATTGTGGAGCCGGGCAAGGGCGGCCGGGAGATGGTGCCACTGGATACGCTCGACAACCTGATGGGAGTGGTGGGGAAGGCTTCGATCTTTTACATCAAGTGCGACACTCCGGCCCATGATGCGCTGGTCACCAACGAAATTCACGCCGTTCCCGGGCTGGGCGATAACGAAGTGCTCTCGATGAACGAGTTCCTCAGCCAGATAACGCCCTCGAGTTTGCCGGGCTTCAATGCGGCGGTGGATGCGGTAACTGCCATCGCGGTGATTGTAGGGTTCCTGGTTATCTTCCAGGCTTTGTACACCGCGGTTCTGGAGCGGACGCGGGAGATCGGGATACTGAAATCGATGGGGGCATCGAAGCCGGCAATTGTGAGCGTGGTACTGCGGGAGACGGCGATACTCGCGGGCGCCGGGGTGCTGCTAGGCATTGCGGGCACGTTTGGGGTGCATGTAATCCTGAGGCACTTTTTCCCCACGACCTCCTTTGAAGTTACGCTGCCGTGGACCGCGCGCGGAGCGGGAATTGCCTTCTGCGGGGCGATCTGCGGGGCTCTTTATCCGGCGTGGATGGCGGCGCGCAAGGATCCGGTGGAGGCGCTGGCCTACGAGTAGCGGACAGGGATCAGGGAGCAGCGAAGAGTGGCCGGTGATCCGTGATTGCAGGAATCCCTCAGGCAAAGGCGATACGTAACCTGGCGAGGCGGTTACGAATGACTGCGCCGCGGTGCGTTTCTGAAAAGATGCCGCGAAATCCACAGACCTTTATCCGGTCTTTATCTCGCTTTCAATGAACCGTGATTTAATCAGAGTCAGAGATTTCACTTAGTTGCTTGCGTTGTTTCCATCAGGCCTCCTGGCAGTGATGAGGAATCGGTGTAGCCAGACCGGCGCGGGCATCCGGGTAGCGTGTGGCACGTCCGAAGCGCAGTGAGAATCCGGCAACCCTGCACAACGGCGTGCGGAAATAAGCCAACTTCGCA
>JASHOY010000322.1 GCA_030038435.1 Acidobacteriaceae bacterium | reverse complement strand
CAGTCTGGCGCGCCTGACAATCTGGAGTTATCTGGCGATGGTGGCACTGGCCGCACCAGCGATGCATTACTACGGTATTCTCGGATTTCTTTTTCTATGGCTTGCCACCGAGCTATATCAGACATTCGCGCTGCTTCATCTCAACCGCAGCCTGTTTTCAGACCACGCCTTCATCGATTTTTCGCCCGCATACAAATTGGCTATCCTTATGGCCGCGGCCATGCTTTCGGCCGGCTGGTTTGCATTTACAGCCAACCAACGGCCGCTCTTTGAAGTGTTGCTGACCGCGCTTGCGTTCGTGATTGCACTCGCTGCAATCGCCTACCCCCTGTTTGGGCTGGGCAAGGTGAGCAAAGATCTGCGATCCCGATTCGGAATGCTGTAACCATTGCTGCGCTGCCGCAGCGCCGCACAAGTGGGACGCTGCCGCACAACGATGGCGCAGACACGGGAGGATTTGCAGAGGCGATTTCCCGCGAATCGCCAGAAAAGAGTTATGAACCGGTCACGCATATTGCGCTCGGCGCTGGATGGGAGCTTGAGCCTGCTGCGCTGGGTCGAACCCCTGGTGAGGGGAAATCCGCCCCGCGCGGCGGAGCAACTTGCTCGCGCCCGCTGCGTTCTGTTCCTGCAATATGAAGCCGCGTTGGGATCGAATGTCCATGCCACACCGGTCTATGAGGCGTTCAAGATCGCCGTGCCGGACTCCACGATCATCGTCGCCTGCGGGACACGCGGCTTTGAAGTGCTCAAGCACAATCCGTTTGTAGATCGTCTTGTACAGACCCCGGATCCCTGCAAGCAATTGTTTTCCGCCATCCGCTTCCTGCGCCGCTACCTTCACGGCAATCAACTCGTTCCGGAAGCCATTGTCACAAATCTGGGCAACGTGCGGCGGAGCGAAGCCCTTTTGGCACTGGCCGCGTGCAGAGCTATACGAGCGGGATACACTCTGGCTCCGGGCCTTTATCATTTCACGTTGCAGCGCGACCGCTCTCTCAGCCTGATTGCGAATAACCTGCGGCTCATCGGCATGATGGGCCACACCTACAGCCAGGTGGAGCCGCGCGTCGCCTTTTCCGAGACCGACCTGCTCAAGGCGGAACAGTGGTTTCGGCAGATCGAAACCGGTCCCGATGCTCCGCGGGCCGTATATATCACCCAGACGAGCCCCACGCAGAGAAAATCGTGGCCTGCCGACCGGTTCGTGGCGGTCGCCGACTACGCGGCCGCCAAGCATGGCGCTATTGCCGTTTTCATTGGGGCTTCGCAGGAAGCGGCCGCAATCGAATCGATTCGCGGCCGGATCCGAGGAGAGACCGTGTCGCTTGCAGGCCAGACAACGATCGCCGAGCTTGCCGCCTTGCTGGCTTCAAGCGACCTGGCGATCTCTCTCGACACGGGAAACATGCATATTGCCCGCTCAATGAACCTTCCAACGATCGTGCTGGCCCCGGCCTGGGATCCAGGCGTCGAATGGCTCCCATGGGGCCGCGATCAATTTCGTATCTTCAAGGGCGAAGACATCCCGTTCGCGCCAGAGGATTATCAAATATTGGAGGTGCAGGCAGCCGAAGTCATGGCTGCGATGGACGATCTGCTCGCCAGGTACCCTCCATCCGCGGCGGCACGCCGCCTGCGCGTCGAGCGCGGCCTCTCCTCGGTCCGCATGCAGACCCGGCGCCCCACTGGATCATTGACCGCATGAATCTGTTCTGCCGGCATCGTGGTTCCCGGGTCTCAAAATCGAGACCCGGGACACCCCAGATTGGTACGTAACCAAGCGGTCATAGGCCTGGCCGGCGTTCAGCCCGCCGTCTGGCGGACCAACAGGACCTCGGAAACATATCCGACCGCTTTGAGGCAAGCCACGAGCCCCACGTAGACCAGCAGAAAGTCTTCGACGATCTCGATGGGCAGCGAGGGCAAACAGATGCCGGCATCGTAAGCCGTAGCCCCAATGAGCAGCAACCCCCAGAGGCTCGTTGAAGCTTTTCCCACCAGGCAGCGAAGCACATAAAAGAAGGCGGCAAATTCCAGGATCGTATAAACCGGAAGCGCCAGCCAGCCGCCCAGATCGTAGAACATGCCGGGAGCGCCGAGCGTGACCTGCGTGGTGTAATCGCCGGGCGCAAGAGGCACTCCCGCCTTACGCGCCAGTGTATTCGAGGTGATGTCCTGTGGACGGTTCGGCCAGATAAAATGAGGAATGAGATACAGGAAGGCGGGAAGATACGGCGTAATGCCTGTAAACCCCTGCGTCTGGTCCGAGCTCACGAAGTCGTCGATCGTCGACAGTTCCGACATGCGCCAGAGGATGCCGATCTTTGAGGAGGCTTCGCCGAATTCGGAGGTCGACGAATTCTCGGTTTCTAAGAAGTTGGGAAAGGACGAAGGATTGCGGATGTAGGCTACGATTACGGCGATTTTAGCCGAAATTGTTGGGGCCTCTCTCACATAGTCCCGGGTATTTTGGGCGTATGGATAGATAAACATCGCGGCGCCGATAAGAAAGGCCGCAAGCGCGGCGAATTGCATCCGCGTGAAACGATACCCGTAAGCGGCGCAAACCACCACCCAGCAGAAGATGGGGGTGATCATCCCTTCCTTTGAGGCGCCGAGGGTGCCCGGAATAAGGGCCGCAACGACAATGAGCGCCACTAACCAGTTCATGGCGGAACGGCCCCCTGAGGACTGCAAACAGACCCTGGTGGCCAGAACCACCGCCAGCGGATTCAGAACCGGGAAAAAGTGCAGAATGAGAGCCAGAAAGGAGCCGTTTTCCACCTCGCCTTGATTGCGCAAGAACATTTCCATGATGGCAAGGGAAAGGATCGTGGCAATAATACTGATCGCCCGCATCTCCGCCAGCGAAAAATAGACGCGGTCGAAGACGGGCCGGCGCGGATGCGGAATCAGCGGCACAAAGCGCGCCGCCACATAGAAACCGGCAAAGAAGATGGCGCATACCGCCGATGTCTGCAGAGGCGCGGCCAGGTTAAAATCCCCGGGCTGCAGAAGGATGGCGTGAACGATCTCGGGAATCGTGACGTTGGGCAGCAGAGCGAAGAGGCAAAAGCTCCCGGCAACGTGCGACATGCCGCCCAGCGTGTTGAACGCCAGCACCGCGAAGAGCTGCGCAAGCAGCATCAACAGAGCGAAGATGGGATCAGTGCCTTCCATGAGCTGCACGGCAAGCAGAACACCCAGATAAATAGTCAGCGGCGTCAAGGGGATGAAGTTGGGAAAGGGTATGCGCATCGATCGGCTCAGTTCCATGATACGGGAACCGGTTGGAACGCCGGCCTTCCAATATCTCATGGGGCTGTCTGGACGCTCACACCGCAGGCAGCCCGATGGAAGGGATGGGGCAAAAAAACCAGCATCCCTTCTTCAATCGGCTTGAGGAGAGACCAGCTTGAAATCAGTCCTGGTTCGCATCATGGGCTTCCCGGCGACTCTGATCCATGGCGATACCCTCGTCCTGGATCGTTGGCTTTGGCTCAGGGAGCATCTGGCACCGGTTGCGGCAGGCTCCAGGAGCCTGATCGATGTGGGCTGCGGAACCGGCGCATTCACCATCGGCGCCGCGCGCCGGGGCTACCGGTCCCTTGGGCTAAGCTGGAATACACGCAATCAGCGGGTTGCCGCGGAACGGGCGAAGCTGTGCAAGACCGACCTGGCCAGCTTCGAGGTCCAGGACGTTCGCGCCCTGGGCGAGCGCGGCGATCTCAAAGGCAGGTTCGACGTTGCCATCTGCCTCGAGTGCATTGAACACATCCTGAACGACGAAGGTCTGATGCGAAACATGGCGGTTTGTCTGAAACCGGAAGGAATTCTTCTGCTGACTACGCCGAACTTCGATTTCCGGCCTATCACGCCGCCCGACGACGGCGGATTCGCTCCTGTTGAGAATGGCGGCCACGTGCGGCGGGGATACACCCCGGACGACCTGAGGAGAATCTGCGGCGCAGCCGGGTTAGAGGTGGAAAAAATCGGATATTGCAGCGGACTGCTCAGCCAGAGGGTCACCCGTCTCTTGCGTTTCCTTTGCAGGCATATGCCTCCTGTGGCCGGCTGGACCTTGATTCTGCCGCTTCGCGCGGCGCCTCCGCTGCTCGACCGCTGGGTGAGCAAAATCACCAGGTGGCCAGGATATTCCATCACCCTGGTGGCGCGCAGAAAGCAGCAGAATGAGCGCGCAGTCGCGCCTCCGCCCGGCAAATGACCGGGTAGTGGGTCAGTTTGCAGAAAACTGTCCCTCAGGGGCTAAAGCCCGTTGTTTATTTTGCGGCATTTGCGGCACGACTGAAGTCGTGCCCCTTCAAAACATGTTCAAACTGACCCACTACCCAAAAATCTCACCCAGGGCGACAAGGAATACGTAAACAACTTCATCTTCATTCCGGCGGAGCGGAAGGCTGCAATAGAAGAGGCCCGGACGCTTCTGTCGAGCCGTTGAACCTTGAAAGGAAAGATCC
>JASHOY010000321.1 GCA_030038435.1 Acidobacteriaceae bacterium | reverse complement strand
TTTTCTCCCTCAGAGAAAGTGGCTCCCGCCTTTGATTTCTCCGAAGCAAAAACCTTGAAAGTGCTTTATTCAAGAATAAGCCCTGGCAGGCCTAATTTCGGGCCGCAATGCGGGAGAGGCCAAAAATGCGGGCGCAAATGGGGTTGCCCCAGAAAACAAACCGCATCGGCAGTGCAATCCGTAGCCTCCGGGAGATGGTACTAACGGCCTGATTGCCCCTGTTGAGCGGCTACAGTTCTCGCCGGAGCCGGTCCCGCAGTGTCTGAAAAAGCCAATTTTCTGCTTGCATCAGAGCGCCAAGCCTGCCATAACTGGTACACGGCGCGCCGCTTACCGGCTACCGGCAGGAGCGCAAAGACCATCAGCAGCATTTGCCTTGGTTCTTTACTTCCGGTGCGGTTCAGCTATGTCTCGGAGCTTCCCCAGCGCACAAAATCAGGTGCGGTGGCTCCAAAAGCACCTGAACCGCCGTCGCTCCTCGCCGGAGGCCCTCCCCGGGGGCATGCTCCCCATGCCCGGAGGCGTGCGCGGCAAGAAGGAGAAGTTCAGTGAGGGAACAGGGCATCGTGAAGTGGTTCAATGGGGCCAAGGGATACGGGTTTATCCAGAGGTCGAACGGCGAAGATGTGTTTGTACACTTTTCCGCAATCCAATCGAGCGGCTATAAGACGCTGAACGAGGGTGAGGCGGTTGAATTTGAGTGCCAGCAGGGACCCAAGGGACTGAACGCGGCTGGTGTCGTGCGCGTCTCCTGATTCGCACCTCGCGCGGATCTTTCCCTGGGGTGGACAGGAGCTGCGGAACCATCGCAGCCGGGGTCTGTCAGGCGGCGCAGTTGGTGCGTCTGTTCAAGGAGATTCCTGCGCATTTTCCTGAGCTTGCAATCGAGTCAACGCCCAGCGCGCGGTGATGCTTAATGTAGCGTCGGACCCGTTGGCCCAGCGCTCGAGGATCGGTGCGAAGCAGCGCAAACCGCTGTTTCCCATGGCAATCGCCACGTTCCGGCGCAGTCCTGCGCTTCCCGCGCGCCGCACCGGTGAACCGTTGAATTGCGCCTCGAATTCCGCTTCATCAAGGCTCGCCAGCCACTCCAGGGCCGGATTGACCAGTTCGGGGCGCGCTTCGAGCTGCTGGTCCGCGGAAATTGGCGCACGCCGCGGTGAATTCCAGGGGCATACGTCCTGGCAGATGTCGCAGCCAAAAACCTGGCGCCCCATTCCGGCCATCAACTCTTCGCCAATCAGCCCCTTGTGCTCGATGGTGAGATAGGAAATACAACGCTTGGCGTCCATCTGGTAAGGGGCGATGAGTGCCTGCGTGGGGCAGGCATCGAGGCAGCGCCGGCAGCTTCCGCAGCGGTCCGCCGCCGGCAGCGTTGCCGCGCCCGCCTCTTCCGCGCGCAGGGAGGTCAGCAGAACCGCCAGAAACCCGTAAGACCCAAGCCTGGGATGGATGAGGCAGGTATTTTTTCCCGTCCAGCCCAGGGCCGCGGCCACAGCCAGGGAGCGCTCAACCACCGGCCCGGTATCCACATAAGCCCGCGATTCGAATTCGCCCAACTCATCGTGCAGCCGGCTTTCCAGGGCGCGCAGACGCTTGAGCAGCACCTTGTGGTAATCACTGGGCCGACGTTCGCCATTGGCCCCGCTCCGGCTTGACCAGGCATAGCGGGCGATCCAGGCCGAGCCCCGCGGTGCGGGATCGGTTGAGCGCGGCTGCGCGCAGTTGTAGTTCGCCAGGCACACAATCGCCGACCGGGCCCAAGGGAAGGGCACCTGGATGCGGGCGCGCAACAGACGGCCGGATTCATCGGCCCGTTGGAGATAACGCATACTCCCGGCGCGGCCGGCGCCAATCCATTCCTCGAAGCGCACCCCATCGCGCTCGCCGGCGGCATGCGGCAGCCAGACCACGCCCGCTTCGCTGAATCCGCACTCGATGGCCAGAGTCCGCGCCCGGTTCGCATTAAGAGATGCGGCCGGCTCCGGCTGCAACATGGGAACCGCCTGGGACGTCACTTCGTATGTAGGGTCAATGTTCATTTGCGGACGCCGGAATCGAAATCGGACAGCCGGGGCGCAATACTGATAAGCTGACGCGCCCGTTTCTCCTCTCTTTTCAGGATATTCCCGGGCAAGGCTTTTGGCGGATCGCGTGCTATATCCCAGAGCAAAGGAAAGAGGAGTCATCCAGGCAGGTAGGACGGCGGAACAGCAGCTTCCGCAGGAGGTTTCATTATGAACGGCATCATCAACTCACATCCCGAGAAGCGCGTGCCCACTCCCATGGTTCCGGAGGGCATCGGAAGCCTGGTAAAGGGCGAAGAAGCGGGGCTGCTGGAGAGGATCATGCCGCTGGTGCGGCGCCAGTCGGTGTGGCTTGACCTGGGCTCCGTGGAACGTATTGACGCGGCGGGCATTGCCACCCTGATCACGCTCTACCGCACCGCGCAGGAAGCCGGGCGCTGCTTCGGCGTCATCAACCCCAGGCCGCACGTGAGGGAGGTCCTCACCCTGGTCGGACTCAACCGCTTTCTTCTCTCCGAGAATGCCGAAGCCGGAGACCGCAGCGAGCCGGAGTTGGTCGAGAGCGCCGCCTGAGCGCCCGGACTGCCGGTACCAAGGAGAGCGAAGAAGGAACCAGTGTTTCGAGCAAAACCAGAGTTGATGTATCCCGAAGTCACTCTACTCAAGTCGGCGCGAACATCAGGGAGCGGCGACTTGAGCCGCCTCTAAACCGGACGCAGCAACTCTGGTAATACCCTAGCTCCGTAGCGCCACGCGGATGTGCAACTCTTTCATCTGCTGTTCGGTGACCGTGGTGGGCGCGTCGGCCATCAGGTCGATTGCCTTGGCGGTTTTAGGGAAGGCAATCACTTCGCGCAGGCTGGATGCGCCCGTTAACAGCATGACGATGCGGTCGAGGCCGAGGGCGATGCCGCCGTGCGGAGGCGTGCCGTATTCGAGGGCGTCGAGAAAGAAGCCGAAGCGCTGGCGGGCTTCTTCGTCAGAAATGCCCAGTGACGCGAAGATCTGCTGCTGCACGTCTTTGCGGTGGATGCGGATGGAGCCGGAGCCGAGCTCGAGGCCGTTCATCGCCAGGTCGTAGCAGTCGGCGCGGACGCTGGCGGGATCGGTGGTGAGGTTGGCCATGTCGGCTTCGTAGGGCGCAGTGAAGGGATGATGCGCGGGCATC
>JASHOY010000320.1 GCA_030038435.1 Acidobacteriaceae bacterium | reverse complement strand
GGTGCGTGCAGCCGAGGGCAAAGCGCGCACCGCAACCATCCACCTCTCTGCGCAGCACAAGGGCGCCAGCGTGCTGATCGGAGTCGCCGACGACGGCGCCGGCATCGACGCCGAGGCGGTGCGCGCGCTTGCGGTGGAGCGCGGGCTGGTTGCCGCTACCGCGGTGTTGAGCGAAGCCGAGATTTTCGCGCTGATCTTCCGGCCGGGATTCTCCACCGCAAAGAAGCTCACGGATGTTTCCGGCCGCGGCGTGGGCCTGGACGTGGTGCGGCAAAAAGTGGAGAGCCTGCGTGGCGCCATCGACGTGGCCAGCAAACCGGGAGCGGGAACTCGCGTAACCCTGCGCCTCCCGCTGACCCTGGCCATTATCGACGGGCTGCTGGTAAGCGTGGGCGAGGCGTGCTTCGTGCTGCCCCTGGCATCGAGCCTGGAGTGCGTGGAGCTGACGCGCGAGGACCTAGCGAAGGCGCACGGCAGGCGCCTGGCCAATGTGCGCGGCGAACTGGTTCCCTACATCCGGCTGCGCGACCATTTCGCCATTGCCGGCGACGGACCGGGGATCGAGCAGATCATGCTTGTCGAAACCAGCGCCGGGCGCTATGGTTTCGCGGTCGACCGGGTACTGGGCAATTGCCAGACGGTGATCAAAAACCTGGGCCGCTTCTACCGCCAGGTGCAGATGGTTTGCGGAGCCACCATTCTCGGCAACGGCACGGTGGCGCTGATTCTCGATCCGGAACGGCTGGTGCAGGAGGCGGTGCAAGGCGGGCCGCGAAAAGGCAGAAGCCGTGACCCGGCCTTAGCAGGAGGGGGAATGCGGAATAGAGGGCTCCTGGCTCCGGACAGGAGCAGCGGCAGCGCTGGACTGAGTGCCAGCCGATAGCGATAACCGAACGATTCGACAAAGTCTCATGCTCTTCCCGTCACCAAACGGCCGCGCAACCCTGCCGGGGATCGCGGATGGAGCAGAGAAGATCGCGAAGAAGGAAGGAGAAATTCATGGGAACAGCAGTGGTAGGTGAAGGCCGGCGGCTGCATGGCGCGGGCAACAAGCGGGTAGAAGGTGGTCACGGCGAACACGGGCGCAGCGGTCGCGAGCGGGAGAGCAAACCGGAGCACCGGGAAGACGACCTGACGCTGGTCCTGCAGGAGATCATGCGTCTGGTCGACGCGTCGAAAGAGGGGCGCCTGAGCGAGCGCGGCAAAGCTACGCTGTTCAACGGCATGCACCGGGAGATTGTTCAGGGCGTGAACGAGATGCTGGATGCCATCCTGCTGCCCATCGGCGAAGGCAACCGGGTCCTGGCGCAGATTTCCGCCGGCAAAATCGACGAGCTGATTGCGCAAAATTACAAGGGTGACCACGAGAAAATGAAGGTGGCCGTCAATAACGTAGCCATCGTTCTGCAAGGCCTGCAGAAAGAACTGGTGCGCCTGACAGATGCTTCGCGCGAGGGTCTGCTTACCGAGCGCGGGAAGCCGGATCAGTTTCAGGGCGCCTTTGCCGACATCGTGCGCGGCATCAACACCATGCTGGATGCAATTCTGCTGCCTATTGGGGAGGGCAATCGCATTCTGGCGCAGATTTCCGCCGGCAAGATCGACGAGCTGATTACGCAAACCTACAAAGGCGATCACGAGAAGATGAAGGTGGCCGTCAACAACGTAGCCATCGTCCTGCAAGGCCTGCAGAAAGAGCTGGTGCGTTTGATCGGCGCCTCACATGCAGGGCAATTGTCGGAGCGAGGCAAAGCCGACGAATTCCATGGCGCCTTCGCCGAGATCGTGCGCGGCGTCAATGAAATGCTGGATGCAATTCTGCTGCCTATCGGGGAGGGCAATCGCATTCTGGCACAGATTTCCGCCGGCAAGATCGATGAGCTGATTACGCAAACCTACAAAGGCGATCACGAGAAGATGAAAGTGGCCGTCAACAGCGTGGCCGCAGTGCTGCAAGGGCTGCACAAGGAACTGGTGCGTCTGATCGGCGCTTCGCATGCGGGACAGTTGTCGGAGCGCGGCAGAGCGGATGATTTCCGCGGCGCCTTTGCCGACATCGTGCGCGGTGTCAACGAAATGCTGGACGCGATTCTGCTCCCGATCGGGGAGGGCAATCGCATTCTGGCGCAGATTTCCGCAGGCAAGATCGACGAATTGATCGCCCAGACTTACAAGGGTGATCACGAAAAGATGAAGGTGGCCGTCAACAACGTGGGCACGGTGCTTCAGACGCTTAACCGGGAACTGGGACGGCTTTCCGAGGCTGGGCGTCAGGGCCAGCTCGCGACCCGCGGCAAGGACGAAGAATTCCAGGGGGCCTTCGCCGGCATCATCCGCGGGGTAAACGATATTCTCGACGCCGTCATCGCCCCGCTGAATGTCTCGGCGCGTTACGTCGATCTGATCAGCAAGGGCGAGATCCCGGCGCAGATCACCGACACCTACAACGGCGACTTCAATCTCATCAAGAACAACTTGAACACGCTCATTGTGGCGATGAACGAGATCACCGCCGCCGCCGAGGAGATCGCCAACGGAAACCTGACTGTCAAGGTCCGCGAGCGGTGCGCAGAGGACAAGCTGATGCAGGCGCTTGTCGCCATGGTGGACGGACTCACGCGCACGGTCTCCGAGATCCGGACGATCGCCGGGGAAGTGGCCGCGGCCAGCCAGTCCATCTCTACCGCTTCGGTGCAGGTGTCGAAGGGCGCCAGCGCCCAGGCAGCCGCGGCCGAAGAAGCCTCGTCGTCGATGGAGGAGATGGTATCCAATATCAAGCAGAACGCCGATAACGCCCAGCAGACCGACAAGATTGCCAACAAGAGCGCGCAGGATGCACAGGAGAGCGGCAAGAGCGTGCTGGAAGCGGTGGCCGCGATGAAGGAAATCGCCAACAAGATTTCCATCATCGAGGAAATCGCGCGCCAGACCAATCTGCTCGCTCTGAACGCGGCCATTGAAGCGGCGCGGGCGGGCGAGCATGGCAAGGGATTTGCCGTGGTTGCGGCCGAAGTGCGCAAGCTGGCCGAGCGCAGTCAGAAGGCGGCCGGGGAGATCAATCAGCTTTCCACCAACACCCTCAAGGTCTCGGAGAAATCCGGGGAGATGCTGGAAAAAGTGGTGCCGGACATTCAGCGCACGGCGGAGCTGGTGCAGGAGATCTCGGCCGCCAGCAAGGAGCAGGATACCGGCGCCGAGCAGATCAACAAGGCGCTGCAGCAACTGGAACAGGTGATTCAGCAGAATGCCTCAGCCGCCGAGGAGATGGCTTCGACAACGGAGGAACTGACTGGACAGGCGGATCAACTGATGAGCGCGCTCGCCTTCTTTCACACTGGAGACGAAGGGGGCAATCATGGGCGGAGAGCCGCGGGCGTGCCGGCTGCGCGGCAAGCCCAGGCGGTCCCGGCCAAAGCTGTAAAGACCAACGGGCAGGGCGCGGCAGCTCCGGCCAAAGCGGCGGCCAAGGCGGGGTTGAAGCTGCACCTCAATGACAAACACGATGAAGTGGACGCTGAATTTGAGCGCTACTGACCGCAACCGGTGCGGGCCATCGGGACTCACGCCACGGCAGGCTTCCCCACGGAGGCCCGCACGGGTCTTCAGGATGAGAGAGGAGTTGAAGCATGAGCGTTAGCGAAATCACGGAGACGCGGCAGTATCTCACCTTCAAGCTCGGCAACGAGGTTTTTGCCACCGATGTGGCGAAGGTGAGGGAAGTGCTCGATCTCACCCCTATCACAGCGATTCCCAGGACGCCGGATTTCATGGCCGGGGTCATCAATTTGCGCGGTAGCGTGGTTCCGGTCGTCGACATGAGGCTGTGCCTCGACATGTCCAAGACCGAGAAGACGCGCAACACCTGCATTGTGGTTGTTGAAGTGCTGCTGGATTCTGAATCGATCGTGATCGGGGCGCTGGCAGATTCGGTGGAAGAGGTGATCGACCTGGAGCCGGAGCAGATTCAGCCGGCGCCTCGGATCGGCACCCATATTCGCACCGATTTCATCATGGGCATGGGCAAGCGCGATACCCAGTTCATCATGATTCTCGATATCGACCGCGTCTTCGCAGCCGAAGAACTGGCGGCGGTGCACGGCGATGAAGCAGACAAGCAGCTTGTGCAAGCGGCTGCGTAAGGAGGGATGGGGCGAAGCCGGGCGGCAAGCCAGGCCGGCCGGCTTCGTCTCCTTACACTGGTGAATAATCACGACGACTCCATTTCCGCGCGCGACTACGCGCGGCTTAGCGAGCTGATTTACCGCGAAGCAGGGATCTCGCTGGGCACGGGCAAGAAGACTATGCTCGAATCCAGGATCAGGCGGCGCCTGCAGGAACTCGATCTGCCTTCCTATCGAAGCTATTGCGAATATCTCTTCGGGCCCGGGGGATCGAGGCGGGAGATCGCGCACTTCATCGATGTAGTTACGACCAACAAGACGGACTTTTTCCGCGAGCCCCGGCATTTCCAGTTTCTGACAGCGACAGGGCTGTCGGAGCTGGCGATGGGATGCGCTAATGGCCGCGCGCTGCTGATATGGAGCGCGGGTTGTTCCACCGGGCAGGAGCCTTACACTCTGGCCATGGTCCTGAGCGAGTACGCACAGGCGCACCCGGGATTCCGTTTTCGGGTGCTGGCCACCGATGTGTCGAACACAGTGCTGCGTAAGGCGGAGCTGGCCATCTACAGCAGTGACGAGGTGCAGCCGGTTCCTCCCGAGTTACGGCGGAAATATCTGCTGCGTGGGCGCGAGAAAGGATCGAACCGGGTACGCGTGACGCCTGAGCTGCGCAGCCTGGTCGAATTCCGCCGGCTCAATTTTATGGACGCCGACTATGGCCTGAGCGAGAAGGCTCATGCCATCTTCTGCCGCAACGTGATTATCTATTTTGACCGTCCCACGCAGGAGCGCATTTTGAGCAAGCTGTGCCATAATCTTGCGCCCGGGGGCTACATGTTTGTTGGCCACGCGGAAACGCTGCATGCTATGAATCTTCCGCTGGCGCCGGTGGCTCCGGCGCTTTACAGGAAAAGCGATGCGGGAAGCTGAAAGCGGATTGTCGGAGCTGTATCTGCAGCCGGGAGAGTCGCTCCTGGTTTCGGAGCCGACAGTCATCCGCACGGTGCTTGGGTCGTGCATCGGGGCGGCATTTTTCGCCCCCAGGCTGGGCGCCGGCGCGCTCTGCCATCCCATGCTGCCGGTCTTGCCCGCTCGATCGCGCGACGCGAATATTGGCGAGTGCCGGCGTTATGTTGATTTCGCCATTCGCGACCTGGCGCGGCAATTCGACTCACTGGGCGCGCTTCGCGTTGAAGTCGATGTAAAGCTCTTTGGCGGGGCTGATGTTCTCGAAGTTGCCAGCACCGCCTCGCGGCCCACGGTGGGCAAGCTGAACCGCGAGGCTGCCCTGCGGGTGTTGTGCGAGGAGAATTTGCGCCTGGTCGCGTCGCGTCTTGGCGGCAGATGCGGTCTCCACGTTGAATTTCACACCGGAACGGGCGAGGTGCGCGTGCGCCAGCTCAAGTAAAGGAAGATCTTCGCACAGCGGTATGCATGCCGGCGCCGGCAGTCGGGAGTGAAATGAAAACATGAATGAAAATCCCAAAACCCGCGTATTGATTGTCGATGACTCGGCCGTGGTGCGCCAGACGTTGCGCGAAGTGCTTTCCACCGATCCGGAAATCGAGGTGATCGCCACGGCTTCTGATCCTTTTGTTGCGGCAGAGCGGATCAGCGAGCAATTGCCCGACGTGATCACGCTGGACATTAAAATGCCGCGCATGGATGGACTCACCTTCCTGAAGAAAGTCATGAGCCAGCATCCTATTCCCGTGGTGATCTGCTCGAGTCTTGCCGGGGAAGGCACGCAGAGTGCGCTGAAAGCTCTTGAACTCGGCGCGGTAGATGTTGTGGCCAAGCCCAGGTTGGGCGCCAGGCAGTTTCTCGAAGATGCGCGGGTGATTCTTTGCCAGACGGTGAAGGCGGCGGCGCGGGCGCGGGTGCAAAGCCTGCGCCCCAGCCAGACCGTGGAACCCAAACTCAGCGCCGACGCCATTCTGGCTCCCGCCAGCGGCGCCATGGCCGAGACTACGGAGAAAGTTGTGGTGATTGGCGCGTCCACCGGCGGCACGGAAGCTCTTAAGAGCCTGCTGGAGGGCCTGCCGCCCGATTGTCCGGGCATTGTCATTGTGCAGCATATGCCGGAGCTTTTCACGCGCGCCTTCGCTAACCGGCTTGATGGGCTCTGCGCGATTACGGTGAAGGAAGCGGAGACCAATGACAGCGTAATCCGCGGCCGCGCCCTGATTGCGCCCGGCAACCACCACCTTTTGCTCAAACGCAGCGGCGCCCGCTACTACGTTGAAATCAAGGATGGCCCACTGGTATGCCGTCATCGTCCTTCCGTGAACGTGCTTTTCCGTTCCGCGGCTCGTTATGCGGGGCGCAACGCCATCGGCGCGATTCTCACCGGCATGGGCGACGATGGCGCGCACGGCATGCTGGAGATGAAACAGGCAGGCGCCGCGACGCTGGCCCAAGACGAGGCAAGCTGCGTGGTCTTCGGCATGCCCAAAGAGGCCATCAAACTCGGCGGCGTGGACAGGGTGCTGCCCCTGCACTCGATGGGACAAGTGATTATTTCCCTGGCGGGCTGAAGCGCATGGAATCATAGCATCGGGCTTGCATGCGCCCGCGCCGCGGAGACTGAAAATACCTCCGTATTCCAAACCCATGGCGCTGCACGGGCGGTTCTCCAGCTCTCCGGGTGCAATACTGTACAATCCAGCACGGCACTAAGCTGCGCCTCACGGCGTTATCAAAATGGTATGACCTTGTACTTTGGGAACGAAACCGATGTTCCCCGATCGCCGCGTTGACTTTGCCTTTGATCCCTGGGAGTGCAGCGTAGACGCCGCACGCACTGGATCGTTATTCAGCGCGCAATGGACCGAAGATGACTTTAAAGGAGAACAAGTGAATCGACGTGGATTTCTCGCAACCGCTGGCGCTGCTGCGCTGGGTGCTTCCCTGCCGGTATGCGAGTGGGGACAGGCTTCCGAAGCTCCGATCAATCATCGTCTGCCGCCCACCGACACCGACTATCAGCGTTCGAAGTCCTACATCGAAAATGTTCCCGTCCCTCAATATCATTGGGCACCCGACAGCGCGGTGGAAGCCTTCAAAGACATGAAATTCGGATTCCGGATTCACTGGGGAATCTACTCGATCTGGCATCGCGGCCATGAATCGTGGCCCTTTCTGACGATGTCATTTGAAGATCGTCAGAAGTATAACCAACTTTATCGAACCTGGAATCCGGCAGGCTTCGACGCCGACAGATGGATGAACCTCTGCCAGGAATGCGGGTTCAAGATGTTCGCCTTCACGACCAAGCATCACGAAGGCTTCTCCATGTTCGACACAAGGACGCGAGTCCGGAACCGCGCCAACTGGATGGCTGCGGGGGGTCCAAGGATAGAGAACTGCGATCTGGCCTACAGCATAATGGAGACGCCATTTCGCCGCGATGTGGTCGGTGAGCTGACTACAGCCGCGCACAAGCGTGGAATTAAGATCGATCTCTATTTTTCGCACCCGGACTGGTACGACGCCGATTTTCGTCCCTACGGGTGGCACCCGCTGCAGGTCCCGTCTTCTCCGAAGCTGTGGGGCTGGCAACCGGGCCAGGAGTCGAAGGAGGAATTCTGGGACCGGCTGAAGAAGCGGTTCGCCAATCGGCTTGTCATGGTGCCGGACCCTACGCCCGACGAGGTGAAGCGCATGGTCGAGCGTCACCGCACGCAATTGACAGAGCTGATGACGCGCTACGGCAAGATCGATATGCTCGGCCTGGATATCTTCTGGGGACCTACTGTCTGGCCCGAGCTGCGCGAGACCATTCTCAAAGTCCGGCAGCTCCAGCCGGAGGTCATGATTCGAGCGCGAGGCATCGGCAACTACGGCGATTATTACACGCCCGAGGATTTCGTCCCAACTACCAAGGCGACAACCGAGATGCCGTGGTTCGTGATCGATGCGCTGGGAAGGCCGTTTTCCTATGATCCCGAGGGGACTGACTACAAGGGCGCAAAATGGATCATCGATAATCTTGTAGACGTCACCGCAAAAGGCGGAAACTTCATGGTGGGTGCGGGTCCCGATGGCCAGGGCAATTTTCATCCCACGGCCGTAAGCCAAATGAAAGAAGCGGGACAATGGCTGCAGGTGAATGGCGAGGGGATCTATGCAACTCGCCCGCGGCCTGGTTCGTTGTGGACCGACGGCAAGGACCTGCGTTTCACGCGGACCAAGGATAACAACACCATTTACTGCTTCTCGCTGCAGTGGCCGGGCGACAAACTGATGGTTCCGACCCTCCAGTCAGGTGAGGTGAAATCAGTGGAAATGCTCGGCTACCAGGGGAAACTGAAATTCAACTGGGATGCAACTCGCGGCCTGGCGATTGCAATTCCCGAAGCTCTTCAGCAGGAATCGAATCGTCCGGCAAAATACGCGTGGGGATTCAAGCTTTCACGCCTGAGCTGAGATCATCCGACAAGTCGAACGGGAGCGATCGCATTGGCATCCGCTATTCCACAGTCTTGACATGAAAGCGCCGTCTGATGAACACTAGGCGCTGCCTGGCGCAGCATCGATCAGGCTGGATCTCAATGTTGAGCAATTCAGACGGGACATCCCTCCCTCTTAGCGAGTCAAATCTTCCTTGGCTCGGCGACGCGGTTGCACGCCCATGCTATGACCGCAAGCGCACGGTGCCGGCGCTCGTGCACATCGGCGTAGGGGGTTTCAACCGGTCACATCTGGCCGTCTACCTTGACGATCTGCTCGGGCTCGGTGAAGCCAAACGCTGGGGTGAGTTCGGAGTCGGTCTGTTGCCCGGTGATAAGTCTCTTCACTCGGCATTAGCCGCACAAGATTTCTTATATGGGCTGCTACTGATGGATGATGCTGCGGAAAGCTACCGGGTGATTGGTTCGCTGGCAGGACACCTTTACGCGCCTGAGGCTTGTGACGCCGTTCTGGAAAGACTGGCCGCCCCCGACACCGCCATTATCTCGCTGACGGTCACGGAAAGTGGCTATTTCATCGAGGATTCAACAGGCCGCTTCCTTGCCGATCACGCCGAAATCACCAATGATCTGGAACATCCCGTTCGGCCAGCAACGTGGGTCGGCTATGTGGCCGAAGCCGCCGCCCGGCGCATGAAAGGGAGCGGAGCACCTTTTACACTGCTTTCCTGCGACAATCTTCAGGCCAATGGCGAAAAAGCCAGAGCGGCGCTACTTTCCTATGCTGAATTGCGAAGTGGAGCGCTGCGAAATTGGATTGAGAGGAATGTTTCTTTTCCCAACAGCATGGTGGACCGGATTACACCGCGGACGACGGGAGAGCACAGATTACGAATCGAGCAGGCCTTCGGAATCCGCGATCGCTGTCCGGTGGTCTCGGAGCCGTTCAGGCAATGGGTTCTCGAAGACGCGTTTGTGATCGGCCGACCCTCCTGGGAACTGGTAGGCGCTCAGATGGTTGCCGATGTCGCTCCTTATGAAAAGACCAAGATGCGCCTGCTCAATGGCGGTCATTCGGCTATTGGCTATGCGGCGGATCTGCTTGGCTACAGTTATATTCATGAGGCCCTAGCCGACCCTCTATTGTGCGATCTGCTTAAGCAATTCATGGACGAGGTTCGGCCGACGCTTCAACGGCTTCCGGGAATCGATCTTGATGAGTACTCCAGGACAGTTGTGCAGCGATTTTCAAATGCCGCGATCCGCGACCAGGCAGCGCGCATCTGCTCCGATGGCTGCGCGAAAATCGCGAAGTTCATCGTGCCTTCTTTATTAGATTTGCTCCAGGCAGGGAGATCGCCGCGGGTACTGCCGTTTGTGATTGCCTGTTGGCTGCACTATCTGCGCGGCGTGGACGAAAATGGCCGGGCCATGACCATCTCCGATCCCATGCTCGATCGCTTGCGGCCGTTTCTAGACCGCGGTGGCAGCGACGTTTATCCTGCCTTGTCCACCCGGTCGCTTTTTGGAGAACTCGCGTTCACGTTTCCTCAGACTGTGAAACCCGTGCAGGCGGTACTGGACGAGTTGCGCAGCAGCGGAGTTCGTGCCGCTCTTACAAAAACATTGAGCAAGGTTCAAAGTTCATGACGTTCAACGCGATGAGTAACCGCGCCCGCGGACCGCTGGCGGAAAAGCTGGGCATGCATCCGGAGATGGTCTTGGGCTACCTGGGGTTGCTGTTGTTTATGATTGGCGACGGCGTGGAAGCAGGATTTCTCTCGCCGATGCTGGTCGATCTTCACTTTACGCAGTCCCAGGTGGCCATCGTCTTCACGGGATACGGGATTACTGCCGCGGCTGCCTCGTGGCTGAGCGGCGCGCTCTCTGACATCTTCGGCCCGAAGAAAGTCATGTGGGCCGGGCTTCTCATCTGGGTAGTCTTCGAAATACCGTTTCTGGCCGTGGGGGTGGCGCACGCCAATTACCCGGTCATCGTTGCAAGTTACGCGCTCAGGGGTTTTGGCTATCCGCTGTTTGCCTATGGCTTTCTAGTCTGGATTACGGTGGTGACTCCGGAGAAATACCTGGCCACAGCGGTTGGCTGGTTCTGGTCGGCCCGTACCGGCGGCTTGCCGACACTCGGCGCGCTGTTCGCCAGCTATTTTGTGCCCGTGGTCGGGGCTTACAAGACGCTGTGGACCTCGGTTCTGCTGGTCGTTGCGGGCGGGTTGCTGGCTCTGTTTGGCGTTAAGGAACAACACGGCATGCGGCCGCTCTCCCGCTCGGATGAGAATCCGCTGGCGCTGTTGATCCGCAGTGTATCCATTATCTGGAAACATCCCAAGGTCGGCCTGGGGGGAATTGTTGCGACCATCACCACGACTTCGGAATTCGGATTTCTGGTTTTTCTTCCCATCTTCTTCATCCATCGTGTCGGCTTCTCGCTTCAGCAATGGCTTCAGATCCTGAGTGTCATGTTTGCGACCAATGTCGTCGCCAACCTGTTCTGGGGGTGGGTGGGTGATCACATCGGCTGGCGAAGGACGATAACCTTCGTGGGGGCCTGCGGCTGCGCCGTCACTACCCTGGGACTCTATTACGTGCCGCACATCTTTGGGGCCAATTATGCGCTCGCCATCGCGGCCGGAATGGCTTACGGCGCGTCCCTGGCGGGATTTGTGCCCATCGCCGCGATCATGGCCAGCCTGGCTCCGGAATCACGCGGAGCTGCGATGTCGATTATGAACCTGGGCTCGGGCATGAGCACTTGGATCGGTCCCGCGATTGCCGGTCTTTTCCTGCCATGGCTGGGTGTTTCGGGCGTCATGTGGATTTTTGCTTTTCTGTATGTCGGAGCTGCGGTGGTCAGCTTCACGCTGCGCGTCCCAGGGGTCTGGCCCTTGCGGTAATGCTCGCATTCGGCTGCGAATCACATGTGAGTTCTACGTTAGGTAGAAACTCATCCATGTTTTCCCTTGGCGGAGGCGCAACGATCGTCGAGAATGTCATTTGCTCCGTGCGGCTTTTTCAGGTGGCGGGAGTGGAGCACAACAACCAAGCAGGGCGAGAATACATGGACAAAGAAATCATGGGGCGATGCACCGACGGTTGTTTCCCAAGCCGTCGGGAGTTTCTGGCCGGAATAGCGGCGTTCGGAATATGTGCCACAAACAGGTTGGCGGCTCTAGATCTGCCCCGATGGGCAAATTTGAGCGGAATGCCTGATCGGCCTGAACATCAGCCTCTCGACTTTCGCCAAATCGCCAGTGCCTTCGACTCTTACGTAATGGACCCGGCGCACGGGGTGAATCGCCAGACGAAAGACGGGCGGCAGTTCTTCGCTTCCGCGCTGGAAAGCTCCGAAGATGGAGGGCTCACCACCTACGGTCCAGTGGCGATAGGCCGCGAGCTTCGTGGGGAAGGGCTGGCGGGGCTATCGCAGTCGCTTGCGGTTTATTTCAGCGAACCCGACGGTCTGTTTCTCGATGGCGCCGGCGCCACACTGTGCGAGTACTGGTATCTGATGAATGTCACCGCACTGGCTTTCGGCCTGATCCGGTTACGCTTTGCGAAGTCTTCCGAGTGGCTGGCCCGTGTCGAGAGCAGTGCAACACGCCTCAGAGATATGGCGCATCAGATCCGCTACGATTTCAGCGATCAGGGCTATGACTTCGCAAAGCAGACCCCGTTTACGAAACACGATATCTACAAGCAGCCAGATGCAGTGGGTGGCTACAGCTACGTGATGCTGCTCGCCTGGGAGCTTACTGGTAAGGACTTTTGTCTCGCGGAAGCCAAGGCCGGTATCGACCATTATTTGGGGTTTTCCGCGAATCCCTGGTACGAGGTCCCCAGCGGCGCCATGGCGGTGCTGGCGGCTGCGCGACTGAATGCGATGGGCTATCAGGCCGACGCGCGAAAGGCTTTGGGATTCGTACTCGATTCGAAAGTGGGCCTGATGGCGACGGGCAAGTGGGGTGAATGCGCGGTCGATGGACTGATGGCGGGTTTCAGAACGGAACCCGCCGGCGAGGCGTACAGTATGGAATCGATGGTCACGCTGCCGTATCTGATGCCGGCTTTGCGATTCCGCCCTGATCTGGCCGCAGATGTAGCGAAGTACGCATTAAATGCTGCGGCGAATTTGCGCTGGTTTTTCCCTCAGTATCTTCCTCATGAAAATCAGAGCCGGCCGGACTTGCCCTCGATGGTTCCCTATGAACGTCTGAGCCGGAACGAGAAAGGGCAGAGCCCGTATGCGGGAGGAGACTTTGCCGGGCAACGTTCTGTTTATGGGGGAGCCTATCTGATGTGGCTCGATAAACTGATCGAGGCGCAAGACGATCCGAGCCTGCTGCGATGGGATTTGACCCGGACGAATTTTTTGGATGAGGATCCGGCGCCAACTTTCCTTTATTACAATCCCGAAGCCAGCAAAAAGCGCATAAGGATCGCGACAACAGGGAGGGTCCGCGATCTGTCGACCAATCGACTGCTTCACCCGCACCGGGGAGCCGTCGAGATGAAGCTGCTGCCCCGGGAGGCAATCGTGCTTGAACTGTCGCAGGCTTGAAAACGCGCTTACTGCAACTGAGTCCTTGCTCTGATCATGGATGGATCAGGCGCGTGGCGACGATGGATGTGGCACTGGGCGCTCCGGCGATCGCCTGGTTACGGATCAGCGCTTCAAAGTAAACGGGCTGCGCCGTTACGCCGGTGATGCCGAGCGCCTTCTCAAGCAGTTTCCGATTTTCGGCATCGGCTAAAAACAGACCTGCGGCTTCGGTGCCCTCCTGTTGCAGTCCTTGCAGAATCAGCGCATCCCCATGACCATCAGGCATTGGCAATAGAGCAATGGTGGCGTAATCCTCACCTGAACTCCCGGTGAACTCAAGGCCCTGATACTCTTCCTGCTCGCCCGGCTTGGGGTGCAGATTGAGGAAGTATTTCGGACCCTCTCCTACGACCCTCCCTTCGCGCTCCTGGAAGTTGAGCCTGTTTTCAAAGGACGAAACCCAGGGATTCGAGCTGGGGGCTCCCACGAATACAAAGCTGCCATCTTCGAGGTCGCGCGGGTTCAGGTCGCGCGCAGAGACCAGGTTGATCTGGTTGCGTTCGGGGCCGCTTAAACGCATCAACGTGTCAACTACAACCAGATCTGCGTATGAGGTCAGCAACGCGCCGTTCAGATACTTCATGAGTCTGGCTTCCCGCTCAGTCTGGTGAGGAGCTAACAGGTCCTCACCGCTCCGGTATGCGGGGCTGAGATATCTTTCCAAGGTCACCGGCCGCTGGTCCACCAGCCGCATCATCCCGTAATTGACGTCTGCGACCACGACTCGGACGGGCTGTTCGCCAGGGGTGAAAAGCGCACCCAACGGCCACGGAGGCGACGGCGCTACGGCAGGTTTGGGGCGGGAGAACCATAGTGCCGTCGTGCTCAAAAAGAATACTGCGGCCAGGGTCCAGGGCAGCAGGCGAAGTTCGCGCCGGGTTTCGGGGAGCGCAGCTTCTTTGGAACTCTGCGCGGCGGCCCGATTCTCCACGTTCCGGAAGACGGTTGTATAGGCTCCCTTGGGGATTTCCACCACCCAGGATTCGCCTCGCCCTTCACCGTCAAAATATTCATGAAGCTTCAGCCTTAGCTGGCGAACCTGAACGCGGACGGAACTGTCTTCAACGACGTTGTAATCCTGCGGCTTACCGAAAACAGTGCTGCCGATGTTGTGCTCCGTCAGGTCCTGTGGCTGTCCGTGGAGGGTCCGTTCGGCCATGAAACGCAGAAGTTCCCGGATGCGCACTGATTTTTGAAAGGATTGGCTAGCCGTAACCTTCTCAATCAGTTGCCACCGAGGATCCGTCTTGAGTTCCGAATCTGTCTCTACCACGGGCATGCTGTCAGAATTCCAGTTCGCAGCTCTCCAGAAGCGGCCGCGTGCAGACCAGACGCATTATAGCGCGCCGAACTTCGCCAGTGAAGAGCTTCCCAAACCGCTGGTAGAGTGGATTGCACTCTTCAATCAAATCAAGGGAAAACGGTACCGGCCAGCGACTGGAAATCCTCCAGTCTTGCGATTCACATGTGAGTCGCAACGACTATCAAAAGATTTTTTGCGTAATGACCTTTTCCAAATGGCACTCGTTGGTCAAGTCTTATCAGCGAAGTCTCAGGATCTGTTGAGGTCGGTTTCCATACCCGGAGTGAAACCGTCATTCCAAATTGAAGATCATGCCGATGGACCTTGCCGCGCGTTTTGATGAAAACCCGATTCTCCGGCCCGAGCACCTGGAACCAAGCACGCCCGGCATGGAAGTAACCTGTCTGCTGAATCCTGGCGTATTCCAATACGAGGGCAGGACCTGGCTACTGGTCAGGGTTGCCGAACGTCCGATCCAGGTTCCGGGAAAAACCTCGTTCCCCGTCCTCACGGTCGACGGCCGCACTTCGATTCGCGAATTCAACTCTTCCGATTCGCGGCTGGATTTGAGCGACCCGCGAGTGATCAGCTTCGATGGCCAGGATTATCTGACCACCCTGTCTCATCTTCGCCTGCTTTCGAGTACCGACGGCACAACCTTCGTAGAAGACTGCCGAATGCCTCCCTTAACTGGTAAAGGAGACCTGGAGACCTATGGCATCGAAGACTGCCGCGTAGCGAATCTGGACGGAACCTGGTATCTCACCTACACGCAAGTGTCGGAGCATGGAGTGGGTGTGGGACTGAGAACCACGCTGGATTGGAGGCACTTCGAGGCCCGCGGTATGATCCTGCCCCCTCACAACAAGGACTGCGCTCTGTTCGAGGAGAGGCTTGGAGGCAGGTATTACGCGCTGCACCGGCCGAGCAGCCCGGAACTGGGCGGCAATTACATCTGGCTGGCAGAGTCTCCCGATCTGGTGCACTGGGGACGGCATCGCTGCCTGGCGCATACCCGCAAGGGTCATTGGGACAGTGCGCGAGTTGGCGCAGGAGCATCGCCCATCCGAACTTCGGCGGGATGGCTTGTGATTTACCACGGCGCCAACGCAGAAAACCGCTATTGCCTCGGCGCTCTGTTGCTCGATCTGGAAGAGCCCTGGCGTATTGTGGCTCGGTCCGAGGAGCCTATCATGGAGCCACTGGCTCCCTATGAACTGGAGGGATTTTTCGGTCAGGTCATTTTCACAAACGGACATATTATCGACGGTGACCGCCTGACACTCTATTACGGCGCTGCCGACAGCGTCATTTGTGCCGCGCACTTGTCAATCAACAGCATTCTTTCGACCATTCTGGCGGCAGAAGGGGTGCAGGCGTGAATCGCTTACGCAGGGAACTCCAGCTTTTTCGCGAGTGCCCGCACTCGATGCAGATTCTGATGGTTACCAACATGATTTACGCGTTTGTGCTGCCGGTCATTGAAATCTTCGTGGCCGCCTATGTCATGCGTAACTCAAACCAGGTGGCCAAGGTCGTCACCTACCAACTGGCGATCTACGCGGCAACGCCGCTGGCGTTTTACATCAATGGCAAGCTGCTGGGCCAGGTCGCGGTCCAGCATCTGTATGCGTTCGGCATGCTGCTCTCGGGGGCAGCAATGATTCTGATGATGCGCCTGAGCGTATTGACCCCCCTGGGCATCGCCACCTCGGGATTCACCATGGGCCTGGCGACGGGAATCTTCTGGGCCAATCGAGGTTTCCTGGCGCTGACCGCAACCAACGACGAGAACAGAAATTACTACTATGGCGTGGAGAATTTTTTCGCCACCTTGGCGGCGGTAGCTGTTCCGGCGCTGATTGGCTGGTTCATCAGCACCACCAGCCTGTACGGCTGGCTGGGCGGAATTGCCAACCGCGCCTATCGCGTGATTGCGTTGGTGGTGCTGGGATTGACGATCCTCGCCAGTTTTATTCTCGAGCGCGGGTCTTTCCGCAGTCCCGAACGTACGCGTTTTGTCTTTTTCCGGTTTCACATATTGTGGTGGCGCATGCTTGAATTGGCCCTGCTCAAAGGACTGGCGCAGGGTTACATCGTGACCGCGCCGGCCATGCTCATCATGCTCCTGGTCGGCAAGGAAGGAACGCTGGGCGCCACGCAGGCTGTGGGCGGCATCTTTTCCGCATGTCTGATGTATGCGACCGGGCGGCTGGCAGAGCCCCGCCACCGCAGAGTTGTTTTTGCCGCCGCACTCCTGCTGTTCCTCCTGGGAGCGGTCACCAACACATTGCTGTTCAATGCCGTAGGCGTTCTCATCTTCATGGGCTGCCTGGTTCTTGCCAAGCCTATGCTGGATCTGGCCTACTACCCCATCCAGCTTCAGGTTGTGGATGCGGTATCCCAGATCGAAAAACGGAATGAGTACGCTTATCTCTTCAACCACGAATTCGGTCTTTTTATGGGACGCCTTCTCGGTTGCGGCCTATTTCTGGCGTTCGCCTATGGGGAGTCGGGAATTGCAGCGCTTAAGTATGCGCTGCCGGTCATTGCCCTGTTGCAGTTGCTATCTATCCGGGTGGCTGGCCAGATCTCGAGGGGTCTGGATCAGGCGGCAATCACCTCCGCCGCCCTGAGCTTTGCCGGAAATGCTTCGGAGGTTTGACGATCACTTGAAAGTGAGGCAAACAATGATTCACATCGCTGCAATGAATCGGCGAAACTGGCGCCCGGCATCGTGGCTGTTGGCCGCGTTCTTGCTGCTCGCCGGAACGCACCCGGGCCTGGCGCAGTTGGGCAGAGGCACCGTGGTGGGCACGGTGACCGACGCCACTGGGGCGCTGGTTCCCGCGGTAGATCTGCAACTCACCGAAGTCAACACCGGTAGCGCCTACGCCACCAAGTCGACTTCCGAGGGACAATTCACATTCCCCGAACTGCTGCCTGGCAAATACACTCTGAAGGCGACCGCGTCCGGCTTCGCGACCTTCACCGAAACCGGCTTTACTGTTGAGGTGGGCAGCACCACCACCGTGAATGTGGCGCTGAAAGCAGGTTCGGCGAGTGAAAGCGTCACTGTGAATGGCGAAGCTTCGCACCTGGAAACGCAGTCGGCGGATATCGGCACAACTGTCTCCAGCCAACTCATCCAGGATCTGCCGCTCCAATTCGATGGAGGGCCGCGCAATCCGCTTCAGTTCGTAACCTTGACGCCGGGTTACAGCGGTATCATGGACAACTCGCCCACCCAACTAGGCGGGTTCAAGCTCAACGGCGGACAGCAGGGCGGCCCGGACATCCTTGTCGACGGTTCGACCATCGAATTCGCGTCGGCCAACCTTCAGATGAACTACGGCCTCAGCGTCGAGGCAGTGCAGGAGTTTAAGGTGGTCACCAACACCTTCGACGCCGAGTACGGGAGGATGGGCGGAGGCGTGGTTAACCTGACAACGAGGTCGGGCACCAACTCGCTTCACGGCTCCCTCTACGAAATGCTCAGAAACAAGGCGCTCGATGCCAACACCTGGATCAACGACCATAACGATGTGCCCAAAAACGTGGACACGCAGAGCGATTTTGGCGCCCTGATCTCCGGCCCCGTCTATATTCCCAAGTTCTATAACGGCCGCGACAAGACTTTCTTCATGTTCAACTACGAGGGCTGGCGGTTCAATACGGGGGGCAACAGCCTGCAGTCCGCGCCAACCTCGGCCATGTTGAACGGCGATTTTTCTTCGCTGCTGAACCCGGTTACCATCAATGGCCAGACTTTTCCGGCGCACATCCTTTACGACTACACCACCTGCACCGGAGCCAACCAGGGACAGCCATGCCAACCTTTTGCCGAAAACAAGATTCCTTACGCGCCCGATCCCGTGGCAGCCAACATGATGAAGGTGCTGCCGCACTCCACAGAGACGCAGCCGTACCTGAATTATCTGCAAATCGCGACCAATCCCCAACTTGCCAATATCTATGAAGTGCGCATCGACCAGAACATCGGGTCCAGGCAGAAGATCTTTGGAACTTATGACTATGACTGGGTTCCAAACACGGTCTACGACGCCGGCCAGCCTTTGAACACCAGCGCTACGAACCAGAGGACGCATTACTTGCGCTTCGGCTACGACTACATTTTCAGCCCCAATGTCCTGAATCATTTCAATGCCGGATTCAGCCGCCGTTACCGCCAGGAATTCAGCGGCGAAGGGAGCTACGGCGGCAATTGGCCGGAAAAGCTCGGGCTGAAAGGCGTCATGCAAACTACCTTCCCGCAAATCAGCTGGAATTATCCGGGCGGCCAGGTGAACCTGCCCAGCAATGGAGCTGACCAATTCACGGATAATACCTGGCAGTATGACGACACCGTGCTCTGGCAGCACGGCCGCCATAGCTTCAAGTTCGGCGGCGAAGCGCGCATGCAGGAATTCAATATCGACATCCTGACCCAGACCTCCGGTGAATTCAACTTTACTTCCGGGCCAACCAGCGGCCCAACCGTTGCCAATACCGATCCAAATTCCGGCTTCGGTTTCGCCAGCTTTTATCTGGGCGCGGCCTCCAACGCAAGCATCTTTTTGCCGGAGTTACTCGGGTGGCGGGTGAAATACTACGCCGGCTTCGTACAGGATGACTGGAAGCTGAGTCCCAAGCTGACTGCCGATCTTGGCATGCGCTGGGAGATTTCAACGCCGGTCACCGAGGCGCACGACAAGATGTCGTTTATGGACCCAACCGTTCCCAATCCCGGCGCCGGCGGACTGCAGGGCGCCTATGTTTTCATGGGCAGCGGCCAGGGCCGGCTGAACGAAAACACGCCTCAGAGCGCCTTCAAGAACGCCTGGGGTCCGCGTATCGGCTTTTCCTATCAGCTAAGGCCGAACACGGTAATCCGCGCCGGCTATGGAATCTATTACCAAAGCCTCAAGATGGGCGGATTCGGCGAGAATGACTCGGCGGGATTCACCGGCAGTTACACCTACCCGACTCCGGCCAGCCCGCAGACTCCAGCGGTGGTGCTCTCGCAGATTCAGGCCTATCCGGGGCCGCAACCGCCATTCATCGATCCGACGGTGATGAATGGGCAGGATCCAACCGTCATCTTGTCGAAAACGGCTCGCCCGGGGACGACGCAGACCTGGAGCCTTGACGTGCAGCAACAGCTGCCCGGAAACACGATCGTGGACATTGCCTATGTTGGCGATCACGGCGACCACCTGCAGGCCTTCCTGCATGATCCCAATCAGGGCCTTCCGTCTAATATGGCCCGCGGCGCTTGCCTCGAGGTCAACATCAACAGCCAGGCTGGAAACCCGGCCTGCGCTGGTCAGAGTGTGGTGCCGTCGCCCTATGCCGGCTTCAATGGCTCGGTGGGACAGGCTCTACGGCCCTTCTCGCAATACGGCAGTGCACAGGTGGACACTGTGACCTCAGCAGACCCCTTCGGCTTCTACAGCTACGAGGCATTGCAGGCCCAGGTGCAGAAGCGCCTTTCCCATGGCCTCACGATATTGGCGAATTATACCTGGTCCAAAAACCTTACTAACGCTGACGCAGAGTATCCGACCGATGCGGCTTGGGAAGCCGATGGTGTATCCGGCGCGCTGAACACATACAACCTGAAAGTCGAAAAAGGGCTCAGCCAGTACGATACGCCGCAGAGCGTGGTTCTCAGCTACACCTACGGGCTGCCCTTCGGCAAAGGACAGGCGCTGGCCAGCAACGCCAACCGCGTGGTCAATGCCCTGATCGGTGGATGGCAGATCGCCGGATCGCAGACTTACCAGAGCGGCAATCCGCTGGCGGCATCGGAGGGCAACTGGACCTCCGGAGTCTTTGCCGGGCCGGAAGCCAATCTCGGCGCGAGCCCACGTCCGAATATTGTCTCTGGAGTAGATCCGAATGGGTTTCACGGCGGCAAATTCGTCTTTGGCCAAAGCCTGCGCTGGAATCCCGCCGCCTTCAGCTATGCGCCGAGCTTTACCTTTGGCAACTCGCCGCGCGACTTCGGAAACGTCAGAAGTTTCGCCAACATGAATGAGAATTTCAACTTTGAAAAACAAATTCCCATGCATACGGAAAAAGTCAAAACACTGTTCCGCATGGATTTCTTCGACGCATTCAACCGGCACATTTTCACGGGCTTCAATAACACGGTGGGGAGCCCGTCATTTGGCCAGGCCTCGGGCACAAGCGGTCCTTTTGCCGGCTACCAGCAGGCTGGTTTTCAGCGAAATATTCAGGCCGAGTTGCGCATTACATATTGAACACCAAACCGTCTCCCGGACCTCTCGATCGAGATCCGGGAGACGCATCTTCTGGCCCTCGCCAGTGCGGCGTGGCACGAAGGCAAGACTCTATCCCGCGCGTGGTAATTGCAATAGAATAATCGCCGAGTCCCTGCATGTTGTGCATTCCCAGTGCCCGCTGTTTCGCATTCTTTTACCTTGCTGCCGCGGTCTGCAGCTTTCCCCTATCCTGCGGAGCACAGCAGAGCGGCGCCGCCGTCGAGCAGCATTTCCTTGCCGCTCAGCAGGACCAGCAGCAAGGCCTGCTCCAAGCCGCCGCGGATGAATATAAGACCGTGCTGCGTCTGCAGCCAGGTCTTCCCGAGGCGTATGTAAATCTTGGTCTGGTGTATTACGCACAGGCAAAGCTTGCTGAATCCGCACAGGCCCTGAGCGCCGCCGCCAAACTGCGGCCGGGAATGCGCGGCGTGAGCTTGTGGCTCGGAATCGACGATGTAAGACTGGACCATCCGGCACAGGGCGCAGCGCTTCTGCGCGAAGCTGTTCGGCAGAACCCGAACGACAAACTGGCGCAAAGCTGGCTGGGAACGGCGCTGTGGGATGCAGGGCAAATGAATGCGGCCTTGCTCCAGTTTCGACACGCTTCCGCACAATTCCCCGACGATCCTGATGTGCTGTTTGCGGCGGGCGAGGCCTATGGCAAAGCCGTGCACCAGCAGACGGCAGAGCTCCTGGAGCAATCTGCTGGAACTGCTCTGTCCGACCGCATTTACGCGGATATCTATGTTGCGGAGCGGGATTGGGATAAAGCCGAGGGTCACTTGCGCCGCGCCATCCAACGTGATCCCCGCTCGGTGACCGCGCGGCTCGAATTCGGAGAGGTTCTCTTCGACCAGGCCAGATTTGCCGATGCGCAGGCCCAGTTCGTGCAGGCTCTCGCGTTGAATCCGCAGTCTGCGGCTGCGTTGGCTCGCAGCGGGGAGGTGCTCATCCTGCTGCAACAGCCAGCGCAGGGAATTTCACGGATGGAGTTGGCTCTCAAAGGCGATTCAGGCGAAGCCCTCGATGCCTTGGGACTTCCCGTCGAGCCCAGAATCGAGCAAATTGATAACTCGGTTGCTGGCGCAAAACTTTCTACGACGTGCCTTCAGGCCGCGAAAGAACTCGCAATCGAGGAGCCGCAAAGCCCCGCGCGGGACGCTGTTCTTGCAGCCCTCTACCTGCGTGCTGGCGATACGGAAGATGCGATCCGGGCATATCGCAGTGTCGGCCAAATCAAGCAGCAGCCCGCGTCGGCTCGTGCCACTAATCCTCTTGCCCGAGGGATGGCCTACTTTCACGAACATCATTATCCAGAAGCGGCGGATGCGCTTCTCGAATGGATTGCCGCCCATCCGCAAGATCGAGCAGCGCAATACGATCTGGTTCTTGCGCGCCATCATATTGCCATGGCAGACATACTGCGGCTGATTGAAATTGCGCCGGATTCCTACCATGTACATCAGCTGCTTGGCGAGCTCTATGTCGATCGCGGAGAGGATGACAAGGCTTTGACCGAATTCCTCGCCGTCGCCGCAGCACAACCCGATCTCCCTGGAATTCATTTCCTGCTTGGCCATCTTTACTGGAAACACGGTGACTTGGATCGTGCCCTCGCCGAACTGACGCGAGAGCTTCAGCTCGACCCCGGGAATCCCGAAGCGAATGGCGAGCTGGGCGCCATTCTGGTGACCCAACACCATTCAGCCGAAGCAATCCCCCACCTCGAACTCGCCATTCACAGCAAACCAGATCTGTGGCCGGCGTATGTACAACTGGGTATGGCGTACGCCGCGGAAAAGAACTATGCGCGCGCCGAAGCAGCGATGAGGCACGCTCTTGCGCATGACTCGGACGGCACCGCGCACTATCAGCTCGGCCGGGTTCTTCGCGCCGAGGGCAAAATCACGCAGGCCAACCAGATGTTCGCGCAGGTGCGCGTTATCGAAAATGAAGACCTGGCTGCATCCTCGATTGTCCGTCCCGCGGATCAGGCAGGTAAGCCATGAGACACACAAGAAAGATTGCATGTGGGTTGGCGCTGCTGCTCTTCGCGGCCGTTTCATTTGCCCAGAATCAGGCGATGAACGCCGGGGTTCAGTTTCTGCGCGAAGGCAAATTCAACCAGGCGCTGGAAAAGCTCGAACTAGCGCACCGAGCCGCGCCGAAGAATGCGGTCATCGACAATCTGCTGGGAATTACCGAAACCAAGCTCGGCCGCATGGATACTGCCAATGACTATTATCGCGAGGCTATCCAGCTCGATCCCTCTAAGGCTGCGCCACACCGCAATCTCGGATTCAATCTACTTACAGAGAAGGACTACACTGGCGCTGATCCCGAATTGCGTGAAGCTTCGCGGCTCGACCCGGGCGATCCTTTTGCGCATTATTATCTTATGTTGCTGGCGCTCGCGACGAACCGTGATGAAGAGGCGGCAGATGAGGCTGCACGCGCCGGGAACCTCGTTAATACGAATGCAGACATTGCTATCGTGTTGGTTGAAGCCCAAATTCGAGCGGGACATGCGAACGATGCCATGGCTGGCATCCAGCATTTGGAGAGTGCCGATCAACTCCCACTTTCACGCGAATACCAACTCGGGGCTCTTTTCGCGCAGAAAGGACTTTATAGTCAGGCGGTTTACTGTTTTCGTCGCATCGCCTCGATTCAGCCTTCCTGGCAGAATCGCTATAACCTTGCGCTCGCTTTGCTTTACGTAAATCAGCCCGATGAAGCATCCACACTGCTGACCAGGCTGCATAAAGATCAGCCGTCAAACGCAAATATTCTTATGTATCTGGGCGCGGCTTACGAGATGTTGCAGAAAATGCCGGAGGCGCTCGATGCCTATCGCGCCGCCCTTGCTGTGGACCCGTCCAACCCGGATCGGATGCTTGACTACACCCGGCTGCTGATGGATACGGACCACTATGACGAAGCTATCCAGGCCATTCAGAGTGGAATGGCGGATTCGGACTCGACCGCTCCCCTCCAACTGCGGCTGGGCGCCGTTGAAATGGCCAAGGGCAATTATCCGGCAGCACGTCAAGCCTTTCAGGCAGCTCTTGCAGTCGACCCGCATCTCGATGTTGCCTACGTAGGTCTCGCGGAGACCTACTCTCGCGAAAATAGCGATCCGGAGGCCATTCGCATTTTGGGTGAGGCGCGGGAAAAAATGCCGGGCAGCTATCTTTTGGAGTTTTATTTTGGGCTTGTGGCTGCCCGCCTGGGCCGCGACGAGGCCGCTTTCGCCGCTCTGAGTGCCGCCGCAAAGCTGCAGCCCAAGTCGCCAGGGCCATTTTTTGAATTGGGCAAGTTGTATGAGTCTCAGCAAAAGTGGGACCAGGCCCGCACAGCCCTTGAGCGGGTCATAGATTTGCGGCCTCAATTAGCGCCCGCACATTATCAGTTGAGTCGGGTATACGCACGTCTAGGCATGAGGGCCAAAGCTGAGCAGGAAGCGCAGCAGACCCGCGTGCTGATTGACGCTCAGCGCAATCAAGTCATCCGCAGACAGCTCGAACGGGGTACCAGCTTTCAGCCGCAAACATCTGCCGCCTCTTCGAATTGAAGCCCAGACCCGATATGGCAAGCGATTAGTTGCATTGAGTCGGCTTCACGTGAGCATTCCAGAAGCAATAATCGGCGTTCCAATCCGCGCAGGCCAGCGTCAGGATCTGGGCTGCGACTGACTTCGAAATGAAATCTGTATACCAGCCGCCAGTAATGGCGACTTTAAGAAGACAAAATGACTTCGGGCGAGGCTCGCACACGCGGGCGCAAATCTTTCCGCCAAAACGAGCTTTTTTATGCGCCGTTCCCGATCATCTGTCCGCACAAAAGCAAGCCGACGCTCCGTCATCTTGACCGCGTTAGTGCGCCAACCTTCTTCGAGCCAAGGCGCAAACTGTGGCTTGTCTGACCGTTCGACCACCACGCTCGGTATTGAACAGCGGAGCGTGGCAATTCGCTCTTGAGAATCTTCTCAATTTCGATGATCGCTCTTACCCGGGGGCAGCCGGGCCAAACGCGCGCCGAGCCCACGGCAAAAAGCCTCACGTCGTCTGTGTCGGTGATGCCGGAGGATCATTGTCAACTTGCTTGCTCATGGTCTCCGGCTTGCCAAGCGTCATAACACCGTCTGCGACGGCCTCTTCGAAGCCTTGACTCAGAAACTGGGAATCGATGAACTCAACCTATCAATGCCGCCCACCTAAAATCATGCACCGCTGCCGAAAGCTCACAATTGATAGAGGAGTGTGTTCAAGTAAACCGGCGGACATGCGTTACTCGAAGTTGACTGAGAACTCCCGTCGGTCCGGAACCGCGAAGTACCGGCGTTGGAATAGCAATGCCAAATTGACAAGAGCGATCATCACCGGCACCTCGACCAGCGGGCCAATCACTGCGGCGAAGGCGGCGCCGGAGTTGATGCCGAACACCGAGACAGCAACGGCGATCGCCAGTTCGAAGTTATTTGAAGCTGCGGTGAAGGAGAGCGTTGCCGTCTGCGAGTAATCGGCACCTAGCTTGTGCCCCATATAGAATGACACTACGAACATCAGCACGAAGTAGATCAGCAGCGGTACGGCGATCCTGAGCACGTCCAGAGGCAGACGCACGATGTAGTTGCCTTTTAGAGAGAACATTACGACGATGGTGAACAGTAGCGCAATCAGTGTCGTCGGCGCGACCCGCGGCACGAAGTTCCGGTCGTACCATTCGCGCCCCTTGGCGCGAACCAGCACCGCGCGCGTCAGGAATCCGGCGATGAAGGGGATGCCAAGATAAATGAAGACGCTCTTTGCGATCGGACCGATAGAAATATTGACCACCGTGCCGCGCAGCCCGAACCAGCCCGGCAGAACGGTGATGAACACCCACGAGTAGATGGAATAAAAGAAAACCTGGAACAGGGAGTTGAAGGCAACCAGCCCGGCTGCATACTGGGTATCGCCCTTCGCCAACTCGTTCCAGACGATTACCATCGCGATGCACCGCGCCAGCCCGATCATGATGAGGCCCGCCATGTACTCCGGGTATCCGCGAAGGAAGATGATGGCGAGCGCGAACATCAGAATCGGCCCGATCAGCCAATTCTGTAACAGCGACAGACCCAACACTCTTTTGTTGCGGAAGACCTCGTGCAGTTCTTCGTAGCGGACTCGCGTGAACGGCGGATACATCATCAGGATCAACCCTGCTGCGATAGGAACTGAAGTTGTCCCGATGCTGAAGCGGTTCAGGAACGGCACGACTCCAGGAGCAAGCCAGCCAAGGGCCACGCCGAACACCATCGCGGCGAAGATCCATCCCGTCAGATAGCGGTCCAGAAAAGATAACCGACTCTTTTTCACCTTTGCCCTCCTACGACCGGCCTATCTGATCAATTTCGCGCTTGATTGCCATGTCCTCCAGCGTCGTCAGAGGAAGCGAGAGGAAGAGTCCGATTCTGCGGTCAAGTATCGTAAACGCATCATGGAACGCGCGGGCAATTTGCTCTGGAGTACCCGTGACTGCCGCTGGATCAGCCACACCCCAGTGGGCTGTCATCGGTTGGCCCGGCCAATAAGGACACTGCTCCTTCGCGGCGTTGTCGCACACAGTAAAAACGAAATCGAGCTTCGGAGCTTGCGATCCGGAGAACTCGTCCCAGGATTTGCTGCGCAGGCCTGCCGTCGAAAGCCCAGCGGATTCGATTTGCGTGAGAGCTTCTGGCCGCGGTTGGCCTGCCGGATGGCTGCCCGCGCTGTAGGCCGCGAACTTGCCCTTGCCTTTGTGGTTCAGGATCGCTTCGGCCATGATCGAGCGCGCAGAATTGCCGGTGCAGAGGAACAGTATGTTGTAGTGATCGGCCATCTCTTATTCCTTTGCTTCTGCGAGTGCAGGTGCGCAGCAGCCCGGCTCGCAGCAGGCAGCTTGAAGCTTGTTGGCGCGGACGAAGGCACTGAAAAACTTGTTGCTCACCTGGGGAGCGACGGCATCGACGTCGACGCCAGCATTGGTAAGGAGCTGGCGCGCATCCTCGACGACATCCGCCCGCGTCGGTTCGATGGAGACGTCCTCGAATCCTGCCTTCGCTAACTTGGCGAGGTAATCGTTCTCGTCCAAGGCGCCCGCAATGCAACCGACCCACAAAAGCATGCTCTTGCGCACCTCTTCCGGCACGCTCCCGCGAACCACGACATCAGAGACGGCGAAGCGTCCGCCGAACTTCAACACGCGGAAGGCTTCGCGGAGAACGCGGTCTTTGTCGGCAGAGAGATTGATGACGCAGTTCGAGATAATGACGTCGACGGAATTATCAGGAAGCGGAATATTCTCGATCTCACCCTTCAGGAACTCGACATTCGTAACGCCTGCCTGCTTCTGGTTTTCTCGTGCCAGCGCCAGCATGTCGTCTGTCATGTCCAGGCCATACGCCTTGCCTGTCCGGCCCACGCGTTTGGCCGAGAGCAAAACATCGATGCCGCCTCCGCAGCCCAGGTCCAGAACAGTCTCGCCTTGGCGCAGATCAATCAACGCTGTAGGGTTACCGCATCCGAGAGAGGCTCGAACGGCCTTCTCAGGGATGATCCCCTTTTCTTCGGCGCTATAGAGGTTCGTTGTAACCGGATCACAGCAGCGAAGACCAGGATCGCAGCACCCTAGAACGTTGTCTGATTCGGCGACAGCACGCGCTGCACTTCCATACTTTTCCCTGATCTGTTCCTGAATGGTGCTGGTCGAGTCCATGTCTCGGCTCCTCCTTACATACGCTAAGGCGAATGTATTCTCCTCTGGACATATCTGTCAAGCCGTATATCATGGAGGTGTGACTCGTTCCCCCAAAACGTATGATTTGGCGCTGTTGTTTGCGGCGCTATCCGATCGCACCCGGCTCAGACTGCTGAATCTGATGGACGGCAAGGAAGTGTGCGTCTGTTATTTCGTGGAAATCCTGGGGCAGAGCCAACCGAAGATATCACGCCATCTTGCGTATCTGAGACGGGCTGGCGTCGTATCCGCACGGCGCGAGGGCAAGTGGGTTCATTACAAGACGGTGGTGCCATCCGATGCCGGCGCGGCCAAAATTCTGCGCGAGACGCTGGCTGTACTCAGGGAGGACAAAGGCATGCAGGCGGACCTCAGTCGCCTGAACAAATCTTGTTGTGAGCCGCAGAAGGCTTCGCTCTTAGACGGAGCACCTTTGCCGAAGATCATCGCGGGGCTATGCTCATGATCTCTACATGGATCTGCTGCCGGCTTGCCAGAATCATGACGCAAACGGGAGCTATGTCCGGGTCCCCGACCGCGACATCAGGCGCTAGAAACCAGGCGATCCAGTGGTTATGCCACCACCTGCTTTGATGTTTCTTATTTAGCCGGCCTTTTGCCAATTGCCCAATTTCGTATGCGCGACCAGCAAATCGTGCCGAGCGCCGGTAATCCATGCCGAATCCGGGTTCATTTGCTTGAACAGGATGTTGTATCCGGCCTGCGAGTGCATCTCCGCTTCGGCGTATTTTCCTTCGCGTAGAAGATTTCTACCCAACCTCACCTGCGCCATGCCAGTCTGAATATTATCGGCCCCAAGAGCGCGTGTGAACCGCTGCACAACGTCTTCAAGGACTCGCGTGGCTTGTGCGTATTCTCTTTCCGCCTGATAGACACTGCCCAGGTTGTCCAATGCCACTGCAACGCGATAATCCGCGTCCCCGTATGCCTGACGATAGATGTCTGCCATTCTCAAATAGTCCTGCTCGGCCTCCCCAAAGCGCCTTTCGTCGAGGGCAACAAGGCCCAACGAATTGAGAACATAGGCCACCTTGGGGTGTTGGGGGCCATAGACGTGCTCCTGGATAGACAAGGCCTGCCGCAGCAGATCTGAGGCTTCGTCGACCTTCTTTTCCTGGAGCAGGGTACTTGCCAGTGCGGTCAATTTCCGAGCGGTTTCCGGATGATCAACTCCATACCACTTTTCCGTGATCGTCAGCGCCTCCCGCTCGAGTGACTCGGCTTGCGAGAAATAGCCGCGAGTCACCTGCGTCTGGGCAAGATTGCCAAGATCATCGGAAACATGAGGATGATTCTCGCCGTAAAACGCGCGGTCGATCGCCAGTGCCCCGCGATTGGCGGCGTCGGCCTCGTCGTAACCGCCGGTGTAGATCTCCGCGTCACCAAGACTACCTAGAGCGCGTGCGAGTTCCGGAGAATGCGGCCCATCGGCGCTTTCGATATCTTTGATTGCCTGGTCGAGAACACCAATCGCACCCTTTTGTTCGCCGGCCTGAATCATCACGGTACCCAGCGCCAGTTCAGCGTTGCCCAATTCGCTCCTGCGAGTGCCGTAGCTGCCCCGCATCTCATCAAGCGCCTGGTGGACCTGCCGCTCGGCTTCCTTCGTCTTTCCCTCGTCCGCAAGGACCAATGCCAATGCGATTCGCGCGTTGTCGAGAGCATCCGGACTGCTGCCTGCGAGCGATCGTCGTTGTTGAAGGGCCTTTCGGAGGAGCGACTCGGCCTGATCGAGCCGGCCCATCTTCTGCGACATCGATCCTAGAGTCTGATAGAGGTCGGCTTGCACTTCTGGCTCGTTGCTAAGCGCACGGGCCTGTTCCACGCCGCGATTGATCATCGCTATGACCGGCAGATTCACGGCGGGGCCGGCATCCTGATCGCCTCCCTGCAGCAATTCGATCATGAAGTCCTGAATGTGCTGGGCCCGAGCTGCTTGAGCCAAAGCAAGATTGCGCTCGCGGGCCAGCCGCCACATGAAGAACACCGCGACCAAAGCGGTAAGCGCAAGCATCGCCGCCGTCGCCACCACGGGTTGCCGATGGCGCCGGAAGAACTTTCCTGCGCGATAGAGAAACATTCCAGGGAGGGCTTCAAGAGGTTCTTCACTGAGGTAGTGGTCAATGTCGCGTATCAGCGATTCAACCGACGGATAGCGCTCCTGAGGATCCGGGTGCATCGCAGTGAGGCATAGCTTGTCCAGTTCGCTCCACGCCAAGCAGCTGAGTTTTTCGCCGCCTCCAGGTTGTCCCTCCCTGGCCGCAATGACGGAAGGTTTTTGAGGGAGCTCGCGAGTCATGTCTTCGTCAAACGCGGCCATCCGTTCTGAGTCACGATAGGGATGGCGCCCCGCCAGCACCTCGTAGAGAATGACGCCGAGCGAGTAGACGTCGGTG
>JASHOY010000319.1 GCA_030038435.1 Acidobacteriaceae bacterium | reverse complement strand
AACTTGTTCGGATGGGAGCGGAATGGCAGACCGGTCAGCTCCGCGATTCTTGCTGCGGCGCGCTCCGCAAATTCGGGATGCGTGTTCAGCCCGGTTCCCACGGCGGTACCGCCAATGGCCAGATCGTAGAGGCCGTCCAGCGCCGCTTCCATCCGCTCGATGTCGCGCACCAGGAGATTGTCCCAGCCGCTCATCTCCTGCCCAAGCGTGAGCGGGGTTGCATCCTGCAGATGTGTACGCCCGATTTTGACGATAGACGCGAACTCAGCTGCCTTGGCCGCAATCGCGCCATGAAGTCTCTGCACGGAGGGGATCAGTTGCTCATGTACTGCCGTAGCCGCCGCGATGTACATGGCCGTCGGGAAGGTGTCATTCGATGACTGCGACATGTTCACGTCGTCGTTGGGGTGAATTGGCTTCTTGCTGCCCAATTCTCCGTCAGCCAGTTCGATGGCCCGGTTCGCAAGCACCTCGTTGACATTCATGTTTGTCTGTGTGCCCGAGCCGGTTTGCCAGATGCGCAAAGGGAATTCTCCACCGTGCTGGCCTGCGATGACCTCGTCGGCCGCTTGTACGATCAGATCCTTCTTGTCTCTCGGCAGCTTGCCGAGTTCGTAGTTCACGAGCGCGGCGGCCTTTTTCAAGATCGCAAACGCACGGATGAGTTCCGGCGGCATGCGGTCTTCGCCAATCGCAAAGTGGTGAAGGGCGCGCTCCGTCTGCGCTCCCCAATAGTGAATAGCCGGAACAGGAATCTTGCCCATACTGTCCGATTCAATACGCGTCTTCGTTTGGCTGCTCATTCTCGCTCCGGTCCAAATTCCTGCGCACCCTCCATTATTGCCGGACTCGCACAGGTTCGTGCAACTTCGGCGGTATGCGGTTCAGCATCCCTGCTACCCCGACAGCGGTAGACTATTTTTTATGTCGAGTCAACGACTGTCTGCTTCTACGATGAAAGATCCCGTTACCTGGCTTTATCCTCCGATCGAGCCTTACAACACAGACCGGCTTCGGGTTTCGCCCTTACATGAGATATACTTTGAAGAAAGTGGCAATCCCGCCGGCAAGCCGGTTGTGTTTCTTCACGGTGGGCCGGGCGGGGGCTCCGAGCCGAAACAACGCCGGTTCTTCCATCCCGAAAAGTACCGTGTTATCTGTTTCGACCAGCGCGGATGTGGCAAGAGCACACCATACGCGTCGCTGGAGGAAAACACTACTTGGGACCTCGTGGCAGACATCGAGAAACTGCGCATGCACTTGGGCCTCGAGTGCTGGCAGGTATTCGGCGGCTCGTGGGGCTCGACGCTTGCCCTGGCCTATGCTGAGACATATCCCGAACACGTCACCGAGTTGATTCTCCGCGGCATCTTCCTGCTGCGCCGACAGGAGATCGAATGGTTCTACCAGCGCGGCGCTTCGATCCTTTACCCGGATGCCTGGGAACCGTATCTGGCGCATATTCCGGAGGTAGAGCGCGGCGATCTGCTCGGTGCCTACTACCGCCGCTTAACCAGCGAGGATGCAACCGTGCGCCTGGCCTCTGCAAAGATATGGAGCGGATGGGAGGGGGCCACGTCGAAGTTGCTGCCCGACGCGGCCTTCACCAGCCACTATGAAGAGGACGAGTTCGCCCTGGCCTTCGCGCGCATCGAGGCCCACTACTTCATCAATCGCGGTTTTCTCGAAAGCGACGATCAGCTGCTGCGCAATGCCGAACGGATTCGCGCCATTCCGGGGGTGATCGCGCAGGGCCGCTATGACGTAGTTTGCCCCATGGAGAGCGCCTGGGCCCTGCACCGCGCCTGGCCCGAGGCCGATCTGGTGATCACGCCAGACAGCGGTCACAGCGCGTTTGACCCGCCCAATACCCGCGCCCTGGTTGCGGCTGCAGACAAGTTCGCTAATTGCTGAAAAACACGCGCCTAATCATGAGGGGACACGTTGGCCGCCGCTAAAGCGCGAATCTCAGTCTTTATGGCACGGCCTTTCCACTGGCGGCGATCTGCCGTACGCCTTCTACTAACTTCGTATCTGACATCACGTCCGAGATCCTCAGCGGTTTGCCAAAGGACAGGCCCTCCAAACTCCTGGCACGCGACAGCGCGACGTATGCCTGGCCCGGCGAGAAAGCTCCTTGCCCTAAGTCGATTCGCACGTCATCTAACGTGAGCCCCTGAGCCTTATGAATCGTCATCGCCCAAGCGGGCGTGATGGGGAATTGGGTATACGTGCCAACTACGGTGGGATTCACGCGTTGAGTCAACATGTCGTACTGGTATTCAATGCTGTCCCATGTCGCTTTGTGGACTTCCTCTTCAGATTCAAACTCGTCGAGGCGCACCCAGACGGCGCTGTCCGAAAGCTTCGAGACAGTTCCCAATGACCCATTGACCCAACGCTTTTCAGGATCGTTCTTGACCATCATGACCCGTGCGTCCTTCTTGAGATCCAGATGTTCCGGCGCGGGCAGCCGATCCCTGAGCACCCGAAAATCACCTTCAATCGTTCCAACAAAGCGAATCGGATCACCCGTCAGGGCGGCCAGTCCTCGACGGTTGTATTCCAATGCCGCATCGACTCTGCTCGTGAGGATGACCGGCTTTGCTGTACTTCGATGTGGCCTGTGACAGCGAAGGTTGAGGCAACGCACGGTGTCCTCCAACTTCTCGCCGATTCGCACATTATGCAAGAGTTCTAAAAACTCTGGATCGCTCTGTCGATAAACGGTGGAGAGCTCAATCAATTCCAGATTGCGCAGATCTTGAATACATTTGGCTCCAAACGCATATACAACCTCATAGCCCCTGTTGAGCAGGATCGGGACATCGTGCTCTTCAACAACTGGTGG
>JASHOY010000318.1 GCA_030038435.1 Acidobacteriaceae bacterium | reverse complement strand
TCTCCTGTACGGTGTTCTCGATTCGTTGCAGCAGCTCTTCTCGGTCCGATCGCGTGAGGGTCATGGGGGAATCCTCCGGGGGTTAGATCGTGCCGTTGGGGTCTCCAACCAGTTCGAAACTGGCCCAATAGTAAGGTTTGACTCCTTCTTTGATCAATTCGCGCTGGGCATCGCGAAGCGCTTCAGCCTTCGATTCGCCTTTGCCAAGCCGGGCATAGAACTCCGCCATGAGGTGCTCAGTGGTATGGTCCTCAAGCTCCCATAGGGTTGACACGACGGAGTCCGCGCCGGCTTCAATGAATGCATTCACGATGTTGTCGACGCCCTCTTCTCCTACCGGGCCCACGCCTGTATCGCAGGCTGAAAGGGTGACGAGCCGCGCGTCAAGATGCAGGTTTCGGATTTGCCGGACCTGCAGCATGCTTTCGTACAGATTTTTGTGCTCGGGGGCAAAAACGAGCGCAGATTCGTCTGGATAGTTGGCGTCGACGTAACCGTGCAGGGCCAAGTGAAGGACGTTGAATTTGGAAAGCGGCAGGCGCGTGAATCGTGCCGCCGTTGCGTCCGGACCGAGGAGGAGAGTGCTCGGTTTGGGGAGATCGGACGCGATGGTCTCGACCTCTGTCCTGCTCTCCGGGAGCGGTGTGAGGCCCCCTGCACTTAGTCCGGAGAAAAGGCGAAAGACCGGACCCTCGACTTTTGCCTCTTTGGTCCATGCGGCCACGCCCAGGTAAGGCAGCGGGGGATCGGCGTCCACCGCCCGCTTGTTCTCGAGGATCGAAAAGACCGTGGCCGAGGGGGACGTTGCGATGGTATGGCTTTCGATAAGCGGAACCCCTTTGTCGGTAACCGCACCGAACGGGAGGAGGTCCAGTTCTCCGTCAGGCACAAGAATCAGGGTTGAGTGTTCGCGATACTCAGGGATTTTGCCCAAAAGTTCATGAAAGAGGGCATTGCCGAGGGTTGAATTTGCATGCTGGTCCCGAATACTTGCGCGATATCCGTTGGCGTCGGCTTCGATCTTGGTCCTCGCGTCAAGCTCATAGGCTCGTGCGGAGGTACGGGTCACGGCGAGTGCATAAGAATGGGGATCAGCAAGAACGTACTCCACGAATAATTCGTCCTTGGCGAGATCTGATTCGAGATGATCGAGGCTGACCGGATGTTCGATGGTGGACGACGCCAGAGACCGCTGATCGAGCGCTGACTCGAAGTCCTGAACCTGTTCCGACAATGCCTGCCGCGTAGCTGCATTGTCCGTGTCAAGAAACGCCACATTCAGCATCGTCAGATGACGTTCGGCAGGGGTCGGTGCGTGGGGAGCCGGGTAATCGTGGTGTTCCAGCGCCTGCGCTTCGATTCGGCCACGCGCTTCCTCTAGTATCCGGAGTGCTTGGTCGTACTCGTGTTCACGGCACTTCAAGATAAAATAGCCGGCGTAAACCTCCCCCGTTTCTGTGAGCAGCAATCGCTCGACAAAGGGAGTCGGGACGTTCTCGAGCAGGGAGTCGATCAGAAGTGCGCTTTTGCGGTAGAGCTCACCGGCCTGATCCTGGCGTCCCAGCAGTGCCAGAATGCGGGCTTTGATCGCAAGATCGCGTGGAACGAAATACAGTTCATCCGGGATCCGCTTGTTGGCATCGATCGCCTGATCAATCGAGGAAAGCGCGGCATTGAATTTCCTCTGGTGTACGTAGGCGTCCGCGAGTCCACCCGCGGCCAGGGTAAGGCCACGCCAATAGTCGAGTTGCATCGCGAAGGAGAGTGCCTGTTTGAAATCGGCGATCGCGCTATCCCACTGGCCGATGTCTTCATAGACGCTCGCACGCGACGTGAGGATCTGGTAGTAGTGCCCCTTGAGTGATGGACTCGGGATCTCGGCCAACGCCTGATTCGCGAGCGTTAGAGCTTCCTGATAGCGGTGGAGACCGCGGAGAGCATCGATCTTGGACGAGATCGCTACGGCGGGGTAGGCGACGGCCGGATGGGCTCGGGCGATGGCAATGGCCTCATCGAGAGGTTTCAGCCCTTGCTGGAAACGGTGCATTTCAACCAGACCTGCGCCATAAAGGCTTGCGTATCGCACCTGAGCCGGAATGTCGTGAGCGACCTTTGCTACTCCCCAGGCCGTGAGTACTTCCTTCTTCGCGGTCGCCGTATCGCCGAGCAGAAATGCCGAGATTCCCTCTTCGCCAAGCGCGCGAGAAGCGAGAAGTAAATGGCCGCGGTCTCGCGCAAGAACGGCAACCTGACCCCAGGTTTGGCGGGCGAGGCTCGCATCGTAATTGTTCTCAATCATGCCCCGCACTTCGAGAATCCGCAGCCGAGTTTCAGAATTGGCGGCTTCGGGCTTCTTCAGGTCTTGCGTGAGGGAATAGATTGTGTCCGCAAGGCTGGCGGACTCGCCATAGGCTGGGATCTGGCTCACCTGGGCATAGAGAGCTTTGGGCCAATTCCGTTCGGCCGTGAACTTTTTCTCTGCCTGGCGGAACAGGGGTGCGGCGGCAAACCACTGACCATTCCACGCAAGATCGTCGGCACGCTGCAGGAGCACGTCGGCACTATCTGAGTCGATCCGCCGCCGAATGCGGTAACGAACAAACGCGACAACGAGAATGATCGCGACCGTACACGTGACAAGGACGGCAACGGATTGGGTGCGCTTGGGGGAAAACCGCATCGCAATCCTCGTTTGGCCGGTCGAACAGGTTACGGGCAGTTTAGCTTTCTTTCAGAGAATTTCCAAGCAAGACTGAAAGGATGTTAAACGAAGATGATTTCGCCCTCATTGAATCGCGGCGGAGATTTGCGAGGACTAAACACTGCTGGGCGGTAGACTTTGGTATTGAGTCGCCCATCAATAACACCCCTTCCCTCCGAAACTCCTATAAGCTCCGATCTGCTCGACGCGCCGACTCAATGCACGATAGCGAGTGTTTCGAGCCCTATTGACGACATCAAGATTGATTCTCGCTCTCTGCGGGCAGTTGAGATGAAGACTGCTCCGAATGCACCTGATAAACCCTCATGTTCAGCCATGATGCCGAGGTGGGCGTGAAGTGCACATGGAAGCGCTTGTGTTTGCCGAGCCAGCGCTCCACCGCTGGATGTTTGTGGGTGGCGTAGTTGTCGCAGATGATGTGGATTTGCTTTTCCGCAGCGATGGTCTGGTCGATCTGGCGCAGAAACTTCAGCCATTCCTGATGACGAT
>JASHOY010000317.1 GCA_030038435.1 Acidobacteriaceae bacterium | reverse complement strand
CGACAAGAAGAACGTGGGCGGCTTTCTGGCCGCGGTCTATATGCGCGGCATTCCCTACGTGCAGGTCCCCACCACATTTCTGGCGCAGGTGGATTCGAGTGTCGGCGGAAAAACCGGCGTGAACCTGCCTGAAGGCAAGAACCTCCTGGGCAGCTTTCATCAGCCGCGCGCGGTCTTTGCCGACGTGGCCGTGCTGGGCACGCTGCCCGATCGCGAACTGCGCGCGGGCCTCATGGAAAGCGTGAAAGCCGGCATCATCCGCGACCGGCTGCTGGTGCGCTTCATGGAAAATCACGCCGCCGAGGTGCTGGCTCGCGACCCGGGGGCCTTGGAGCGCGTGATCGCCGCGTCGATCCGCATGAAGGCCGGCGTGGTCAGCAAAGATGAGCGCGAAAGTGGGCTGCGCATGATTCTCAACTTCGGCCACACCGTGGGCCACGCGTTGGAGCGGGTGACGCGCTACCGCGCCATGCTGCATGGAGAAGCAGTGGGATGGGGCATGGTTGCGGCCCTGGAATTGGCGCGCATGCGCGGCACCATCAGCTCCGCGCAAACGCTGCGGCTGGAAAATCTCGTATACGCTTACGGACCGCTGCCGCCGCTCAAACTGCGCGCGAGTTCCATTGTTGCGGCCACCGCCGGCGATAAGAAAAATATCGGCGGCGTGCGGCGCTTCATTCTGCCCCTGGGCGTTGGCGGCGCCGCGGTGGTGGAAGATGTGACGGCAGCCGAACTGGGCGCGGCCGTGCGCTACATGCTGGCGCGCGCCGCCGAGGAGCCTGCCCTTTCGCAATCGGAGCACGCCCCGAGGTGAGAATGCGCTTTGGCGCCGGGGAATATCGAGTGCCCAGGGGCTGCATGGTGTAGTCTGTTGGACGGATCTGGAAAGCGTTTACCGGAGGACCTGTTTATGACCATCGTCGCCGGGGTCGATTTCGGCACTCTTAGTGTTCGCGTCACTCTTGTCGACAGCCGCAAAGGGCCGATCGGCACGGCCTCGGCGCCCTACCCGCTGCACCGCAAACGCGAAGATCCGAACTATGCCACGCAGTCGCACGCCGACCAGATGACCGCCCTGGCCGCGGCCGCGCGCGAGGCGCTCCAAAACACCGGCGTCAGCGGAGCCGAGGTGGCGGCTATCGCCATCGACACCACCGGCTCCAGCGTCATTCCGGTGGGCGAAAACCTCGAGCCGCTCGACGACTACTACCTCTGGTGCGACCATCGCGCCTTTGCCGAGGCCGAGGAAATCACGCAGAAAGCGCATCAGCTCGGTTTCGAAGGCATCGAGTGGTGTGGCGGCGTGTATTCCCACGAATGGGGATTCGCCAAGCTGCTGCACTGGCTGCGGCACAATCCGGAAAAGCGCGCGCGTCTGATCACCGCCCTGGAACACTGCGACATGGCCGCGGCAACGCTGTGCGGCGTGACCACTGTCGATGCGCTGAAACGCAGCGCTTGCGCCATGGGCCACAAATGGATGTGGAATCCTAAATGGGGCGGGCTGCCGCCGGAGGATTTTCTCGTCGCCATCGATCCGCTGCTTCAGGGCGTGCGCGGCAAATTGGGGGGTCAGTACCTGACCAGCGACCATCTCGCCGGACACCTCACCCCGCAATGGGCGGAAAAACTTGGCCTGCGCGCCGGGATTCCCATTCCCGTGGGTGCTTTTGACGCGCACTGGGACGCAATCGGTTCTCATATCCGCGAAGGCGACGCGGTCAATGTCGTGGGCACGTCGACATGCATCATCGGCATTGCGCGCGAGGCGCAACTGGTGCCTGGTGTGTGCGGTGTGGTGCCGGGCAGCGTGCATCCGCAGTACACCGGCATCGAGGCGGGACTTTCCGCCGTCGGCGATATCTTTGAAGCCATCGCCCGGCGCGCAGCCACCACGGTGAGCGCGCTCAGCGAAGGCCTGGAACAATACAAGGCCGGCCAGACGGCTCTGCTGCGCCTGAGCTGGGACAATGGCGATCGCACCGTGCTCGTAAATCCCGAACTGGGCGGCGTGACCTTGGGCTGGAACCTGGTGCACACCGCGCAGGACGAGCTTTTCGCCGCCATTGAAGGCACCGCATTCCACACCCGCATCATTCTGGAACGTATGGCCGAGCATGGCGTGCGCATTGATCGCGTCATCAATGCCGGCGGCATTCCCCAGAAAAGCGAAGTGCTCAATCGCGTCTACGCCAACGTTCTCAACAAGCCGGTGCTGGTCCCGGCGGGCATTCCCACCAGCCTAGGTTCGGGAGTCTTCGCCCTGCTGGCCGCGGGCGCGTACAAAACCATCGAAGAGGCCCAGGAAGCAGTGTGTCTGCCGCTGCGCACCGTCGAGCCAGACGCGAAAACCGCAGCAGTTTACGAGCGGCTCTACCCGCTCTACCGCGATGTCTACTTTGCCCTGGGCCGGCGCGATGCCGGTGCTGCCTCTCTGGGCCGCGTGCTGCCGGAATTGCGCAAGATTGCGGCCGAGGTGCAGAAGAGCGCGTCGTAGCCCAGGCAGTCGCGCTGCGTCCGGGCGCATCGGCTGGCCGAGGAGCAACCAGAGCACGTCTCAAATATTCGTGCGCCTCAGCGCGAATGTGTCGCCGAATCTGGCCTCGCTATCCGCGTCGCGATTCGCGCCTGTGGCCCCGCCAGAAGGCCTCCACCACCGCCGGCGCAATGCGGCAATCTGCCTTCCGCTCACCCTTTTGCAGAACATGCGAATACAGCATCGGCCCGAACAGCAGGGCCACTCCCAGCTCCACATCCAGATCGCCGCGCAGCACGCCCCGCTCCACGCCGCGCCGCAGCAGGCGCCGGATATTCTGCCGCGGCGGCTCCATCACCCGTTGCCGCCACTCCTTCCCGAACTCCTGATGCACCGCCGAATAAGCGATAAACGCCGGCATCAAGCGGTCGCGCGCTGCCTCCAGGTGTCCCGGCGGCCGCCGGCTTAACACCGTGACAAGGTCACCGTACACGTCGCCGGTATCGACCTCTTCGCGCTCCCGATCCAGACCATTGACAAACAGCATTACCTCCATCAGCAGTGCTTCTTTGTCCGTCCAGTGGTTGTAAATCGTCGCTTTGCTCACCCCGGAAGCCTGTGCGATCGCGTCCATGCTCGTGGCTTCAATCCCGCGCTCGCTGAATAACTCCAGCGCCGCACGAACCACCTTGTCATGAGCCTTCGAGCTGCGTGTCCGCGCCATCTTCAGATCTCGATCTTCGCGAAGCGTTGCGCACCCAGCACCAGCAGCACCGTAGCCGCCACCAGCAGCACCCCCAGATCAATACGCGGATCGAAGCTCGCCCAGTGCCGGCCCAGAAGCGCCATGCGCATCCCGTCTATTCCATACGAGAGCGGATCGGCCGCCGTCGCCACTCCCAGCGCTTTGGGCAGCCCCTTCAGCGGAAACAGCGCCCCCGAAAGAAAGAAGATGGGCATGACCAGGAAGTTCATGATCAACTGAAACCCCTGCATGTCCTGCAGAGTGGATCCGATCGCCACCCCCAGCGCCGCAAACACCGTGGCAATCAGCACCATGAACCCCAGCGCCAGTGGGATAAGCACCAGATGCGCCGGCCGAAAACCGGCGATGAAACACACCACCATCACCAGCAGTCCCTGGATCAGCGCCACCGTCGCCCCGCCCATGGTGCGCCCCGCCATGATCTGCAGCCGCGGCACCGGCGCCACCAGCGTCTCTTTGAGGAACCCGAATTGCCGGTCCCACAGCAGCCCCATCCCTGAAAATATCGACGAGAACAGAATCGCCATCCCGATCACGCCCGGCGCCACAAACTGGAAATAGCTTCCCTGCCCGGCGCGCTGAAACACCGGCCCCAGCCCAAACCCCAGCACCAGCAGATACAGCATCGGCTGCGCCAGCGAAGCCACCACCTGCGCCCGCGAGCGAACATAACGCTTCAACTCCCGCAGCCAGAGAATATAAATCGCCTTCATCGCCGTCCTCCGCTCCACATCTTTGCAAACTGCCGCATCGCCGCCGCCGGGTCTGCGGTCTCGTCGCGAATCGTCGTCCCCGTCAGCGCCAGGAAAGCCTCCTCGAGGTTCTCCGTGCCCGTACGCTCCTTGATCTCCGCCGGCGTGCCCTGCGCCACCAGGCGGCCGTGGTCGATAATCCCGATGCGGTGCGCTACACGGTCGGCCTCATCCATGTAGTGCGTGGTCAGAAACACCGTCACCTTCTCCGTCTCGTTCACCCTCTTCACGTGATTCCATAACTGGTTCCGGCTCTGCGGATCGAGCCCCAGCGTCGGCTCGTCAAGAAAAAGAATTCGCGGCGTGTGCAGAAATCCGCGCGCAATCTCCAGCCTCCGCTTCATCCCCCCGGAAAACTTCTTCACTTGGTCCTTGCGCCGCTCCCACAGCTCGAAAAGCCGCAGCAGCTCCTCGATGCGCTTGTGCCGCAGCTTGTGCGCAACGTGGTAAAGCACGCCGTGGATCTCCATGTTCTCCCACGCCGTCAAATCGCCGTCCAGGCTGGGGTCCTGAAATACAATTCCAAACCGCTTCCGCGCCTCGTTCTGCTGCACTCGCGGATCAAGCCCGTCCAGCTCAATTGAGCCGCTGGTCGGCCGCAGCAGTGTCGTCAGCATCTTGATGGTCGTTGTCTTTCCCGCCCCGTTGGGCCCCAGAAAGGCAAAAATCTCTCCCGGCGCTACCTCGAAGGAAACATCGTTCACCGCGGTAAACGAGCCAAACGACTTCACCAGGTTCTGCACCCGGATCATGTGCACCTCCTGAGAATTACAATACTGAACCGTTCAGTTCAGTTTGTCAAACCGTCGCTCCTCTTCACCCAGTGCAATCGCATTGCGATTTGCGACGATCCATGGAGGAGGTTTTGAAAGGAGGATGGCGTTACAGGTTGCGGAAAGAACTCGCTGTTTTGAAAGGGCACCGATTTAGCCGTGCCGTAAACACGCCAAAATCATTCGGGCCTTCAGGCCCTGAGGGTTGTGTTCCGCAATCTTCGCAAAGAGAACTAATATTTCCGCAGCCTCTTACAGCCGTGTCCAGGAAGGCAGCGTAGAAAGTGTCTGGGTGCCTCAGGCGCGCAGGGGGCGATCTTTGAGACGGCCGTAGCGCAGGCGTTCGATTTCTGGCGGAATCTCCAGGGGCCTGTCCTGGGCTGGAAAACTCGGCCTGTCATTTTCCTCGTCCCCTAGACCACAGAGAGCGGAGAGATTGTCCCATTCCTTTACCGGCTCGCCCAAGACCTCCCCGAATTGCTCCGCGGCCACTCTGGCAATCGCTTCGAGCGCCGGCAGAGTCCGCCCGCCCGGACCTGCTTCTCTTTTCAGGGTGGTCATCTGGCAACCGCTGATCCCGCAGGGATGGATGAGATCGAAATCTCGCAGGTCGGTGGCAACATTAAATGCAAAGCCGTGCGAAGTGACGCCCCGCGAAACGTGTATCCCGATTGAGGCGATCTTTCGCGCTCCCGCCGGAGGCAGCCCGCCGGATGGCGCACAGCACTCGGCGAAAGAAGCGCCGTCCGCAAGACACCACACTCCGGTCAATCCGCAGATGCTTCCGGCGCCAACCCCGTAAACCGCGCACAACCGGATCAGCGCCTCTTCCATCCTGCGCACGAAATCGACCGGCCCCAGCCGCGCGCCCTTGGAATTATGAAGGCTGCGCAGATCAAATATCGGATAGCCGATGAGCTGGCCCGGTCCGTGATAGGTTACGTCTCCGCCGCGGTCAATTTCGTGGATGCTCACTCCACGCTGGGCCAGTTGTGCCTCTGACGCCAGCACGTTCCCGCGCTTCGCATTGCGGCCCAGCGTCAACACCGGCGGATGCTCCAGCAGCAAAAGCACGTTGCCGATGCGCTCCTGTTGCCGCATCGCCACCAGTTGCGCCTGGATGCGCAGCGCCTCTTCGTAGGGCACACGGCCCAGATAAACAAAGTGAATCATCGCCTCTTTCGATTGTAGTCACCCGCGCGGGGATGCATTTCGCTCCCCGCCAGGTTCGATTCCCGGTACCAATCTGCATTGCTCTGCCAACCTCCGGGCCCAGTTCAGGCTTCAGAATGAGTAGGCGGTCGGTTGGGTGCGCGCTTATAAACTTGTAGATATATAAAGATGGAGCCCGACGTGAGCCACGACTCGGCCGCCTATGTTAACCAGCAGGATCTCGAGATCATGCTGGCGCGGGTAGCAGGGCTGGCTGCCGGGCCCGAATCCGGAATCTTTGGCCCCAACTCGATCACCTGGCGCGTGAATCGCGAAGCAGCGTTGTTTCTGGGCGCGGCGCGGGCGGCGCTGCTGCAACTCGCCCATCCCTGGGTGGCGGCCGCAATTGCCCAGCACTCCACCGTACTGAATCGGCCCATCACCCGTTTTCACAACACCTTCCGGATCGTTTTCACCATGTTCTTCGGCACCCTTGCCCAGGCCATGGCGTCGGCACGTTTTCTTTACGCGCTGCACACCCGCATCCGTGGGCAGATGCCCGAGGATGTCGCCAGATACCGGCGCGGCTCGCTCTATGAGGCCAATGAGGTGGCCGCGCTCCGCTGGGTCTTCGCCACCCTGGTGGACAGCGCCATGCTGGCCTACGAAGCGGTCCTGCCGCCACTAAGCACAGCGGAACGCGAGCAATATTACTCCGAGTGGTCCACCATCACCGCACTCTTTGGCATTCCACCCCGGGCGCTGCCGCAGACCTGGGAAGCTTTCGCCGCATACAACCGCGAAATGCACGCTTCCGATGCGCTGGGCGTAAGCCATGACGCTCGCGCCATTGCCTATGGCATCCTCGCCGGCGCAGGCTCCTGGATCCATCCGCCACAGTGGTATCGCGCGCTGACTACTTCTTGGCTGCCGCAGCGTTTCCGCGAAGAGTTTGCGCTGCCGTTTGGCTCTGGCGAACAGCGTTCGGCGCAGAGGGCTTTGTGGATTTTGCCTCGGATCTACGCCCGGCTCCCCGCGGTGGTGCGTTTTGCCGGTCCCTGGCGTGAAGCGCAGGCCCGGCTGCGCGGGCGCCCCGCGAGCATCCTCACGCAATGGAGCAATCGCTTCTGGATCGGAGAACCGCGGATGCCCTTTGCCCATCCCCTTGACCCGTTGCAGTGCGGTGAACCGGTTATATTGAATTCAGATCACTGACACGGAAGCAGCACGATGGACTTTTCCGGCGCCTTGGAACCGGATGCCGAATCCGACCCGCTCGAAACTGCGCAACAGGCTTTCGCCGAGCAGCTTCTGGCGTGCCTGGATGAGTGCGCCCGCGGCCGTAAGGGGCTGTTTTCAGACTACGAAAATGAGAACGGCGAAGGCGCGGCAAATGCTTGGCCTGAAGCGGCGCGGCTGCGCCAACTCGCGCTGGTCCTGCAATCGACCCTTGCGCCCATGGGCCGCTGTAACCCTCTTGCCGAAGAGTTCCTTGATCTTTGCTCGATCCATGGCGAGGCTCATCCCGGAGAGCGCAAGCTCGCGAGAGCGTTGCTTGAGCGCATTGAACGCGGCGAGGTGGGAAATAGCGGAGAAAACCCGGGCAAATCGTGGTGATCTGGCGCGGGCTGCATGTCCCGCCCGCGCCAGATCTCGAAATCGCGCTACCAGCTAAAGCCGAAGGTGACCGGGATCAGCTTGGTGTCTGCTGCCACCGTCGTCGTGCCAAGTCCGTTGGCTGAGGTCGTCACCGCCGGAGTCAGAACATCCAGGTAGCGAACCTCGGCGAAGAACTTCATCTTGCCGGTACCGTACATCCCACCAAAACGGTGATAATACCCGCCGCCGATGTTAAAGCCGCCCTGGTTGGACGAGTAATGGCCTACCACCTGGCTGACAGTTACGTATCCGCAACCGTAGAAGTATTCACAATACTCCTGTTCGCTGGGGTCAGTGAAGTTTGTCACCTTGCGGTAAAAGCCACCACCGCCCTTCACGTAGAGATCGTTGCTCGCCTTGGGAAAGAAGTCGAAAGTCGGATCGACGGTGAATGACCAGATGTGAGAGTTGCCGCCCTGAGCGCCTGCCTCGGTGATCAGCGTTTGTGACAGGCCGGTGCGAATGAACTGGTACTCGATCGGCACCATAAAACTCGGGGTCAGTTGGAGCCCACCGCCGACCAGCAGGTTCCAGCCCGTGGTAATTGAGCTGGATTGAGCGGTATTGAAGCCGAATCCTCCCTCGAAGGCGAGACGGCTCATGATTCCGCCTCCACCTGTACCATTTCCGTTACCGCCCTGTCCCGCAGCCGAAGCCGATGGTGCCGGCGCCGAGGGCAGGGCAAACGAGAACTCCGGCGCGCGGGACTCAGCAACCTGAGAGGATGCCAGGCTCGAGCTCCAGTCACCTGCCGCGAAATTCGGAGTCGTCTGGCTCGATGTTCCCGTCAACGTTGACATAGGAGTCGGGCTATTCGAAGCGGACTGAGATGAGTTCGGCTGCGCAAATGCCGCACCAGCC
>JASHOY010000039.1 GCA_030038435.1 Acidobacteriaceae bacterium | reverse complement strand
TTCCAGCGCAGCCGGATTGCCGGGCGCGGCAGGCGCAACTGCTGCGGATGCAGGCGCTGGGACAGACGACGCGATCGACGATGGAGCCGCTGGAGAGCCAGGCGCCGTCGATGTACCCGGCGCTATTTCGCCGCCGGAGACAGTTCCCTGCCCTGCCGGGTTTGCTGCCGCAGACTCTGAGAGCGCGCTTCCGGGCGGCTGTTCTTCGGAATTCCCTGCGGAATTGTTGGAGGTCAGGATCTGTATGTCGGCGCGGAAAATGTGATAGTCATTGAAGACCGTCTCATTGAGCATGGTTTGCAAGGGCGCGTCCGCATCGTTCTGGCCGCCTCGGGAGGCCATGACTCCATTTCCAATAAAGTTTGGGCTGACGCGTTGGGTGCCCTGGACCTGGGCGCGGGAAACGGAGATGCTTCTGACCGGGCAGAAATAGTTTTTGCCACCCATGTTTACAGGACCATACTCGACCATCAGTTCGGCAGTGGTGATGGGCTCGTCTTTCAGATCGGCGATCAGGGTTACGCGCAGGATGGTTCCCGCGGATGGATCGACGGTGAGTTCGCCATGATAGGCCGAAAACTGCTGAAAGACACCGCCGCTGAAGCAGCAGTAGGCCACCTGATAATGCGATGCAGCTTTGGGGACGGCGAATCGGAAGACAGCTTCGCGGCCGGCGTTGCCCTGTTGCCAGTAGCCCCAGGTCAGATTCCCCATGGGCAAATCTCCGTAGACGACGGAAAGAATGGGGCCGAATTCGCCGAAGGTCATCATGCCGGGCAGCCGCAAACTGGCCAGAGTTGCGCCGCCTTCCTGTTCTCCTCCTTTTTGCACGATCTCACGGCCATCCCGGTAGAGCACCGTGGCGATTGACCGGCTGACGGGATGCAGCGGCTGGTAAGGGACAAAGGTTCCGCTCTGCGAATCGCTATTGGCAACCTGCAGCACGGGCGGGTTGTCTTCATAGCGAATGGTGTCCTGGCGGGCGAAGAGGTTGGGCAGGCGGTCCAGTGCGGCTTCAATGTAATTGACGGACCGGGCAATGATTTGGCGCTGCTGCTCGACAGTCGGCGGCGGCTGGTGGGAAATCTCCGCGGGCGGGGGATCGAGAAAATCCGCCTGATCTGCCAGCGCCACCAGAGCGCGGCGCGATTCCGGGCCCGGCAACTCAGCTTCGAAAGCGGCAAGCTTCTGGGCGTTTAATCGCTGCGTCAGCTGCAGATCATAGAGGCGATTTGCGGCTTTCGCATCCCGCCTTTTGCTGAAGGAAACGACCACGCGGTTCAGTTGTTCGACGGTGACGCGCTGCGCCGCGAAGAGCGGTACCGGGAGCAGTGCCGCCAGCCAGATGAGCATTGCCTTGGCCATGGAGACCTCGTGAGCCGCAACGCATCAGTGTAGTCTTCGCAACATCCCCTCGTCATGAGGCATCGCCGGGCTGGGAGGGCGGCGGCATCGAAGAGCGGGGAGGAGCGACGGGGGCAAAGTGCAGGAACACCATCTTCGCCCACACAAGATCGTCAAGCGATTGCCCTGCGCTCAGCAGGCCGCCGCCGCGCTCTGGTAGTTCAAGCGGTCACGCTACCGCGTCTTCGCCACTTCCTCCACGGTCACCGGATCGAGGAACGGCATCTGGGCGCGAAGCTGCCTGCCTACGATCTCGACCGGATGTTTGGCCTCGGCCTCGCGAAATGCCAGGAACTCCTTGCGGCCATTGGCCTGGTCGGCAAGGAAGCGCCTGGCAAAGGTGCCATCCTGAATTTCGGCGAGGATCTGCTTCATCGCCTTGCGGCTTTCCTGATTGATGACGCGCGGCCCGCTGACGTAGTCGCCGAATTCGGCGGTATCGGAGATCGAATAGCGCATGTAAGCCAGGCCGCCGCGGTAGATCAGGTCCACAATGAGCTTCAGCTCATGCAGGCATTCGAAATAGGCGCTCTCCGGCTGGTAGCCGGCATCTACGAGGGTTTCGAAACCAGCTTTGATCAGCTCGCTGACCCCGCCGCAAAGCACCGTCTGCTCGCCGAAAAGATCGGTTTCGGTCTCTTCTTTGAAAGTCGTCTCCAGCACTCCGGCGCGCGTGCAGCCGATGCCTTTGAGATAACTCAACGTCAAGGCGTGCGCATTGCCGGTGGGATCCTGATGCACGGCGATCAATCCAGGCACGCCGCCGCCTTCGGTGAAGACTTCGCGCACGCGGTGTCCCGGGGCTTTGGGCGCGGCGAGACCGACGTCGATGCCGGCGTCGGGCACGATGGTTTTGAAGTGAATGTTGAATCCGTGCGCAAAGAGCAACAGCTTGCCGGCTTTCAGGTTGGGCCCGATTTCTTCAGCGTAGAGCCTGGCCTGGGTCTGGTCAGGAGTCAGAATCATGACCACGTCGGCCCATGCTGTGGCCTCGGCCGGCGTGGTGATGTCGAGGCCGGCCTTTTGCGCCTTGGTGACGGACTTGGAAGCCGCGGGCAGGCCGACTTTCACCTGTACGCCGGAGTCCTTGAGGTTGAGCGCATGGGCGTGCCCCTGCGAGCCGTAGCCGATGATGGCTACCTTCCTCGCCTGAATAAGGGTCAGGTCCGCATCGTGATCGTAATACGTCTTCGCCATGATCTTTTGGTCTTTTCCTTTGCTTGTGCAGTTAAATTCGTTTCTGAGAATCGGAACTTTCGAAGCGGTGCAGAGGAGTCTACTCCGACTCGGCAATCAGTTTCACTTCAACCTGAGACGGTTCCTCGGCGGTCTCGGGCTGGCCCGCGCCCATGGCCTTCAACACGCTGCTGGTATGATGTCCGCGCCGCATGGTCATTTTGCCGCTGCGGCAGATTTCAAGAATACGGCAGTCGCCCTCGCGGAGGATTTCGATCAAGCCTTCAATCTTGCTCTCCACTCCGGTCATTTCGATCATCAGCGACTCGGAGGTGAGATCGACGATACGAGCGCGAAAGACCTCGACCAGTTCGAAGATCTGCGAGCGGGACTGGGAACTTGCCGCCACCTTGATCAGCGCCAGTTCGCGGGTGACCGCCGGCGCCTGCGCGATGTCATCCACGTCAACCACATTTTCGAGTTTGAAGAGGCTGGCGCGGATGCGGTGCCCGGCTTCCGCCGAAGCCTCGCAAACCAGGGTGAGGCGCGACAAACCCTCGCGCTCGCTTCGCCCCACGGTCAAGGAATGGATGTTGATGTTCAATCGCCGAAACAACGAAGCCACGCGCGTCAACACGCCGGGCAAGTCTTCAACATAAGCAACGAATGTGTGCAGCATGAGTTACTCCTGGATTCCTATTTGTCGTCGGCCCGTTCTTCCAGGGGATCGCGGCCGGGGCGGCGAATCATCTCGTGCAGCGCGCTTCCGGCGGGAATCATGGGATAGACCGAGTCTTCCTTCTCCACCATGAAATTGAGCAGGAATGCGCCGGGCGCGGAGCGCGCTTCGTTCACCGCATCGTCCACTTCGCTGCGCGTATGCACGGCGCGGCCCGGGATGCCGTGGGCATCGGCGAGTTTCACAAAATCCGGACTCACCAGCGGCGTGGATTCGTAATTGCGCTCATAGAAAAACTCCTGCCACTGCCGGACCATGCCCAAATAGCCGTTGTTGATGATGGCGATATTGATTTTGATTTTTTCCTGCACGATGGTAGCCAGCTCCGCGGCGGTCATCTGGAAGCCGCCATCGCCGGCAATCACCCAGACTTCCTTGTCCGGACAGGCGGTCTTGGCGCCAATGGCCGCGGGCAGGGCGAAACCCATGGTGCCCAGGCCGCCGGAAGTGATCAGGGTGCGCGGCTTCTCGTGATGGAAATACTGCGCTTCCCACATCTGATGCTGGCCCACGTCGGTGACGATAACGGCGTCGCCGCCGGTGATGCGCCAGAGATCATGCATCACGTGTGCGGCGTACAAGTGGCCGGAGTCCGGCAGGTTCTTGATGTCGCGCACCGCAACTTCGCCCTTCATGCCGGCGATGGTCTTGAGCCAGGCCGAGCCGTCGCGTCCGGAGATGCGGGGCAGCAATTGTTCCAGCACCTCGGACAGATCGCCCACCAGCGCGACATCCACCTTGATGTTCTTGTTGATCTCCGCGGGATTGACCTCGATGTGAATCTTCTTCGCCTTGAGAGCGTACGTCGAGGTGCTTCCGGTGACGCGGTCGTCGAAGCGCATACCGCAGGCGATGAGCAGATCCGCTTCCTGAATGGCGTGGTTCACCCATGCCTCGCCGTGCATGCCCATCATGCCAATGTTCAGCGGATGGGAAGCGGGAAAGGCGCCGAGACCGAGCAGGGTGAGGCCGACGGGAATCTGCGCGCGCTCGGCGAGCGTGCGCACCTGTTCCATAGCTCCCGACTCGGTCACGCCATGGCCGGCAAGGATCACCGGCCGCCTGGCGTTGCGAATCAGTTCGGCGGCCTGATCGAGGCCCGATTCTTCGACGCGCAACATGGGATGGGGTCGATAGGGGCGCGGCCTGGCGGCTTCAAAATCGAAGACTGCCGTGGCCTGCTGCGCGTCTTTGGTGATGTCGACCAGCACCGGCCCCGGGCGCCCCGAACGCGCGATCTGGAAAGCCTGACGCAGCGTCCGGGCCAGATCTTCCGCGCGGCTGACGAGGAAATTGTGCTTGGTCACCGCCAGCGTGACTCCGGTGATGTCCACTTCCTGAAAGGCGTCGGTGCCCAGCACCTTGCTCGAAACATTTCCCGTGATGCAGACAATCGGAATGGAATCGAGCATGGCGGTCGCAATGCCAGTCACCAGGTTGGTGGCGCCTGGACCGCTGGTGGCTATCGCAACGCCAACTTTGCCCGAGGCCCGCGCGTAACCGTCGGCCATATGCGCCGCGCCTTGCTCGTGCCGCACCAGGACGTGGCGGATGGGAAATTTGCGCAGCGCATCGTAGGCCGGCAGGATTGCGCCGCCGGGATAACCGAAGACCTCGGTAACGCCCTCGCCTACCAAAGTGGCCCAGAGAATTTCTGAGCCCGTCAAGCGCGTGGGCGTAGTGAGGTGCGCATTTGCCGCAGGTGTGATTTGATTGGTTCCCATATACACTCTCCCGTTCAAGCCCTGAACCCATACTGCTGATCACCCAGCATTGCCTTAGGTTGTCGCTCCTTCAGAAGCCGAGTTCACCCGATCCACGTATTTGCGGAAGACGCCCCCGGGCCAGCGCAGCGCGGGTGGTTTGAAATCCCTGAGCCGCGCCGTCATTTCCTGGTCGCTGATTTCGAGCGTCAGCTTGCGATTGCTGATGTCGAAGTGAATCATGTCGCCTTCGCGCACCGCGGCGATGGGGCCGGCGACAAAAGCCTCTGGCGCCACATGGCCGGCAGTGAATCCGCGGGTGGCGCCGGAGAAGCGGCCGTCCGTCAGCAGCGCCACTTGCGCGCTCAACTCCGCATTTGACGAGATGGCGGCGGTGACCTGCAGCATTTCGCGCATGCCCGGGCCGCCTTTTGGGCCCTCATAGCGGATGACGACAACGTCGCCGGGCTTGATGCCGCCCGACTGCACCACCTTGAAGCAATCCTCTTCGCA
>JASHOY010000316.1 GCA_030038435.1 Acidobacteriaceae bacterium | reverse complement strand
CACCAGCCGAGGCTCGAGGGCTTCGCCGATCGCCTCGTGCACTGGCTGCAGTTCCAGGTTCACCAGCGCTTCTCCGAGATTGGGAACGCCGCGCCCGCTGAGAAAATCGCAAAGACGATCCCAGGGCTCCTCGGCACTAGCCCGCAGTTCGCGCCAGTTGAGAAAAACGTGAGACTGGTAGGCGCTCAGGTCAAGCGAGAGCCCCCGATCCAAAATCACGCTGGCACGGCGCAAATACTCGAGCCCGGTCAGCGAATCGCTCCAGGCGAGCACCGCGTCGTAGTCGCCGCTCAGCGCCAGCCCCTCGCGCAAGCGCCGCTGCCGTAGCTGGCCCGAGCCCTTGTCGGCATAGGCCGCGGAAATATCGATGGTCCCATGCGTGGTGCGGTAGCGGTTGTTGTAAACCACCAGCGCTCGTTCGCCGCCGCTGCGGTTCGAGTAGGCAAAAACGTTCTCGTCGACCGCGCCCGACCCCTCGAAAAAGTCGTAGAGGAGGAACTCCGCACTCTCGGCAAACAGCCAGCGCTTCTTCAGCAGCGGCGCAATTTCGCGATCGTGCCGCGCCACCAGCCAATGGTCCGGATTCTCTTCGTAACGCGGCCAGCGGTACTCCATCCCGTACTTTTCCGTGAATCCCTCGATCTGCCCGTGGCCAAACATGGGCAGCCCGGGAAGCGTGGACATGAGTACCGTCACGCCAAAACATTTATCGCCGGTGCCGAACTGATCAATCGCCGTCCTTTCATCGGGATTGCTCATGAAGTTCACGTACCGCTTCATGATGTCGGGATCGAACTCCAGCGTGTTTTTGATCACCGACCGGTACTTGGCGTTCTCCTCGTCGCGCAGCATATTCATGAACGCCGAGTTATAAACCCGGTGCATGCCCAGGGTGCGAACAAAATAACCCTCCATCAGCCAAAAGGCTTCGGCCAGCAGCAACGTGCCGGGGACCTCGGCTGCGACGCGATCCACCACTTCGCGCCAGAACTCGTTGGGCATGGCCTGATCGAACTCGGCCTGGGTCATGCCGTATTCGGCGCGCGACGGAATCGCCCCGCTCGATCCCGGCCCGGGGAACCACAGCCGGTGAAAATGCCGCTTGGCCAGGGTCATGGCCGCGTCGAAGCGGATCACCGGAAACAGCCGCGCCACGTGCAGGATGGTCTGGATAACCTGCTCGCGCACCGCCGGATTCAGGTAGTCGAGCTGCGCCGTATCGTTCCACGGAAAGCTCGTCCCGTCGTTGCCGTGGTAGATATAGCGCGTTTCGCCGGTCCATGTATCGCGCCGACGAAAAACCACGGCGGCGTCGGACTGCTCAAAGTAGTGATCCTCGATCTTGATTTCCACACGATCGTCGTGGGAAAGATCCGGCCCGTTGAAGCTGTACGCGGGATATGGGGGTTCCCAGCGCGATATAAACCACTCCGGATGCTCGATGACCCAGGGTGAATCGATGCCCATGTGGTTGGGCACCATGTCACTGGCCAGCCGCACCCCATGCCGGTAGGCCCGGTCGCGCAGGTTCACATAAGCCGCCTCGCCGCCCAGGTCCGCGGCAATGGTGTAGTCGTAAAGCGAATATGCCGAAGCCACCGCGTCCTTGTTGCCGCAAAGCTGCTTGATGGTCTTCGATGCCCGGCTGCGTTCCCAAACTCCAATGAGCCACAGCGAATTCATGCCGCGGTGCGCCAGCAGGGCCAGCTCTTCTTCGGGAACCTCGTCAAGCCGGCCGATATGCCGCCGGTACTTGCGGCTCAACTGCGCCAGCCACACGTAGGTGCTCTTGGCGATCAGCACCGCGCTCGGCATCCAGTGAGTGTCCTGTGAAAATCGCTCATATTCGAAGGCCTGACTGCTGAACTCCGGCACCTCAGACTGGCTGGTGATGCCACCTTGCGGCCTTTGCGCTCCGCCCTCATGCGGATGGTACATGGCCCATAGCGACAGTTCTTCTTCACGCAGAATTTCGCCTGCCATCAGCAGCAGGCGCTCCAGCGCATCGCCCAGCAGCGGTCCCCACAGCATGCGGATAATAGCCAGTTGTGCGCTCAGCGACCCCGGCGCCCGCAGCGCCGGCGCGCGCAGCATTTCCAGCAGGTTCATTCCCCTGCCGCCGCCCGCCGGGATCAGTGGCCGCGAAGCAAAGTATTCGCCCATCTGCGACGTCACCTGGTTATAGGCTGTTTTTTCAGCCAGTTCCGTCTCGTCGAAGAGCTCCGCAAAGGGCTTGAACGCCCGGTTGCGATTGGCCGTCCACAGCAACATCAGTTCTTCCAGAGCGGCGGCGCGGTTGGGGAAGTCTGCCGTGGATGCCGCCAGCCATTGTGCAGGGGTATGCTCGCCGCGAATCACGGTCGATCCCGGAAAATGCTCCACAAATCTAAGCAGCAGCTTGTCCAGGGCTTCGGCGCCCACCTGGCCGGAGAACCAGTCCAGCGCCGCGTTCATGGCCTGCGGATCGAACTGCTGGCGATAGCGCGCCATCAGGACGTGGCTGGCCTCGTCAATAAGCCCCATGGCGTAGAGCGAACCGGCGTGAACCGCGCGTTCGGGGAACTTGTCCGCCTCTCTCACCTGGTTGATGCGGTGCGTTAGTTCGCGGCAGGCCGGCATGTCGGCCAGCACCACGTTCCCGGTGTATGAAAAGAGCGTCACTTGAAATTGATAGCGCTCGCGGGCTTTTCGCCCAATGTGGAATTCCATCATAAAATGACCGGCTTCCTCATCTGGATTTCGTCGCCGCGACAGCGTTTTCTCCATGAGAGCAACTCCATCGCACGACGTTTTAAATCCTCCAACTGATTCTGATGCGTTGGCCCAAGGCTCTCCCAAACCGAAGCTCATCCTAACGCACACCGTCCTCGCGCCTCAACCGCAGGCGGGCGAGCGGTTGAGGCTTTTATATTCAATCGAAAAGCTTTTTGACCACCATATCGGCATCTGTATGGTGTCTCGCAGTCTGGGCCGCCGACAGGCGTGACTTTTGCTATGCTCGCAAAAGATACCTCTTTATCCCACCGTCGTTCGCGATAACATCTTCTTGACTGCCAGGGCCATATCTTCAGTTTCTGACATAATGCCGATGTCTAAAGGAGGCGCGGGCGCAGAGCCTGCACCCACTGCCCGTTACGGATCAATGGCGCGAGTTTCGAAGCCGCGCGACATTTGCAAGAATCGCGTTAAGGCACACCGTAGCCGCTTGGGCGCTTGGTTTAATCAGTGGAAATACGTGATCGCGACTTCTCCGTGATTTCCAACGATTGCCGGGCTGAAGCACTCTACGAGGATTGGGGCGGTCATGAGCTGGCGGGCGGATCAACTCCTCCGGCTCCGCACCCCGGATCCTGGGGTCAATTTCCCGGGACTTGATGCTGGCGCGCTTTTCGTCACGCAGCGCGCTCCTGCTCAGGGAAACATCAGCCGATATTGCTGGCGCAATCGGCGTGCCCACAGCGGCACACCACTTCCATGCGTCCTGCGTTTCCCTCGCAATGCGCGCTGCAGTATTTCGACTTGTCGCTGGGAACACATGTGCAGACAGGATTGGCGCATTTTTTGGCGTTGGCCATAATTCCCCCATTCCATCGTCATAGGGATCGGCCGCTGGCGAACTGCCTGAACTCCGGCGCTTGCTTGCGGCCAAAGCATAGCACGGAAAGGCGGAAGGAGCGCCTCATTTTTTCCGTTTGGGGGGCGCGGAAGCCTGCGCCTGGGCGGTCGGCGAATACGGGGCGATTGCCGCTACGGACCTGACCGGCGATTCGCCAGTCTCGCAATGCAGCTCTGTGCCGTGTGAGGCGACGCCGTAGTTGGCAGGGGCTCGCAGCGTACCGGCATCTTCTTCAACTCCACGCCGTTGTAATACGCGTCGCCGAGACAAACGAGACTACCACTGCGGCTGAGACGGCAGCGAAAAACCGGATTCGTGTCGCCCAACCAATCGATCGAAAAAGTAAGATCGCCTTCCGGCCCCAGCTCAACCGCCGGCTTCTGCCTATAAGTGCCTAAGGCATTCACATCCAGAGAATAACCCCGCGCAAATATCACCCATTCAAGAACTGCGCCCCGCCTAATCCCTGCGCAGTTCAGATCGGGTCGCGAATCCCGGTAAAGCCAAAGGCCGATCGGCACCCACGTGCCATTCATCTCCGATTGCGAAGGAACATGTCCCTCCGCGTAAGCCCGGGAGAGGGCTTTGAACGTTCTGGCCTGCTCCGGACAAGGCAGAAGCTGCGCAACGGAATGTGCCGGGTTCGCCGCGATTCCATTCTCTCCGCTCCGGGATGGTTGCCATGAACTCTTTGGGTGCGCGGCAGGCGCCTGAGCCAGGACAGGATGACTGCGGACGAAAAGAAGAAGGCACAAGAGACTGACCGAGCAAAGGAGCGTGCAAGTCAACCTTGTACTCATGCACACGAATATACGCCAACCGGCAGATTCGCAGACCGGTTGTCAGCTGCGCACTTGCGCTTCATCGAAAAAGGCAACATCGTAGCGCGCGCCGGTTGCCATCAGCTTTTCGATCGCCGTCACCGCCGCGATTCCGCCGCGCGCACCCGACGCCATGCAGTTCAACGCTGCCGCTGCACAGGCAAAATCAAGCTGCCGCTCGAGCGGCCACTCCTGGAGTAGCGCGTAGATAAATCCGGCATGAAAAATATCGCCGGCGCCGGTGGTGTCGGTGACCGGAACGCGATAGGCAGCACTGTGCAGCAGGCGTTTGCCATCCCATGCGAGCACGCCATCCTGGCCCAGCGTGGCCGCGGCCAGCCGGCATCCGTAGCGCGCCGAGATGCGGCGCAGCGCCTCATCAAGCTGCCCGTCTTTCATCAGACGGCCGGGAAAATCGCGGCTGACAATGAGGTAATCCACATTGGCAATGAGGTCGTCAACGCCGGGGTAGATCTCGTCGAGGTCGGCGATGACAGGAATCTTCGCCGCACGCGCCCAGCTTGCCGCAAGCTGTGCGGCAGCGGTGTCATGACCATCAATCAGCAGCGCCCGCGCTTGTTCAATCCAGGTGCGGTCAAGTTCGCCCGGCTGAAGCACAAGCCGGTCGTCGCGGCGGCACAGGACCGTGCGCTCACCGCCATCGTCGACAAGGATGAGCGATTGTGGACTGGCGGCATCGGCGACTTCGACCAGATGCATTTCCACGCCGCTGCGGGAGAATGCTTCGCGATGCAGGCGCGCGGCATCATCGCTGCCCAGCTTGCCCACGTAACGCGTGCGCATGCCCCAGGTCTGGCATGCGACCAC
>JASHOY010000315.1 GCA_030038435.1 Acidobacteriaceae bacterium | reverse complement strand
CTCCACCGTGCGCCGTTTGCGGTTGGCCATGTGCTCGCGTACCCGGCTCTCCAACTCGACCAGGTTCTCATACTGGCCCAACTCCTTGGCAAAATCGTCGCTCAGCTCGGGAACGTTACGCTTCTTGATCCCCTTCACCTGGATCTGGTAGGAGACGGTCTTACCGGCCAGCGACGATTCCGGATAGTCGGCCGGATACGCAACCTCCGCCTTCAGCTCCTGCCCCGCTTTTGCTCCCACCAGGGCGTTACTGAAAGCCTCAACGGTATTTTTCCCGCCGATCTCCACCAACGTCTCCTCGCTCTTCAACGGTTCGGGCTCCGCCTCACCTTCCGGCACGCCTTCAACACGGCCCGAGTAGCTGATCTGCGCCAGGTCTCCGCTGGCTAGAGGCCGGTCCTCTTCTACAGGTTCAACGGTGGCCCGCGATTCGCGCAGTTCCTCCATCTCCCGGGCGAATTCCTCTTCAGTGACTTCCGCCGAGGGCTTTTCCACGGTTACATCTTTGTAGCCCTCGATAGAGAACTGCGGAATGTACTCGAAGACCGCCTTGACATGCAGCGGCTGCCCCTCCTCGACCGTCAATTCGGTCACCCGGGGCTCGCCTACCGGTCGGATATCGAGCTCGCGAATTGCCTGATTGAAGCGCTCCGGCAGCAACCGATCGATGACTTCCTTGCGAATCTCGGTGGCAAATCTGCGGCGGATTACGCCTTCCGGAACTTTCCCGGGACGGAACCCGGGGATCTTGGCGTACTTGCGGAAATTCGCGGTGATGGTGCCGTAGGTCTTCGTCACTTCTTCGGCGGGAACGTCGAGGACCAGCTCGCGGGTGCATTCGGGGTTCAGTACGGGCCCGTGGTCGTGCCCTTCGTGTTCCTGGCCTTCGTGGCTATGGGCGTCCGGCGCAGCTTCAGGTTGCGGGGCGTCTTCGAGGGTATTGGTTGAACTCAACTCTGTTTGCCTTCCGGGCCCGCCGCGGCGAGCCGATTCCTTGGCCGCTGCGGCTGCTGTATCTTCCTATACAACATCGCATGGCCGGGGGAAATACCTCTCTCATGGTAAGGGGGTTCTGCTGAGGTGGTCAAACCGCCGGACGGGGATGCCCGATGCCGGGCATCGCCGAAGACACGTTACTCTTCGGTGACCTGGGGCTTACGAACGTAAGGTACAAAGCGAGGATCCGCGGCCCCGCAGCGCGCAAAGTGCTCACGCGCCTCTTCCAGGCTCAACTGCCCATTCACGGTGAGTCGCACCTCGGCGGCGTCGGGGTCTTCCTGGCCATCGTCCTCCCACCAGCAAACGGGGCACAATCCCATCGCCGCGGGCGCATCCAGGGTTCTATAGCCGCAGCATGGACAGCGAAATCGTCCTTTACCAGCTTTCACTCTGGAGTTGACGCAAACCCTAGGCGCCGGTTTACAGCGGCGGACCGCAAACCAATGGACGCTCTCAGGTGAGAATGCGATCCCGCATGCCGCTGTGGACCAGGTTGCGAACCAGCTCCTTCGCGAAAAAGTCATGTGGAAATCCCAACTCTACGGCCGTCGCGGCGTCCAGAGCGGCCACCTGGGCCGGCGACAGCTCCAGCGTCAGGCTGGCCATGTTGTCTTCGAACTGGGCCATCTTGCGGGCGCCGACGATGGGAATCACCGGAACATCGCGGTAGCGCAGCCAGGCCAAGGCCACTTGTGCGGGCGAACGTCCGGTTTGCGCGCTCACCTCGCGCAGCGCCGCCACCGCCCGGTCCTGGCGCTCGCGTTGCGGCAAAAATCCCTGCATCATCGGCAGGGCGTAGCGCGCGTTCTCTTCTCTTTCGGACTTGACCGCCCCTCCCGACTCCCCAGCCGCCTGATATTTGCCCGTCAGCACCCCGCCTTTTAGCGGCGACCATGCCACGACCGTCAACCCGATTGCCTTGGCCATGGGGATCAGTTCGCGCTCCACGGTGCGTTCGAGCAGAGAGTATTCGATCTGCAACCCTGCGAATTTCGACCAGCCGCGCAGTTCGGCGAGCGTGTTGGCCTGCGCCACCCACCAGGCCGGCGCATCCGAGACCCCCACGTAGAGCACCTTCCCCTGGCAAACCAGGTCGTCGAAGGCGCGCATCACCTCGTCCACCGGGGTGATCCCATCCCAGATGTGCATCCAGTAGAGATCGATGTAGTCGGTGCCCAGGCGCTGGAGCGAGCCTTCGACAGCCTGCATCATGCTTTTGCGGTGGTTGCCGCCGGCATTGGGGTGGTTGCCGCCGTGCGCATTGGTGTACTTGGTGGCCACCACCATCTGCTCGCGATGGCCTCGCATGAATTCGCCCACGAATTTTTCGCTTGAACCCATGGTATACACGTTGGCGGTGTCAATGAAGTTGCCGCCCGCTTCGCGATAAGCTTCGTAGATACGGCGCGCTTCATCTATTGCCGAACCCCAGCCCCATTCTTCGCCAAAGGTCATGGTGCCCAGCGAAATTTCCGACACACGCAGACCGCTCTGTCCCAAAAGCCTGTAGCGCATAAAAGCTCCTCCGCTCCAATATGAGTGACTCGCGGATTGGATGCCACAGGCGGATGCAAGGACGGTGAAAATCTGCGCCTGAAGCTTACCCCGGCCACAGCCTGGGAGCAGCTTACCATGCGATCAATCCCGCAGGGGCTTCCTGATGATTTCCTAGCCGCGATCAACCCGGGACTCATGCGCTTCGGCCATCCGCATCTGCTGGTCGTCCATCTTATAGACAGGCTGGAGGCAGCCAGCGGGCCGGAAGCTTTGTTCCAGCCTGCACCAGGCGGAACGAGAACGGGAAAGAGGGCTCATCACAGGGCCCAATACCTCAATCACAGAGGTGGGAAGATGGCTTCACCGCAGAGACCCGACGCGAATCTCCGCCATGATCCCGACGACCTTGAAAACACACAAATTGAAAACACACAAATGGAGCGCCGGCGCGCAGCCGGAGCAGGCTTCGCATGGTGGTGGCTTTTCTGGATTATCATTATCGGGCTGGCCATCTGGTGGGCTGGATGGGGAATCCGCGGCACCGGAGGCTGGTGGTGGGGGAATTGGGCGCCGACGGCGAACGGGCTGATCATGAAAGGCTCCGGTCTGGCCGCGATGAATGCCAAAAACAAGATTCCGTATGTCAACGAGAAGTTTCATCTCATCAACGTGCCCATTCTGGGCAAGGTCAGCAACCGCCTTTACTGGATCGGACGCAACACCCGATCGATGATGCTGGTGGTGCTGTCCGGAAATCAGCGTTCTGACGATCCGAAGCCGATCATGAGGGGCGACCTTGTCGATATCGTCGGGACGGTGATGAAGACCCCGTCTGCAGCGGAAATTGCGAACCGCTGGCCACTGACCCATCCCGGGCTGGCGCTGCTCAAGAAAGAGGGCGCCTACGTGGAAGCCAGCCAGATGCAGTGGGCGCCGAGGTAGGCGCCCAGCAGATTGCAAAGCGGAGCCGGGCAATCAGGGAACAAAGACCCGCAGGCGCACATGCCACCTGGTGCTCTGTCCCGGTTGCAGCGTCACCATGCCGGTATTCATCCCGTGCCATTCCTTGCCAAACGGATCGGCGAAGTTGTATTGGTCTTCGATGGCTGCGAACTCTGCTGTGGGCGGCGAATACATTTGGATGGTCTTGATCTGCGGGGAAATCCCGTCGACGGCCACCCCGTAATGCGCCTGGGGATCGACTACGCGTACCTCCACCATGCCGTTTTTCCACTGCAGGTTGCTCCAGTTGTCGTCGTAGTAGTGGTCATCGAGGGGCGCGCCCGCCGGGGCCCGGAAGTCGTAAGGCGTGCCGGCCACGGGAAGCAGCTTGCCGGTAGGAAAAACACTGTCGTAGTTGTTCACCTGGGCCATCATGGTGCCTGGAATGTGAACCCGGACCTGCGGATGATCGCCGGAGGGAAACGCGAAATAGGGGTGCCAGCCGATGGCCATAGGCTCAGATTGCGTGCCCACGTTACGCGCGGTGTCGGTAACGTCGATAGCGTTGGCGGTCAGCGAGATGGTGATGACCAGGTCGGTTTTGGCGAACCATTGCCCATGAAAGGCGTCGTGAATCTCGCCAATCACCTCTTCACCGCCGGGGATTTTGACCACGTGAACATTGGTGGCCTTGTCTTTGAGAATGAGCCCGTGCATGGCGTGGCGCTCGGCGCCGGGAAGCTTACCCACATTGTTGGCCGGCAGCGTAACCGTGCGGCCCTCCCAGGAGGTGGTAAGGGTTTTGCCATCCGGCGCCAGCTTGCCGATGATGCGGTTGGGATAGGGGCAGAGCATCGCCGCACCGAGGCGATAGCCGAGGTCGCCGTTGGCATCATCCTCGACATTGAGCATCTTTGCCGCAGTGGCAACGCCGGGCGCGTAGAGTACGTTTACTTCGCCCTTCCCCGGGAAATTGGCTTTGACGTAGAGCAGTTCCATGGCGCGGCCGGGCATCACCGTGACACTGGTGAATTCGGGTCTGGTCTTGCTGACCGGCCTGCGCGACAGCACCACCAGCTTCTCGCCCCCGATCTCGGTGGATGCGGCGGACTGTGCGCGGGCAGCGGAGGCAAGCCAACCCGCTGCCAGAACCGGCAGGGCAAGCAAAAGCAAAACGCTCAGACGAACACGCAGCTCCATCTTCATCGTTCTTCTCCAGTACGGTGTATGTGGCTTCCGGAGCGGCCCCGGATTCCCGAGGCCCGGAAAGCGTATTCCGGAGGCGAAGCCATTCTATAGCGGCGAGCCGGGCCGCGGTCAGAAAACGCCGCACACGGCGAATTCAGGATGATTTAATCTGCTCCCATCGATACTGCGAGGAGATGAGCGAATCGATGCGGGTTTTGCTGGTGGAAGATGAGGTTCGTCTGGCGGATAATCTGGCCGCGGCATTGCGCGACGGTCCGGGCTTCGCCGTCGACTGCGCTCCCGATGGCCAGGCGGGCGACGATCTGGCCGGCAACCGCTGCTATGACCTGATCGTTCTGGACCTGATGCTGCCCAAACTGGACGGTCTGAGTCTGCTGCGCCGCATCCGCGCCCGCGAGGACGTGACACCGGTTCTGATTCTGACCGCCAAGGAAGGCAAGGATGCCATTGTGCAGCTCCTCAATGCCGGAGCCGACGATTATCTGGCCAAGCCCTTCGACCTTGGCGAGCTGATGGCCCGCGCCAAGGCGCTCATCCGCCGCGGCAAAGGCGCGGCCCACCCCGTGCTTGCCGCCTCGGGACTGGAAGTGAATACCCTGGAGCAGACGGTGCGGCGCAACGGAGTAACAGTAGACCTTTCGCCCACGGAGTACCGCATTCTCGAGTACCTCATCCACCACCCGCGGCGCATTTTTTCCAAGCGCGAACTGCTCGAGCACCTCTACGACTACAACTGGGAGCACCACTCGAACGTGATCGAAGCCCATGTCTCGAACCTGCGCAAAAGGCTCGACGCTGCCCTGCCCGGCGCCGAGCCGGTGATCGAGACCCTGCGCGGGCGCGGCTACCGCATGGCGGTGGGAGCGGAGCAAACCATTGCCCATAAGTAGAAAAAGCCGCTCTATCACCTTTCGGCTCATCACCGCCGTGCTTGCCGTCGAGCTGCTCTCGTCTCTTCTGGTCGGATTCCTCTCCCTCGGCTACGAGCGCCACATCCACTTTGAGGCTTTTGAAGCCATGCTGCGCGGCCGCGCCTATACCGTCATGGGCGCAGTTCAGGATGCCGAAGACTCCGGCGACAACATCATGCTCGACAAGGCCGATCTGCATCTGCCCAAGGAGGACATCTACGAAGTCTACGATGCAGAGGGGCGGCGGCTGGGCAGGTCTCCAAACTGGCAGGGCATTCCCGTCCCTCAGGACAATTCCCGGCACTTTCTGCGCGCAGATGTGATGAAGCACCATTACCGTGTAATCGTCCTTCATGGCTCGCGTATCGTCGATCCCGGAGACCCCGGCGGCGGCAAGCTGCGCAAATTCGTTGTTCTTTATGGCGCGCCCACGGAACGGGTGTGGAGCGCCATTCGCGGCGCCGTCGAGTTCTACGCCCTTAGCAGCATCCTGCTGCTGGCTGCAACCGGGCCGCTCATCGCCTGGCTGCTGCAACGCGGTCTGCTGCCCCTGCGCCAGTTGGCTACCATGGCATCCCAAGTCTCGGCGGATTCCTGGGAGTTTTCACCCCCGGCAAGCGCGTGTTCTACGCCCGAGCTGGCCCCGCTGACCACCGCGCTGGAGAACGTGCTGCAACGCCTGGAACGCTCTTTCACGCAGCAGCGCACCTTTGTTTCCGACGCCGCGCACGAGCTCAAGACTGCCGTCGCCGTGGTCAAATCATCCCTGCAGTTGCTGGTGTTGCGCCCGCGCACTGCAGCCGAATACGAGGCCGGCATCGACCGCACGCTGGCCGACACCGAGCGCCTGGAAGACCTGGTGGTGAAAATGCTCACGCTGGCGCGCGTGGAGCAGGCCGGCGCCGCCCAGGAGATGCGGCCCGCCACGGACCTCGCACAGTGCCTGCGCGAATCGCTCGCTGAACTGCAAACCGTCGCGGAATTGCGGTGCGTCCGCGTGACCACCAACCTCTCATCGAAGCAAAGCGTCCCCGTTGCGCTCACCCGCGAAGACTGCACCCTGCTGATCTCGAATCTGCTGCTGAACGCACTGCAGCACAGCCCACCGGATTCGGCCGTGCAAGCCGAAATCACACTTCCGCGGGAATCAGGCGGCACAGTCATGTTTGCAGTCGAGGACCACGGCGAAGGCATTGACTCCGCAGCGCTGCCACACATCTTCGAGCGCTTCTACCGCGGCGACCCCTCGCGTGCCCGCGCCACCGGCGGCGCCGGGCTTGGCCTCGCCATATGTAAAGCCATCGTGGAGCGCGCCGGCGGCCAAATCGTCATCGCTAGCCGGCGCGGGGAGGCCACGAAAGTTACGGTGCAACTACCGCTGGGGAAAAACCCCGTTGCAAACGCTGCTCTTGCTTCGGCCCAAAGCTGAGCCTCCTGTGCGAAACTTTTTCTCGGCGGTGGATTGCGATCCTCCGCGTTCCACAAGGAGAATTCGATGCCCGTGCTTCGCGCTTTTCGTCTTGCCGCGTCTCTCGCCGTGGTGATGGCTTGCTGCATTGCCGCTGCGCCCACGCTTGCCGCCGCGCAGCAGCCTTACCACGTCATCGCGCGCTGGAAGATCGGCGGCGCGGGCTGGTGGGATTACATGCATGACGATGCCAAAGCACACCGCCTCTATCTGGCTCACGGCGACACCGTGGACGTAATTGATACGCGCACCGGCAAGTCTGCCGGCTCCATCACCGGCTTGCACGGCACTCACGGCATCGCGCTTGATACATCCGGCAAGTACGGCTACATCTCCGACGGCGGAGGTGATGCAGTGGTGGTTTTCGACCGCAAAACCCTGGCCAAAATCGCGACCGTCCCGGCGGGAATCAATCCTGACGGAATTGTCTTCGAGCCGGTGACGCAGACCGTGTGGGCATTCAACGGAGGCAGCCAGAACGTGACCGTGATCTCCGCATACACCAACATGGAGATCGCCACCATTCCGCTGCCCGGCCGGCCGGAGTTTCCCGCCGCCGATGGCCGCGGCAACGTCTACGACAATATCACCAGCACCAGCCAGATTGCCCGCTTCGACGCGCAGACGAAAAAAATTACCGCCCTTTGGCCGGATGGATGCCAGCACCCTTCAGGCCTGGCTATCGACACGCATGGACACAGGCTATTCTCGGTTTGCCGCGGCCAGAAGATGGCGGTAATTGATTACCAAACCGGAAAGGTGCTCGCCACCCCGTCCATCGGCAACGGCCCCGACGCCGCACGCTACAGCGAAAAACACAAGCTGGCCTTTGCATCCTGCGGAGAAGGAGTTCTTGCCGTCGTCGATGCCGGCGCGTCCGGGTATCCAACCATTGAAACGCTGCCTACGCAGCGCGGCGCGCGCACCATGGCCTACGACGCGGAGACTGACCGCATCTATCTCGACACGGCCGAATTTGGTCCCGCGCCGGCGCCGACCGCTCAGAGCCCTCATCCCAGGCCGCAGGCAATCCCCGGCAGCTTCACCATCCTCGTAGTTGGCCGCTGATCCACAAAGGCATGAGCAATCATCGGAGGTGCGGAAGCTTCACCTTTCTCATATCCCGGAGCTGCGATCTGATCTCCGCTCACTCATTCTCTGTTCTCCGCCTTCTCTACCCGTGAGACTTTACAATGGAATCGGGGTCTAAATAACCAGAATGTTTCGTTTCTTTCCTCCGCATCCAATGAGCCAGAATTTTCGCAGACGCTCGAGTCTGTTGCTGAGTCTTGCCGCGCTGCTTTTAAATGGTCTCGCCGCCCACGCAGCGTTTGGGGCCACGGTGACCACCGCGAGCCACGAACCGGCTCTCAAACCGCCGCCGGGAGCCAAGGTGGCTATCGTCGAATTCGACGACATGGAATGCCCTGCCTGCGCCGAGGCCAATCCCGTGCTCATGCAGGCCGTCGCCAAATACAAAATTCCCTGGATCCGCCACGACTTTCTCATTCCCGGGCATCCGTGGAGCCCGAGTGCCGCTGTCTATGCCCGCTGGTTCGACACCCAGAACAAGCAGATTGGCAGCGAATATCGCGATGAGGTCTTTGCCAACCAGCCCTCGATTAATTCCCGCCGTGATTTGCTGGCATTTACGCAGAAGTTTGCGGCCAGGCACGGATTGCAATTGCCCTTCATGGTCGACCCGCAGGACAAACTGGCGCATGAGGTGCAGGCCGACGTCGCGCTCGGCAAGCGGCTGGGTATTACCCAAACTCCCACCATCTTCATCGTGATGGCGCGTCCCAAGGGCGAGTCGTACATCAAGGTTGAGAACCCCGAACAGGATCTCTACCAGGACATCGATCAGGCCATCGATCAAACCCGCTAAAGTCAGGCGATCGCGACTCTCCCCGTTACAATAAGGGAGGAGACCCGTCGAATCGCCATGGCAGATTCCTTTGTGCTTGCCCATTCCGGCAGGAGTTTACGCCTCCGTGCCGGTCTTTTCCTGAGCCTTGCCGCACTTCTTTGCGCCGTGCCTGCCGCGCATGCCCAGTTTGGCGGAGCACCCACGACTCAGGTGAACGATGCATCTGTGCTGAAGCCGCCACCGGGGGCGAAGGTGGCCATGATCGAATTCGATGACATGGAATGCCCGATGTGCGCCGAGACTAACCCGCTTCTCATGCAGGCGCAGGCCAAATACCACATTCCTTGGATACGCTACGATTTCCCTCTGCAATTCCACCCCTGGAGCTTCCAGGCAGCGGTCTATGCGCGCTGGTTCGACACCAGGAGCAAGGAACTGGGCGACGACTATCGCAACCAGGTCTTCGCCAATCAGGCTTCGATCGAGACTCGCCAGGAGCTGCTTGCCTTTACGCAGAGATTCGCATCAGGCCACGGGCAGCAGATGCCTTTCATGGTCGATCCGCAGGGCAAGCTGGCCGCAGAGGTGAATGCTGATCGCGAGCTCGGCCAGCGCGTCGGCATCAATCACACGCCCACGATCTTTATCGTCACCGCAGGCGGAAACGCGCCACCGTACAAGGAAGTGGTGGACACCAACAACCTGTTCCACATGATTGACCAGGCGCTTGCCGAAACACGTTCCAGCACCACAAGGACAGCCCACCGATAACCGGCGGCTCCGCAAATTTCCCCGCCGAAGCCGGGACGGTGTGCCGGCAAAGCCTAATCAGTAAACCAGCGATGCAGCGACTCTCGCATATTCATGAACGGATTCAGAACCACAATTGACATCGAGGCTCTTCCCGCCCGGGTGTGGGCCATCCTGATGGACGTAGAGGGCTGGCCGCGATGGACACCCACGGTGATCAGCGCGCGCCGGCTCGAACCCGGCCCCATGTCCCCTGGCTGCCGCACGCGGATGAAGCAGCCGAAATTGCCCCCGGTCATCTGGCAGGTAACGGAATTGGATGAGTCACGCGGACTGTTCACCTGGGTTTCGCGCAGTCCCGGTGTGATTGTCACCGCGCGCCATCTGCTGCAGCCCATGCCCATGGGAACGCGGGCGACCCTTTCCATTGATTTCGGCGGAGTGCTCGGACTGCTCACCGGGCGTTGGTTTGGCAACCTCAACCGCGAATATGTCACCACCGAATCTCTTCGCCTGAAGGCCATAAGCGAGGGCTGAAAGCCGCGGCCCCGCGCCGTTTCAACGCTGCCGCGCTTTCTCCGCCGGGTTATGGTGCTGTTGGGTGATGTGCACCACCGGCGATGCGCCGTTGAGGAATACCGGATCAGTCTCGGCGAGATCGACGCGATAACTCACCGTGTCGGCAGTGGGAAAATCCGCAGGAACCTTTTGCGTAACCCGGCCCGTTGCCGCCCACTCGGTGCCGCGCTGAAAAATGGTCATGAATCCCACGCCGCTCACAGCAAAAACGTCGTGCCCCATGGTGGTGTGAAAGATTCTTCCCTTCCCGTAATGCACCACCATGAGCATCGGCTCATCATGACCGGTGCCCTTGTTCTTGGGATCGGAATAGGCCGTCGCCAGCACCGTCATGTTCTTGCCCGGTCCGCGTAGTTGCGCGTAGAGTTCATCGTTCACGTGCATCCAGACGTGCGGCAGTCCCTTCATGATGGGGTGGTCGGGATCGCGCGTCACCACCTGAAAAGGCAGCCGCATGCCGTGCGAGCCCGTGGCTCCGGGCGACGCATCGGAAACCAGTTTGCCATTCTTGAAATACCAGTATGGGCCGGCACTTTCGGTGCGGTGTCTCCAGCCACCGATGCCGATCATCTGGTTAAAGGCCGGCCAGTCAGGAAATGCATTGTCGGCCGCGTGAATCACTACCACTCCACCGCCATTGCGCACATATTTTTCAAACCGCGAGCGCAGACTCTCCGGCCACGAAGGCGCATCGTAATTCATCACGATCACCTGGTAGTGGCTGAACTCCGGATGAAAGCCACCCAGATCGCTGCTCGATGGCGGAGCTGTCACCACCGTGACCTGAAATAATCCCGTCTCCTCCAACTCTTCCTTGAGAACCGGCGTGGTCAATCGCCAGTTGTGATAAGGACCCGCGCTCTCGCCATCGAGAAGCATCACGCGGATGGGTGCGGCCCAGGCGGTGGGCGCCATCGCCAGCATGCTCAACATGATTCCCAGGGAAAACCCTCTCATCTTCGCTCCCTCACCGGCGTGCCAGCCGCCGCAGGGGAAGAATACTGCGGCGATGCCATCGCGGGCCACCGCGCAAAGACGAATCTTCACCTCACCTCATTCCACTTTGCAAAAGAATGCGCCGTGGCGGGAAATCCAGACGGTGAAACTCCCATGCTTGCAGCGCCCAGTCCATCTTTGCCTCCGCCATCACGGCAATGCGGTGACCGGCATGATTGAACAGCCGAAACCACCAGCGCGCAGCATCGTCCTTCATTCCGTCTTCAAGTTCCAGCCGCACCCGGCCCGCATCGTCAAAGAGGAATGAGATTTCCTCGAGGGGCAGCGCCATGCCCATGCCCCGCGCCTTGATGTAGGCCTCCTTCAGGGTCCACAGCGAAAGGCAGCGCTCCAGCTTCGCTGCGCCGGGCAGGGCTTGCAACTGTGCGTGCTCTGCTTGGGAAAGTACCCTGCGCGCGACTTCGGCAATATTCTGCGCCCGTAGATGAGGTTCGACGTCGACGCCAACATCCGTGGGCGCATCCGCCACCAGGCAAATCGCCATCCCTGCGGAGTTTGATAGATTGAAATGCAGGCCGCAATCCGGCATCAAAGCGGGCTTTCCGTATTTATTCGCCGTGAACCGCCAGTCCTGAGGCGCAACTGCGCGGTAACGGGAGAGCACGGTGCGCACCAGAGCATGTGTGGCCAGAAACTCGCGGCGGCTGCGCTCCAGCCGGAACCGCTGCCAGCGCTCGCGTTCTTCTTCATTCAGCAGCGGTGTACACGCCGCCGCCGTCTTCTCGTCCAAAAGATCATCGGGATAAGCGCACCAGAGCTGAAGTGTGCCTCCGAATGCCGAGCCTGGGTCCATCGAATTGCCTCGGTTAAGCATAGCTCGGTGCAGCGTCAAACCTGAGGCAAGCTTGCGCAGAAACGCGCCCCCACTTGTCGTTCAATTGCAACATTCGCTATGAGCCCTGGCAGGTAATACTATCTCAGAGATTTACTCGTGCGGAGAAATGCTAAATGAGATGGATCGGCCGCTGCCGTTGGGTTCTGCTTTCAGCAATCCTGCTGGTCGCGCCGGCTTCGTCCTTGTGCCGTTCCCAGACTGCGGGCCAGGGCGCAAAATCTACTGCCGCCAACTCGGCCCGGCCTCAGGATGCCTACACGCTGCCGCCTGCGGAGCTGTCCAAGGCTGTCAGTCTGGACCGCATTCGTGACGCTCTGGACTTTGGCGGCTCGCTCTGGAACATCACCTTCCTCTGGATTCTGCTCGACACGGGGGCGATCGCCGGCATCGAACAATGGACGCTGCGCGTCACCCGCCGGCGCTGGCTTCAGGGACTGACCTTTTTCGCCTCGTTCCTGATCGCCGTTTTTCTCGCCGGCATGCCCATCGACTGGTTCGCCCAGTACGCCAGCCGCAGCTACGGCATCAGCGTGCAAAGCTGGACAAGCTGGCTGTCGGATGAGGGCACGTCGCTCTGCCTCACGTTGCTCATCGGTGTCCCGCTGCTTATGCTCTTTTTGCGCATTGTGCGCCGCTGGCCGCGCCGCTTCTGGTTAGTAGCCTGGCTGGTCACCCTGCCGCTCATGGCGATTGCCGTTATCGCCGAACCGCTGGTCATCGATCCTCTCTTCAACAAGTTCGAACCCCTCGAAAAGACCGATCACGCCTTGGTGCAGCAGCTTGAGAAGGTTGTGCATCGCACCGGAATCAACATTCCGCCCGGCCGCATGTACCTGATGAAAGCCAGCGCAAAAACCAACGGCATTAACGCCTACGTAACCGGGATCGGCCCCACCAAACGCATCGTGGTTTGGGACACGACGGCAGACCGCATTCCCACCGACCAGATTCTCTTCATCTTCGGGCACGAATGCGGCCATTACGTGCTGCACCACATCCCCAAGGGCCTCGCCATCTCCGCAGTCTGCGTCTTCTTCGGATTCTGGATCTGCGCGGCAGTCGCCGTCTGGCTGCTGCGCCGACGCGGCCGGCGATGGCAAATCGATTCGCTCTCCAGCCCCGCCGGCTTTGTCATCCTGCTCTTGATGCTTTCCATCACCGGCTTTCTCTTTGAGCCGGCGGCCAATGCCGTCAGCCGCCACTTCGAGCACCAGGCCGACATCTTCGGCCAGGAAGCCATTCACGGCATCGTTCGCAATCCGCAGAAAACCGCCGTCGCCGCGTTTAATGCCTTGGGCCGCATCTGGCTGGAGAATCCCCATCCCAACTCCTTTGTCGTCTTCTGGCTCTACAACCACCCCAGCATTCAGCAGCGCGCCAACTTCGCCGCGCACTACGATCCCTGGGCGAATGGCGGCCACGGCAAATACTTCAAGAACTAGAGTTCAGGGATCAGCGAACTGCGATTGCCCTGGCTTTTCCTCACCCCGGTTCGCCCACCCCCACCAAGTACACTAAAATTTCGCTGTCTTACCTAAAAGGAGCGGACCATCATGCCCTACCCACAGAATTACCGTTATACTCGCGAGCACGAATGGATCTCCGTCGAGGGCTCGACGGGGACGGTCGGCATCACCGACTACGCGCAGAACTCGCTCGGCGACATCGTCTACGTGGATGCGCCCAAAGTCGGCGACTCGGTCACCGCCAATGCCACCTTCGGCTCCGTTGAAAGCGTCAAAGCGGTCAGCGATCTCTACTCGCCGGTGAGCGGCAAAGTCATCGCCGTCAATGAAACGCTGAAAAACGAGCCCGACAAGATCAACCAGGACGCGCACTCCACGTGGATCATCAAAGTGGAGCTGTCGGATCCCGCCGAGCTCGACAAACTGCTCGAGGCCGCCGCGTATGAAGCGTTCATTTCCGAAGAAACGGAAGGCTGAGGACCGCTTTCAGCACTTAGCTCTTGGCTCGGTTGAGGCGATCGAAGCAGTCTTGCAAAACTTAAATTCCCGATCCGGCCGCCCCCGAGCCGGTTGGGCTTCGCGCTCTTAGCTGAAAACTGAGAGCTGAAAGCTGATAGCTAGAATATGCGTTACCTTCCCAAATCCCCCGCCGAACGCGAACAAATGCTCGCCGAGATCGGCGCCGGCTCCATCGACGATCTCTTCTCCGCCATCCCCGCTGAATACCGCCTCGACCGCGATCTCGTCGTGCCGCGCCAGCAGGCGGAAAGCGAAATCCTTGATTACTTCCGCGCCGCGGCCGCCAAAAACTCCACCGGCTACACCAGCTTCCTCGGCGCCGGCGCTTATCGCCACTACCGGCCCGTCATCATCGATTCCCTCGTCCAGCGCGGCGAATTCCTCACCAGCTACACGCCCTACCAGGCGGAAATCACGCAGGGCACGCTGCAGGCCATCTTCGAATTCCAGACCATGATCGCCGAGCTGACGGGCATGGACGTGGCCAACGCCAGCATGTACGACGGCTCAACCGGCGCGGCTGAAGCGGTGATGATGGCCGCGCGCGTCACCGGCCGCCATAAGGCCGTGGTCGCTCGTACCGTGCATCCTGAGTACCGCGAAGTGCTCGCCACTTACGCCAAACATCAGGGCCTGCCCGCAACGCTGGTCGACTACGACGCCGAATCCGGCCGCGTCGATCTGAAGGCGCTCGAAGCCGCCGTCAGGGATGAAACTGCCGCCGTCCTCGTCCAGAGTCCTAATTTCTTCGGAGTCATCGAAGACATTTCCGCCATCGCCGAAATCGCCCACGCCAAAGGCGCGCTGCTCATTGTCTCGATTGCCGAGGCGGTGTCGCTGGGCATCGTTCGACCGCCGCGGGAGGCCGACATCGTGAGCATGGAAGCGCAGTCCTTTGGCGTCGCGCTCACCTACGGGGGCCCGTTCTGCGGCGTCATCGCGGCCAAGGAGCAATTCGTGCGCCAGATGCCCGGCCGCCTCGTGGGGCAGACCACCGACAGCGTCGGCAACCGCGGCTTCGTGCTCACGCTGGCCACGCGCGAGCAGCACATCCGCCGCGAAAAGGCCACGTCGAACATCTGCACCAACCAGGCGCTGGTAGCGTTGATGGCCACCATCTTCATGACCGTCTACGGCAAAGAGGGCATGCGCGAACTCGCCGAGCACAACCTCGCCAAGGCGCATTACGCGGCCAAGACGCTCAGCACGCAAACCGGCGCCGAGCAGCTCTTCACCGGGGCGCCGCATTTTCACGAATTTGTGCTCCGCACCAGGGAAGCGCCGGAAAGGTGGAGCGCGCGGCTCCTCGAAGACAACATCGTCGGTGGCGTCGATTTGACGCGCTGGTATCCGGAATTGAAAAACTGCACGCTGTGGTGCGCAACAGAGGTAATCACACGCGAACAGATCGACGCAGCCGCCAGAGTGCTGGCCGCCGGATTAGTGGAGGCGTGAATTGAAATGAATCGACAGAGCCTGGAACTGCATTGGAACGAAATGAGGACTCGCCTCTTGCCTTTACATCGCCTTCTAGCCGGAGACAGCAAAGCTGGGGAATGTTCGACGAGTTTATCGAACACAACGAACTCGGGCTTGCACTCCACATCATCTGCGACTCAGTGCCGGAACGTGAGGAGGTTAGGATCGACGACCGAGAAATTGAGGCTATTGAGACTTTGCACGAACAGATGCAGATAAGAGATGAGTGCGTTGTTGCACTGCGGCAACTTCGCAAGAAAACGCAGTAATGTTTTGTAACAAGGGCACGGCTTCAGCCGGGCCACAACAGACCGCAAGAAAGGAAGAGGGCTTTAGCCCCTGCTATGGCGCATCCCGGCAGAAACGCGACCACAGCCAACATCCTCAGCCCGTCACGAACGTTCTTCGCGACCACGGGGACAAGTATGGGGCGAAGGCTTCTGCAATCGGAACGCAATGCGGAGTTACTCATCGAGGTGCTGCGCTCGCTCATTGCAGAACGCAAATTCGAATTGCACGATTTCGTCGTCATGCCCGATCATGTGCATCTGCTCCTTACCGTTCACGACGGGATGACCATCGAAAAGGCGATGCAGCTGATCAAAGGAGGATTCTCGCATCGCTTGTCGCACGAGAATGGCTATCTTGGCGAGGTGTGGCAGAGGGGATTCAGGGAAGAGAAGGTGATGAACAGGGAGAGCTTCGACGCGCATCGCGAATATATAGCCCAGAACCCGGTGAAGGCGGGGTTGGCGGCGTCCGCGGAAGAGTTTCCATATTGTTTCTGCCACCTGGCGAAGAGGAAAGCGGAGATGAAGAAGAGCGGGGGCTAAAGCCCCGAGACTTTTTGCGAATACTTACGGCCCGGCTGAAGCCGTGCCCTTGTTACAAAGCACGCTAACGTGATTGAAAACGCACACGAAAACCTCATTGAGCAGTGCGATGGAATGCACAACACGAAATGGTTGTTGAGCTGGGAGAGGCAGAAACGAATGGCGACATCTTCAGATACACCAAACCGCCGCACCACCGGCAAAGTTCGCCAGCATCCCACGCAGAACGAAGCCCTGGTCTTCGAAAAATCTGCGCCCGGCAAGCGCGCTTACAAGATGCCGCCGCTCGACGTGCCTTCTGTCGACCCGGTTAAGCTGCTCGGAAGCGCCGCACGCGCAGACTCCGCGGAGCTGCCGGAGCTGAGCGAGATCGAAATCATCCGCCACTTCACGCGCCTATCCACCTGGAACTACGCCATTGACCTCGGCATGTACCCGCTGGGCTCCTGCACCATGAAGTACAACCCGCGCGTCAACGAAGCGGTCGCGCGCATTGAGGGTCTCGCCGAAGCGCATCCCTACCGCCCCGAATCGCACGCCCAGGGCGCTCTGGAAATCATCGAACTGCTGCAGCGCTGCCTGCTGGAAATCACCGGCATGGATGCGATCACCTTGCAGCCCGCAGCCGGCGCACACGGCGAATTCACCGGCATCCTGCTCACCCGCGCCTGGCATGAATCGCAGGGCAATCCGCGCCGCAGAATCCTCATCCCCGATTCCGCCCACGGCACCAACCCCGCCACCGCGGCCATCTGCGGCTACGCGGTCGAAAACATCCGTTCCAACTCCGAAGGCCGCATCGATCTGGAAGCCCTGGCGCGCCAGGTCGACGGCGAAACCGCCGCGCTAATGCTCACCAACCCGTCAACGCTGGGCGTCTTCGAAAGCCAGATTCACAAAATCGCCGACATCCTGCACGAGCGCGGCGCGCTGCTCTACATGGACGGCGCCAACATGAACGCGCTGGTCGGCAAAGTGCGCCCCGGCGACTTCGGGGTCGATGTGATGCATCTCAACCTGCACAAAACCTTTTCTACGCCCCACGGCGGCGGCGGCCCGGGCTCCGGCCCGGTCGCGTGCAAAGCATTCCTCGAGCCGTTCCTGCCCATCCCGGTACTTGTCCGCGGCCAGAACCACTCTGAGCCCTGTCCGGATGCCTCAAGCTGGGAATCGCAGGACGCCGATTCAAACCCCGGTGGCTGCCCGCC
>JASHOY010000314.1 GCA_030038435.1 Acidobacteriaceae bacterium | reverse complement strand
CTCAGAACTACCGCAACGTGATCGACCCGGTGTCGGGATTTGCCAGAGGCCGCCATGCCGATGGAAGCTGGGCTATACCTTTCGATCCCACGCAGCCGGCGTCCTACATTACCGAGGGGCTTCCCTTTCAGTTCACGTTTTACGTGTTGCAGGATATTCCCGGCCTGATCGCTCTTGAGCACGGACGCTGCGGGTTCATCGCCAAACTGGACGAACTCTTCGCAAAGCATCTTTATGATCAGGGAAACGAGCCGAGCCACCACATCGCCTATCTGTATGACTACGCGGGAGCGGCCTTCAAGACCCAGCAGCATGTCGCAGTTGAGCGATCTGCGGGTTACAAAGACGAGCCTGGCGGACTCATCGGCAACGACGATGCTGGACAGATGTCAGCCTGGTATATCCTGAGCGCGCTGGGGTTTTACCAAGTAACGCCGGGAATACCGCGCTACGCCATAGGTACGCCGCTCTTCCCCGAAGCGAAGATCCACCTGCCCAACGGCAAAGTCTTCCGCATCGTCGTTGAGCGAGACTCCGCGCAGAACATCTACATCCAGTCGGCTACCCTCAATGGAAAGCCGCTTCGTCGGTTCTGGTTAACGCACGCAGAGATCGCTATCGGCGGTATGCTGGTCTTTCACATGTCGTCCGAGCCTAACCCGGACTGGCCATCTGGATCAACCACGGTCAACGCCGGTGCTCTGAAATCGGTAACTTACGCAACCGAACCGGCCGCGCAACCGATGGGCTGCCCGAACTAATGACTCATTGCGCCTCATTCAGCTTTCATCGTGCAAATCGTTACATAAAAGTTGCCAGTTGGAACTGGCAACGGATGTCATTTCTCTGGCTCGCCGTAATCGGCCTTATGGCCTGTTCCAATCAAGTGTCTGCGCAGGATGCTGTTTACCAGTATGCTGTAACCGTCGCGCGACGGACAACCTACCTTTGGGTGCCTCCTGACTGCAATTCGGTACGAGAGCTTATCGTAGCCTTCTCAAATCTCACAGAACGTGCGTGGCTGAAGGATCCCTCGGTACGCCATGTTGCAGCACGACAGTGTCTGGGAATCATTTGGATCGGCTCTGGCGATGAGTCGGTACTCAATGCGGACATGAAACCAGGGTCGGGCGAAGCGCTGCAAGAGACCTTTCGCGCCCTGGCTCATGTTTCCGGTTTTTCCGAGCTCGAGTTTGCACCGATTATACCCACTGGGCATTCCGCTCATGGCCAATTCGCATGGCGGTTTGCAGAATGGGCACCTGAAAGAACAATCGCCGCTATTCCTATAAAGACCGTACCGCTTCCGCAAAACCTCGATTTACCGGGAATTCCGATGCTCTACATTGTTGGCGAAACAACTGAGTGGCCGCAATACCGAGATGGCCGCATCGGAGATCGCGATTTCTTCTGGCCGCGGGTGCGGGCGAGCGCACTTCGAATGCGTCGGGCGAATCCTGCGAACCTCGTTGGCGTAGTGACAGATCCCGGAGGCGGCCATTTCGATTGGTCCCCAGCCGATGGAAAGCTTCTCGCGCTCTTCATCGAAAAGGCATGCCTCGCCCGATTGCCGCCACATGCGCCCGCACATGGGCCGGTGCCCCTTAGCCCGATTGCGGCGATCCATGGCTGGCTGACTGATTCGGGCGGAGTCCAGCCGGATCGCTGGCCAGCTGCTCCGTATGCGAAGTATCAGGGAAACGCAGGAGAGGCCTACTGGTTTTTCGACCGGAAGATGGCGGAAGCGGCGGCCAAGTTCGACGGAGATCGAGTGCAGCGAAAGAAACAGATGCTCACATTCGAGCAAGATGGCGGGCTATTGCCCGTTGCCGAGCAGGGATTCGCTCCGCTGAAGTTTGAGCCAGAAGATGATGGAATCACTTTCAGGCTCAAGCCGGCATTTTTGCAGGCAATCCCTGTTGAACTCGTTGGGGCCGGCCGGCCTTTGGGCCATGCGGATGGCGCCATTCGCGTGCAAGTAATTACCGGACCCGCAAAACAGATCGATCCGAACACGTTCCGAGTTACGATGCGGCGGGGAGATGATGCCGGCGATATCTGGATTGAGGAAGAGAACAGCGGGAATCGGGAGTATCGGAAGGCGGTGCAGCCCGGAAAACTAACAATATCCGCACGGCTCAGCCGGGGCTCTCCCCAGAAGATTCGCTTTGAACCTATTAGTGACTTGTCCCCTACGGCGGGCCCGATTCAACTGCGCGCATCTTCTACATCGGGAATTCCGGTTCGTTTCTACGTCAATTACGGCCCGGCACAGATCGATAGAAACCGTCTGACCCTTACGCAGGTCCCGAAATTCGCGCGCTGTCCGATTGAAGTGGAAGTGATTGCCTACCAGTGGGGGCGAATGGCGGATAAGTTCGGGCCGGCGATTCAAACCGCCGAGCCTGTAACCAGAAAGTTTCGAATTGAAACTGGATCGCGCGGCAATTGTGATTTCGACAGCAGAGATGCAGTGGCGCGGTCGGAGAGAGCGCGTTGAAATTCATTGCTACGCGCCGCGAATTCCACCGCCTTATGAGGCGGAGTCGAGGGAGAGATCATTGACATCATTCGCTGTCACACGCCGTGAATTCCATTGCTTGATGCTGGCTGCGGGAGCAGGATTCTTCGCTTACCCGCGAACTTTAATTGCGGCGTCTTCGAGTTTTCGCTTTGCGCATCCGGGCCTCCTTCATTCCGCGGCGGATTTCGAGCGCATGCGCGACGCGGTGCGCACCGGGCGCCAGCCGATCGCGGCTGGCTTTGAGAAGCTGCGGCAGCATCCACTTTCGAGCGCAAACTATGCCCCTCGTGGATTCGCAGAGGAGATCGGGCGCAATCCGAGCGTCAATTTTGGGGAATTCGATTCGGACGCCAGTGCCGCTTATCAATGCGCGCTTATGGCTACGATTACCGGCGATATGCGTTACTCTGCTGTTGCGAAAGCGATCGTTAGTGGCTGGTCTGCTTCTCTCCAACGCGTGTCTGGCGCGGATGCCGTACTCATGGCAGGGTTGGGTCCGTTCAAGCTTGTTAACGCAGCGGAAATCCTGCGCCATATTGGCGAGTTGGACGCGCAGGGCGCCGCAAACTGCGCTGCGATGCTCAAACGAGCAATTTTGCCAACCATCATCGATTTTGCTCCGTACGCCAATGGCAACTGGGATACGGCGGCCATTAAAACCATGCTGGCGGTCGCAGTCTTTTGTGACGATGAGGCTCTGTTTGAGCGCGCCCCCCTCTACTACTTACACGGAGACGGCGACGGTCGCCTGGCTCACTACATCTACGACAATGGTCAGTGCCAGGAAAGTGGGCGCGACCAACAGCACACGCAGCTCGGCTTGGCGCACATGGGCGATGCTTGTCAGATCGCGTGGAATCAGGGCTGGGATCTCTATGGAGCGAAGGACAACCGGCTACTCTGCGGCTTCGAATAGACGGCTGCATATAACCTGGGCGACAAAGTAGCGTTCCGTGCAGATATTGACCGAACGGGCCAGTATCGTCATAACGTGATCTCGCCGCCAAGTTCGCTCCGGCCCGTCTACGAGCAAATCCTTGCGCATTACCATGTGCGCCGCGCCTTGCCGGCTCCCGCTGTTCAACGGGCCGTAGAGAGTATCAGGCCGGAAGGTTCAGCGCACGGCGCCGATCACACGGGATTCGGGACTTTGCTCTACGCTTGCACCGAGGATGATCCAGAGTCTGCTCCGCGGTTGGTTCCACCCGCGGCGTTGCACGCTCTTGTGAGTGGAAAGGCTGTTGAGTTGGACTGGTTGCGAACTCGCTTCGAATCATCCGCGATAATTTTACGGGATAGGGTACATATAGAGGTTTCCGGTCGCAGCGGATCATATCGAGATACGCATGTTGCCCCAACGCGCCAATTTACTTACCGCCTGTCAACGCCAACTCCAACCGCTCTTACCTCCGCACCTGTTTCGATAGCGACCGGACTTCCTCGGGGATGGAAAAGCGTCGCATTAGGAGAGCCGGCCATCGCCGGCGATGTCCAATTTGACGGAACGGTCTTCACGGTTTGCACGGCCGGCAGGGGGCTCATGCAGCCCATGGACGAAGGGCATTTTATCGCGGCAGCTGCGGCCACATCGACCATGACGGTCAGGTTCATTCCACAGGTGGCCTCGCAGTTCGCAGCCTTTGGTTTGGCACGCCGTTCCGGATTTGCTGCGGATGCCCCCGGCCTGGCTCTGCTGATTATGCCAGCTGACAAAGAACGCGGACGAAGAGGCTGGCATGTGCGTTTACTTGCTCGCGGCCCATCGAGCAACGTGGTGACCATTTCAGATTCGTCACTGAACGTGCCGGTGGTTACTTACGGCCGCCTCATGAAATCTGTCTGGTTGCGCTTGCGGTCGAACGGCTCGCTTTTGCAAGCGGCCTTTTCCATTGATGGCAGTTCCTGGTTTCAGGCAGGCGAGGCTCCCTCGATCGAATCGGACCGTATCGGCTTCGTTGCTGCCTCCGGAATTCCTGAAGTTTCCACCGCCGTCCGGTTCGAGGTTGTCGATGACGACCGCGGCCAAGGAGAACCATCGGTCAGCACGTCTTAACGGAGTCGTAACGTTAACATGCGATCGGTTCATTATTAATGAGTTAGTTCCATTTGGTGTGCTAAACAGTTTGGAACGTTGACAATGGCTTTTTGGCGGCGGAGACTCATCCGCGGTCAATAGTCTCAGGTTTCGAGTCCAGAAAAAGAAGCCGTGCAGCGCGGCCATTTTGGGTCCGGCTCGAATTGTGACTTGGCCATTTTAGGAGGCTGAAAATGATGTTTGGTCAGAAGACGCTCGCCATGGCGCGAGCTTCGGAAACAACCGCGGAACGGAAACGGAGACAAAATTGGCGAGGGGCTAAGGCATACTTCTGGCATCTTGCATCGCCTGGGTTCGCCGCCGCAGTGGCTGTCGTCGCCGCCTTTGCGATTACTACCAGCGCCCTGGCACAGACTTCGCAGAGCATCACCGGGCTAGTGACTGACACTACCGGGGCCGTCATTCCTGGCGCCAAAATCACCGTTCACAGCCAGGAAAGCGGTGTGGAAACCGTAGCGATTTCGACGGCGACGGGAAGCTACTCCGTGCCCTTTCTCCATCCCGGCATCTACAACGTGACTGCCGAGGCAAATGGTTTTCAAATCACGCGGAAAACCAACGTCACGCTGCAGACAGACCAGACTGTCACGGTAAATTTCTCTTTATCGCCGGGCAGCGTTTCGCAGCAAATTACAGTAAACGCTTCCTCTGACATCCTCGACTATACCGACGCGAATCGCGGCGAAACACTGGAAGGGATCAGCGTCACCCAGCTCCCGATTCAGGCGGAAGATGCCTTCACTCTCACCCAGCAGGTGGCGGGTGCTTACAACAATCTGAATCCGGCGGAATATGGCCCCTATAACCAGCAGGCGCAGGATATTTCCATTCATGCTAATCAGGTCCAGCTGAACATCGACGGTCTGGACAATCAAAGCATGACTGGCTCGCAGAACTACCAATACGATCCGCCGGAAGGAACGCTGCAAGAGATGACCGTGGAGACAGAGCCCTACGACGCGGCGGCGGGCCGATCCTCCGGCGGCGACATCGACATGACTCTCAGGACCGGCGGGAAAACGCTGCACGGTGTCGCCTACGAGCTGTTGCGGCCGGGATTTTTCCAGGCCAACACGTCGGTGAACGATGCCGAAGAAGTGATTAAGGGCCCGCTGCAGAGTCTGGAAGTGCCGGCACAGCACTATGACCAATACGGCTTTGAAGTGGACGGCCCGGTGATTATCCCCAAACTCTGGCATGGCAACCGGCAGACCTTCTTCGTTCTCAGTTGGCAGCACATCAACCAGCTCTCTAATACCACAGTCAGTGAATCGGTGCCGACGCAGGCCATGATTGGCAAAGGCACGCAGTACCCCGGCGAAGGCGACTTCAGTTCGCTCTTGACGGCCAATGGAGGCACGTACAACCAGCCGATTTACGATCCCACGTCGGAAGCCGCGTGTACAGCGAACAACACCGACAACGGCACGTATAAGAACGGCAACCCGCACAACTGCCGATATCAGTATGGCTACGGCCCGGGAGCGTCACCGGGCCCCAAAGGCAACCCTGTGCCGATCGGGCCCGCGAACGTCATCCCGGCGAGCGAGATGAACAGCGTGGCGATGAATATCCTCTCGTGGTACGCATACCCCAACTCGACTCCCAGCCCGAGCACGGCCAACGATTTCAACGATAACTACTTCCAGAACAATCCGGCAACGTATCTCTATAACAACTACTTGATCAAGCTGGATCAGGATGCCGGAGCGAAAGACCAGTTCGATCTCCAGTTCAGGACATGGACCGTATATGGCACCAACATCAATGGCGATCCACGCGACAACGTGAATCCATCGCATCCGGGCCTCAATTGGGCCGGATACGGCGCCCACTTCGACAACCACTATCGGGAACTGGGGTTTGCGGGCGGGTGGACACACACATTCAGCCCCACGCTGGTCAACTCCATCAAGGCCGAGGTCAACCTCACGGACCAGACCGACAATACCGGCCCTCCGGATGGCTTTAACCCGTCGAACCTGGGTTTCCCTGCGAGCATGGCCGCATTCAATTCACAGTATTTCGATCGCTTTCCGTCAGTCACGGTAGGCAACTACATGGTGCTTGGTTCGATCTCGGGTCTGGAACGCGGCGACAACGAGATCGACGCAGTAGACACATTCAATTGGACCCACGGCAATCACACCATCCACTTTGGTGGCGAGTTCATGCCGTATCAATACAGCCAGCGTATCAGTAACTCCAGCGGTAACAGCATCAATTTGTCGATTGGTAAGGGTTGGACGCAGCAGTGGGATATCGTGACCTCGGGCGGCTCGACCGGCATCTCGTCGAGCGCCGGCTATAGCGGCAACTCCGTTGCGTCCATGGAAGCCGGAACCTGGGATTCCGGCAACGCCACCACCCAGCCAAACAACTTCTACTCGCTCAAATACGGCGCCGCCTTCTTCCAGGACGATTGGAGAGTGAAGCCGAAGCTCACATTGAACCTGGGCGTCCGTTGGGAGAAGCCTATCGCCGGTGATATCGACCGCGATAACCGCCAGGTCTATGACTTCGACACCACGGACGTGAACCCCATCAATAGCATGGTCAACACGTCGGGCCTTCCCATCAACGGGGCGCTCCTCGGCGGCATTACCTTCGCCGGCGTCGACGGTAATCCCCGTTCACCGTGGAAGGTTATCTGGTACGACTACTCGCCGCGCGCGGGCTTTGCCTATGCGCTCAACCAGAAGACCGTTATCCGCGGCGGCATGGGCATTTTCTATTCCATGACCGGCAACCAGTACCAGCCCCCGCAGACCGGATACTCGTCCACTACCACCTACACCGGGACACCGGACGGTGGAATCACACCGGACCTGAATCTAGCCAATCCATTCCCGAACTTCCAGACGCCAAACGGAAACTGCGGGGGCAATCAGATTCAGTGCCTGGAAACCAACGCTGGGCAAACGCTCTCGTTCTATAATCCTAACTTCAAATTCAACCCGGTCCTCAATTCCTCCTTCGGCGTGGAGCGCCAACTCACTCAGTGGGATACGATCGAAATCTCGTATGCCGGCATGCGCGCGTATAACACCACCTATAGCGACGATCTGAATCACATCAGCGCGGCGGCGCAGGCGGCGTGCGATCCAGAACGCGGCGGTGAGGCCCTCAATTGCACCCAGGCGCTGGGCGCAACTCCGGCTAAAGGCACCTCGATCGGCTATGTCAACAATCCCTTCTACGGTCTGGCGCCGTTTGCGGCCTCGGGCACTTACTACACGTCGAAGACCATTCAGGCCATCAACTTCACGCGGCCGTTTCCCATCTTCTACACTTCAAACCTCGCCGGCAGCGCGTCAAGCGTAACGGAGCAGAATCTGAACGGCGGCAAGAGCTGGTACAACGCGGGCGAAATCACCTACACGCATCGCACCGGGATGGGACTTACCTTCCACGGGACTTACACATTCTCGAACTTGATGAGCGCAGCCGGCTACACCGATTATGTCAATCGCATCCGGCAGCGAGGAATCGGCGGCGCGGATACGCCTAACCGGATCACCATGAATGGAATTT
>JASHOY010000313.1 GCA_030038435.1 Acidobacteriaceae bacterium | reverse complement strand
AACAAGCGTCCCGCCAGCAGCTACAAAATTGCACAAGCGCTCCACCGTCTCATCGTCCACCAGCCGCAGGTTGGGCGCAAGGATCAGTTTGTATCGGGAATAATCCGCCGCCAATGGAATTACATCAATATTGCGCGCCAGAATCTTGAACCCATCGTAATAACGCGGCACTTCGCTGTTGTAGCGAGTGTTTCTGTCGCCGAGTGCGCCAAATCCCTGAGCCCACTCATTCGTAAAATCGAACAGAAGCGCTATGTCGGATGAGGTTGTCGCTCCAGCCAATTGTGGCCCGAGCCGGGCGATTTCCCCGCATATCTGCTCAAGCCTGGCCTTCGCCGGATTGATAGCCCCGTCAAAACCCTTGATAAAGGATGGGCGGTACTGCTCATTTCCCGCAAGCGGCCGCCGCCACTCAAAATAAAAATGCCCATGCGCCCCATGCGCCAGGTCGCTATAAGCTTGCAACCGCAAGCCCTCATCGAGTGCGTTGGGAGGAACATAAGCGTTCTGCTCTGCGCAGATAAACCGTTGCCCAGGACCCGCGCATCGCGCAAAATCGTGGTTGAAGCTTGCAATATACTGGCGATGGAAATCGCTCAACCCAGGCGCACTGACGTAGTTGTCCCACGCTGTCGCGTCCAGGAACTCGTTCGCCGCCGTGAAAACATTCACCGACCAGGCCGGCGCCGGCCAGTTTGTAAGAATAAATTGATTTCTTATGCTTCGTCTAAGAATGTCAGACTGACTACGAAGTTGATTGAGAAAGGAATCGGAGAAAAATTCTCGATATGCGAGAGTGATTGCAGGCTGCCAACCGCCCTCTGCCGAGTTTGTCGGAAAGCGAATCTGTGACCAATCGGTGTATTCATTGCTCCAGAAGGCACCGTTCCAGACGCGGTTCAATTCCGCCAGCGTTCCATAGCGCTTCTGCAGCCACACTCTGAATGCCCGCTCGGAATCGGGATCAAAACTTTGAAATGGATAACCCGGCTCATTGTCGAGCTGCCATCCGATGACACCGGGATTTTGGCCGTAATGTTCCGCCAGCGCGGTCACGATCCGGGAGCACGCCTGTTCATAATTCGGACTGTTTGTGCAGTATCCCTTACGTCCACCGTAGGTATAGGGGCCACTGTCATTTCCACTCAGCACGTCGGGATATAACTGATACAGCCACGGTGGAACCGATGCCGTCGGCGTTCCCAGCACCACGCCGATGCCATGGCGGCTCGCGAGAGCAATCGCCTCGTCCATCCACGAGAATTCAAATTTGCCCAGCGACGGCTCAAAGATGGCCCACGCAAATTCCCCCATGCGAACCGCATTGATCCCGAGGTCCTGCATCTCCCGAAAATCGATTTCCCATTCCGACTGCGGCCACCATTCCGGGTAGTACGCGGTGCCCACCAGATAGCGGCTCCAAGCACTTCCGTACCCACCTCGTGGTCTCAAACCATGTCCCGGCTGCACTGCCGAAGCCAAGCCTTCCTGTCTCGCTATGGCGGCGATCCCTGCCATACCTGCCAGCTTGTTGAATGTTCGTCGGTTCACGCTTCTCCTGATTTCTGCGCTGAGTAAAATCTATCTTTCGCTACTCATTGCCCCAAGCTGCACCAAGGTTCGCGTCTTTAAAAAAATGTGCGGCAAGCAGCTTAAAACGCTGGTTCGCTCCGAGTTGGAAGATCTGGTGCTGGCCTTGGCAGGCAGCGTCACCCGCCAGCGGCCTCGCCCAGCTCGTCCATCTTCCCCGGCGGGAATTCCAAGTAGACGCCCGCGGAGGATACTACGTAAACCCTTCGGCACTTGTCAAGGGGGTTCGAGAAATCGATCTCTGATTTTAATCGTCTTTATATCAATAAGTTACAAGACTAAACTCTAATACAAAGAGATCGTTATAAGAGATCGCTCTCTGCTGGCCCATTCACCGTCCCATCTCATCAAACCAGCCCGCCTCTACAAATGAGGCATATTCGCGCCACGAAGTGTTTATGCCCATAGCTTGACCTATTATGGACAAGCGCAGTAAGGTTATCCTCGTTCATTTTGAGAGACTGGTTCCTCACGCGCATACGCTATCCTAAAACGGGGGAACAATTCATTGACGGGAACATGGAGAAAGATATGAAAGCAACTGCAGATGCCAGCCAGACCGGCCGTTTGGCCCTAGAAGCCGGAGAGGGGATTCTGCGCCTGGCGCCGACCTGGGTTCCGCGGTCGTATCTGGTTCCAGGAAGAAGGCTTAAGCTTGATCCGCGGGATCTCTATGCCTATGGAGCCCATCGCGGCGGTATCGACGAACGCTGGTTCGCTTCTACTACGCCGGCGATGAACGACAATCGTATGCCCGACGAAGGCCTCAGCTACGTGGTCTTCGAGGACCGGCGCTTCACCCTCCGCGAGGCCGTCGAAGCCGAAGGCCCGCGCCTCATCGGCCCGCGCATGTGGGACACCTACCACCGCTGGCCCGTCTACAGCAAGTTTTTCGACAATCAAGGCCCCATCATGCACCATCTGCACCAGAGCGACGAGCAGGCCCGGCTGGTGGGACGCGAAGGAAAACCCGAGGGTTATTACTTTCCTCCCCAGCTCAATCCCTACTTCGGCAACTTTCCTCATACCTACTTCGGACTTGAACCGGGCGCCTCGCGCGAGGACATCCGCGGCTGCCTGGAGCGGTGGGACAAGGGGGATAACGGCATTCTCGACTTCGCCAAGGCCTATCGCCTCAAGCCCGGCACCGGCTGGCTGGTTCCTCCGCGCATTCTCCACGCGCCGGGCTCGCTGCTCACCTACGAGCCGCAATGGGGTAGTGACGTTCTGGCTATGTTCCAGTCGCTGGTAGATGGAAGACCGGTCCCCAGGAGCCTCCTTACCCAGGACGTGCCACCGGAGAAGCATCACGACCTCGATTACCTTGCCGACCTTGTGGACTGGCCGGCCAACACCGACAGCGGCTTCAAGCAGCATCATTATCTCGAGCCGATTCCGGTGGCCGACACGGCTAGCGAAGGCTATGTGGACAACTGGGTCGTTTACGGGGCCATCGACGGCCGGCAGAAGTTCAGCGCGCGCGAACTGACCGTGATGCCCGGCGCGCGCTGCATAATCCGCGACGCCGGCGCCTATGGGCTGATCGTCACCCAGGGCCACGGCCGCATTGGCCGCCTCGACGTAGACTGTCCGGCCCTGATCCGCTTCGGCCAGATGACCCAGGACGAGCTCTTTGTCAGTTGGGAAGCCGCAACCGCGGGTGTCGTCTTTGAGAACCATTCCGGAACCGAGCCCTTGGTCACGCTGCGCTACTTCGGACCCGACGTCCACGACAACATGCCCGCCGTGGGTGACCATGCGCAATGAGCGCTATCCGACGCGCTGCAAGGCAGAAAGAGAGAGCGATGCGTAAGCAACACTTTGAAATGAAGAATGACCAGATCGCGGCGCGCTTCAGCGAGTTCAAACGTAAATCGCCGGAGAAGCTAAAGACGCGGCTTAATCTTTCGTGGAGCAACTGGGGATTCGGCCGGGAGCCGCTGGCCGAGTCGGCTGGGCGGCTAGCACAGAACGGCGTGCCATTCATTGAATTACACGGCAATCACTACGGCCCCGATCTCGGTTACAAGGTCGAAGAGACACTGCACATTCTTGCGGCCCACGGCCTGCGGGTCTCCGGTGTATGCGGCATGTTTTCTGCTGACAACGATCTGGCCAGCAACCGCGCCGTACACCGTCAGGCCGCCATCGACTACCTCAAGCGTGAGGTGCCCTTCACGCGCGATGTTGGGGGAGCATACTTGCTTGTTGTTCCTGGAGCAGTAGGCCGGCCGAAGGCTTATGACGACGTCGAGTTTGACCGCTCCGCAGAAGCTCTGGCGATGTGCGCACATCTGTTCGCCGAATGCGATGTTAAGGCTGCCATTGAGCCAATCCGTTCCGCAGAGGTCAGCTTGGTTCACACCGTTGCCGACGCCAAGCGATATCTGGCTGCGGTAAACCATCCTGCCGTGGGTCATATCAACGGCGATGTGTACCACATGCAATCAGAAGAGCGGCATATTGGCGAAGCGATCCTCGATGCTGGCGACCAACTCGTCAACCTCCACTTTGCGGACAGCAACCGCTGCGCGCTCGGCGAAGGCTCCATGGATGTCGCCACCATCATTCGCGCGCTCTATTTGACCGGCCATAACCGGGAGGGCCGCTTTGTTACCTTTGAACCACTGGGGCCCGGAGGCGATCCATATCCCGCCATGCACGGGCGGCCCGACAAGCAGAAACTCGATGCTTTGGTTTCTTCCAGCATCAGTTATTTCCGTGCCTGCGAGGATCTGGTGCTGTCTGAATAACGATGATTGGATCCTATTTCGGTTCCTGGAAGGCTGTATTCGATGAAAACGTACTGTTTCGCTCTTGACCTGCAGGACGATCCAGGTCTTATTGAGCAGTACAAATGGTATCACCGCCCCGAGAACATCTGGCCTGGGGTAATGGAGCATATTCGCACCGAAGGCATTGTGAGCGAACGGATCTATCTGGCCGGAAACCGTCTGGTCATGATCCTAGAGACCACCGACGAGTTTTCGCTCGAAGACAAGCTTGCGGCCGACAGGGGCAATGCGGAGATGCGCCGCTGGGAAGAACTGATGTGGAGATACCAGAAGCCTCTGCCGATCGCCAGGCCCGGCCAGAAATGGGTGCCCATGGAGAATATTTTCGAGGTCTCATAAAACTCACTCCCTGTCGGCGCCAAGACGCGGCGCCCAACCGATCGCCGCTGCGCCTCATGAGGCCGGTTCAAGGATTGTTCGATGGTTTTCCCCAGCACACTCACTGCCGAAATTCTCTGGCTCGACGCGAGCCGGATGATCTCGCTTGCGCCCTCAGACGTGCTTATCATAGCCCTCTACTTTGTCATGGTCCTGGGCATAGGCATCTATCTGCGCCGCTATGCGAGCACCTCCAACGACTTCTTCATGGCCGGCCGCGAGATGTCGGCATGGGTGGCCGGACTCAGCTTTCTCTCCGCCAATCTTGGCGCCCTTGAGCTGATGGGCTGGGCTGCCTCCGCGTATCAGTACGGCATCCTTGCTACGCACTTTTATTGGATTGCGGCATTTCCATCCATGATCTTTCTTGGACTGGTGATGATGCCGTTCTATTACATCTCCAAAACCCACTCGGTTCCCGGCTATCTTCAGCTCCGGTACGGTGAAGCCACGCGTGCGCTGAGCGGCATCTCATTCGCTTTCATGACCATTCTCATGTCCGGCATCAATATGTACGCCATGGCATTGGTGATGGAAGTCGTCCTCGGATGGAGCTTTCATTTCAGCATTTGGATATCCTCGCTTACAGTCGCAATCTATGTTGCTCTCGGCGGTTTATACTCCGCCATATTTAACGAAGTCCTGCAATTTTTCCTGATCTGGCTTGGGGCGCTAGTGATTCCGATCATGGGATTGATCGAAGTGGGAGGATGGCAGGGCTTGGTAGCCAGGATTTACGCAAGGGTGCACAGCAACGAGTATGTGCATCTGTGGAGCACGTTAGGGAGTTTTTCCGGCAATCCCATGGGCGTGAATTGGGTGGGGGTGGTTTTCGGCTTGGGGGGCGCAATCGCCTTCGGATACTGGACTACGGATTTTTTGGTGGTGCAGCGCGCCATGGCCGCGAAGGATCTGCGTTCTGCGCAACTGGCTCCAATTATTGCCTCATATTTCAAGATGATTGTGCCCCTGATCGTCATTCTTCCAGGATTATTGGGATTGGCCGTTTTGCCATATAAGCTGGTGCCGGCAAGCGCGGCCCATGCCGGGCAGTATAGTTACAACGAGGTGTTGCCGCTGATGCTGGCGCGTTATGCCGGTCCTGGACTTCTTGGCCTCGGAATCACCGCGCTTATTGCCGGCTTTATGTCCGGAATGGCGGGCAATGTCAGCGCCTTCGCTACCGTCTGGACTTACGATATCTACCAACCTTATATCCGCAAGAGGGCATCTGACGCGCACTATGTCCGCATGGGGAGATGGTGCACCATCTTGGGCGTCATCCTGAGCATCGGTACTGCGTATTTTGTCACCAAGTTCGGCAGCATTATGGACTATATGCAGGCTCTGGTGAGTTTTTTCATTTCGCCTCTGTTCGGCACAGTTCTTTTGGGAATGGTGTGGAAGCGGACAACGCCCAAGGGTGGCTTTTGGGGGCTGCTTGCGGGCACAGGTTCTTCCGTTGCCATGTTCGCTGCTGTCGAGGCGCACCCGACGTGGATTCGCTACGTTGCTCTTTCGCCACACGCGAAAACCATGGCTGAGGACGTTTACCGTGCGCTATGGTCTTTGCTCATCTGTCTTCTGGTAACCGTGGTTGTGAGTTTATTTACTAAGCCGAAACCCAAGGAGGAGTTAACCGGCCTGGTCTGGGGATACACCAAGTTTCCCAAGGCCGATTCCATGCCCTTCTGGAAAACGCCCATCTTCTGGGCCGCAGGCGTAGCCGTGCTTTTTGGAATCTTGCAGTGGGTGTTCTGGTAGGAGGTATAGCGAATCATGAAAAATAACAGGTATTGGCAATGGGTATCTCTTTTTTCCGCATTTCTTTGTTTGTTCGCTATCCCTCCCACATGCCTTGCGTCATCGAGTAACCCCAGCATAGCTTCTCACAAAAAATTCTTCGCCTTGGTCCTGCCTGGAAATGAAGGAACATCGCAAGTGGCAATCAACCGGTATGGCATTCCGTTTATCGAGACGGCCGCGCATCCGCAGCAGGGCGGCACCATTCGACTCAAGGTCGGAAGCGCAATCAATCTGATCTTTCTCCTTGGCATGACAGAGTCCGATGGCGTCGGCGCCTGGGGTCCGCCGAAAAACTACTCGCAACGATACTTTGTTGGCGACGATCTGGGCAATATCCGCCTCGACTATGCTGATGGCTCCGTGCAGGTGTTTCCTTTGATTCTCGGCGAAAGCGTTTGGTGGGGAAAGCCTTTCTATGAATATCCCGATCCCTTTCCGACTGACGCAGCACTGCGGAGTGCGCTGGCGCTCTCACTGCGTCTCTATCCGGCGGCGCCTGTAGAGGACGGTAATTACGTTGCCGTCATTGTTCCCAAAGCCGCTCCGATCGAATGGATCGAAATCGAAAATTCGACTTTCATGAAAGGCGGCGTCGCGGTTGCCGGAGTTACCGTAGAATCCGCGAACTCTGTCTCAGTTCCCGGAGCAACAACTCTTGCCGCGGGCAGGCTCTCTCCTGCCTTTGCCGCATTTATTCACGACAAGCCGCTCCGCTCAGATGGAGTGAACGAGTGTGAAGCGCAACAGGCACTTAGGGCGCTCAGTCGCGCGCTTTATTCGTACGGCGGCCTCTACAGGCAGCCCGTTCCCGCGAGGATACCCGCAGGTTATTCCGGGCCCGGGGTCTCGTTCAAGGGCACGGTTTACGCGAGCATACTCCAGAATGCCTTTTACGCAAATGTAGAGGATATGTTAGCGAAGATCGATCCTGACGGGATGTACCATACTTCAACCAAAGGCGCCGTATCGTGGGGCGGCGCCGGATTTGGAACCTATCGGCCCGGTGTCGGCATATATTATCGCGACTCCTGGTCGCGGGATATGGGGCGCACGCTTCAGGAATTGTCCGAACTCGGGTATCTTGACAAGGCCGAGAGCAATGCGGATTTTGCGCTTCGCATGGCCCAGCTCTGGGCAACAGATCAGTCGCTTACATACCATGGCGAACATCTGCCGCCACATTGGAGCCGCGTCATCAACAAGCCCGACTTTGCCCAGCCCTTTGAAAATGACGGCCACGGCCTCATCGCGCTTTCCCTGTTCAAGCTGTGGCAGCGCCTGCCCGATCGGGATGCCTGGCTGCGTGCGCACTGGCAGGACGTGAAGGAAGCCGGTGATTGGATTCCGTGGCAGTTCGCTCACTCGCAGATTTCCGGGGCGGCCAACGGCTTGTTGTTTTCTACAGGTGAATCCGCAGGCGGAGCGGGATTCTCTGTCTATCCCGACGACATTTGTAGAATCGCCCTCGAAGGCCTGGCGCAGATGGCGGATTCCATAGGTGAAACTCAATCCGCCAAGTTATGGCGGGAAACCGCCGAAGATATGCGGAAAGCGATCTCCGCCCAATTTATTACCGACAACCCCGAATACGGCCGGGTATGGACCCTCGACCACGCAGGCTGGCCTAACCGAAGCACCAATCTTGGACCGTTGATTTTCACCGCGGATTACAAGGGTTTTGCGCCCAGCGATATCTACCTGGCATGGAAGCCGGTCGACACGGCGACTTATGAGCGCCTGATCGGCACATTCTATCCATTCGGATACTATGGATGGGCCATGGGCTACGGCCAGGGCTTCGTTTCCCAGGCTGCCCTGCTCCTGGATCAGATGCACGATGCGACGGCAATGCTCGACTGGACGGCCAAGGAAATCTACAATCCCCGGTTCGGGTCGTTCGTTGTGCCGGAAGGCGAGCAGATCGATCCGTCTGGCCGCTATTGGTACAGTACAGGCGACCTGGGAAATGGCGTGCAGGAAGCGGAAATCGTCAAGGTTCTCCGTATTGTGATTGGCGTCGACGACAACCAGCCGCTGCACCTTCAGATTCTGCCTCGGATGCCCTACGGCTGGACCGAAATGAGCGTCAATAAATACCCAGCGCTCGTCGAGCGCAATGGCCGAACAGAGATCGCGCGGATTCATTACGACCTCCGTCGATCAGGCGGGGAAATGCGCTTTACAGTCTCAGCTAACCGTAACCTAGGTATGGTGGACATGCGCCTCGGCCCGTATGCCACCGCGCCCAGTGCTTCCGATGTATTGGTGAATGGAAGTCATCCTGCCGATCCATCAATTACACAAAGCGGCGATTCCTGGTGGATCAGTTTTACTTCCTCGGTCGGTCCGGATTCGGGCCACACAAGTAATTAGCCCGGCTCTCGGGCGCAAATGGGGTTGCAATGCACAACAGAGCGCACATGTTACCTGTCTGGTTCTTTATAGGACTGCTGTTAACGCTTTACGGGGTTATCATTTTTATCACGTCTTTATTAGAGTGGTCACATCCGCCCGCCGTGGTGCTTGCGCGTTATCATCCCGGTGTATGGGGAGGTGTGTTGCTCCTGTTGATCGGCGGCTTTTATACAATTCGTTTTCGCCCCCGGAAGCAGGCAAGAAAATAGCGTCTCGGACTGACACGCATCGCCTCCTGGCATCTCAGTCGCCGCCTGCTGATATACTGAGGCCTTAGTGCAACTGTTACCGACTGTGAGGTAGAAATACGTTGGTGACCGGTCCCCAGCAGCGGATCACAAGAATACGACCGAGACGAGGAACAACCATGAATATCAGAGAAATCGCCCGGCGCGCCCGCGTTTCTCACTCCACCGTATCGCGAGTCATTAACGGCGTTCAAACCGTTGACTCGCGGCTCGCCCGGCGCGTACAAGCCGTCATTGATGAAGTAGGTTATCGTCCGAACTTCCAGGCGCGCGCACTGGCCCGTGGCAGAAGCCACACAGTGGGCCTCATCGTCTCCGAACTGAGCGGCGGAAACCCCTTTTTTTCTGAAATCATCCTTTACTTCGAGCGCGCCGCGGTCGAACAGGGATATGAAGTCCTGGTGAGCTTTGCTGACACGGAGACCCACCCCGATCACGTCGCCGTCTGCGCCGCTCGCATGCAGGAGCGTCAGGTTGAGGGTATTGCCGTTCTCACCTTCGGCATGGAAGAGCAGTTAGCCAATTGCAACATCGACGTACCCATGGTCTACGCGGGCGCCGATCATGATCTCAAAGGGGTGCGTAACGTCCGCATCAACTACGTGCCTGGCTTTCGCGACGCGGTCCGCCATCTTGCCGAATTCGGTCACGAGCGGATCGGCTATCTAAGCGGCCAGTTGAACTGGAGC
>JASHOY010000312.1 GCA_030038435.1 Acidobacteriaceae bacterium | reverse complement strand
AGCGGGTAAACAATGGCCGCTGCGGTCGAAACTCCTCCAATGAAGCCAGCGGCGGAGCCGGGGCGATCAGGAAACAGCAGCGGCACAAGAGCAAACGTGCCGCCTGTTCCGCAGGAAATGCAGATTCCAAGCACTACCAGAACCGACACCGACAGATGCAGGGAGCCGGACAATCCCGCAGCTGTAAGCCCAGCCATGGCCAGCATAATCAGAATGAGCGATGAGCCCAGCCAGTGGAGGCGCGGGGCATAGGGAAGGTGCTTTGCGATGAAGGGCAGTGGCGTCCAGCCTCTGCGCTGGAACAGGTCGGACATAAATCCGGAAAATGGCCGGAAGAGTGATGCCGTGAATGACTGAACCGCAGCGAATGTTCCCGCGGCGATCTGTACGCCTGCAACGCCGGTAAATCCCAGCGCAAGGATTGCGCCGTGGAAACCGCGCGTGAAGTAGCCGGGCAGCCATGCGTTCATGGCGATTTCCAGCCCGAAGGACATGGCATATGCAAGCATCAGCGCAATCGCAATGTAGCGGCTCCACACGAAGATGGTTCCGCGCAGATCGCTGCGTCCGCGCACCAGTTCGCTTCGCTGGGCCGTGCGTGCAGCATGCCCTCGAACCAGATACCAGCCAGCGATGACGACTGCAATCACTCCCAGCCACAGAAATGCACTGTGATAGTTCGTGCCGAAGATTCTGGGCAGCAGCAGTGCACCTGCGCCCGCGCCTACGTTGCCTGTGCCAGCGTAGAGCCCTTCGGCTGTGCCGATCTCGTGAGCGTCAAACCATTGCGCCACATGCTGGATTCCGATCACGAAAGAGACTCCGGCAATCGCCACAATCACTCGTTCGATAAACAGCAGCCGATAGTTCACCGTGTAGGCCGATGCGACGGAAACCAGCCCACAGGCGGCAAGGATGAAGGCGAACGTGCGCGGCGCGCCAAATCTGTCGGATGCCCATCCGGCGACCACTCTGCCGATGGGCGCCATCCAGATTGCGGAGCTGGCCAGGAGTCCCAGAGCCTTGAGGCTCAGATGGTAGTTTGCCGCGATGCTCGGACTGAATGCAGCCGTTGAAAACCACATCAGAAAGCACCAGAAGAATCCCACTGTTGCAATGATGAGTTGCTCGACCTTGTGCGTAGTCATATACAGATCCTTCTCCGGGAAATTCGACAAGGGGATGGAATACAACTCGGCGCGCTCTCCGGATGCGGAGATAGCCGTCGAGCAGGGTGCCGCGAGTCAAGAGCTTGCGCGCCGCGTCCTGCGCCGCACGGGCATGCACATGCTTCGTTTGGTGATATATCGCTCGCGCAACCAGGGGGCGAACTATAAGGAATGTGTGATATTTCGCGCTTTGGGAGAGAACTCCATGCGCAAAATTCTGCCGGCACGTCAAGGTGCGCACAGCAGAAGACCGTGCTTGGACTATAGCGCAAACATCTTTTCAGAGCAAGACGAAGTCTGCACAGGCGATCTTGCTTGCGCTGGCTGGGGAGCGCAGCTATCATCAAACTACTTCCCAATGGCGTTACCAGGCCTGTGATGCCATGATCACTCCATGATGAGCTTGTGTCCCGGTAGACAGCGCCTCCGGTCGATCAGCTTTTTCCGCCCCATTCACCTTTGGTTTCTTGCGTATCCGCCCGCATTTACGGGCATGGAGCATTCCCGATGGATCTGCCCTTGCTGCAGCGAGCAACGGAAGACGGCGAGCACTATCTGCTAACACCGGCGAGCGCACAGCCGCGCGGGCATCACTGTTCAAGCGCTGCCGCTGGCTCAGGACTAACTCCATCTCGTTCGCCGTTACCCGGCGAACAATACCGCTTTCATCTGGACATGGAAAACTGCATCGGCTGTAAGTGCTGCGTCGTTGCGTGCAATGAGCAAAATGGCAACCCGGCGGATATTCAGTGGCGCCGGGTAGGAGAAATTGAAGGTGGCACCTATCCGGACACCATGCGGCACTATCTTTCGATGGGCTGCAACCATTGCCTTGAGCCCACCTGCATGACCGGATGCCCGGTCAATGCCTACACCAAAGATCCGCTGACGGGAATTGTGCTACACAGCGCCGAACGTTGCATTGGCTGCCAATACTGTACATGGAACTGCTCCTACGGCGTACCTCAGTTCAATCCCGAGCGCGGCGTCGTGGGCAAGTGCGACATGTGCTACGGACGGCTCACGGACGGACGTGAGCCTGCATGCGTATCCGCATGCCCTGAGGAAGCGATCCGCATTGAAATCGTAAACGTAGAAGAATGGTGGCGCGAGTATGCTTCGCAGGCCAACGCGCCTGGCTTGCCCAGCGCGGACGATAGTATCTCCACGACTCGCATCACGCTTAACCCCGCCATGCCGCAGGACATGTCCCGCGTGGACACCGCACAGGTCGAGCCAGAGCACCCGCACTGGTCGCTCATCTGCATGACCGTCTTTACGCAGCTTGCAGTCGGCGCCATCGTCTCCATGTATGTATCGCAGGCCCTTGTCGGAGCATCCATCGCACGAGTGCCAGCAGCCGCAGTGGTGCTCACGGCAATCTTCGCGCTGTCAGCTTCCACGCTACATTTGGGCCGCCCCATCTATGCATTTCGCGCACTCAGTATGTGGCGGCGCTCCTGGCTCAGCCGCGAAGTTCTATTCTTCTCACTCTTTGCAACCGTAGCTGTCGCATACGCAACTCTGCTATGGATACATTCCCCCGCCAGCCTTGCCGCGGGACTTTCTGCCTCTGTGCTCGGCGTGATTGCAATCTTCTGCAGCGCGCGCCTGTACACCGTTGCTGCGCGTCCTATGTGGAACAGCGCGCATACATTTCTGGAGTTCTATCTATGTGCAGCCCTCACCGGTCCCATGATTGCCGCACTTTTTACAGCAGGCACGCAGAAGACACTTGCGCAGGCTGCTGCCTGGAGTGCGCTGGCTATCACAGTCCAGCAGGCCATCAAGTTTGTATGGTTATGGCGCTCGCAGGCGTTCGAACTCCGCGCCTCTGCTGAGTTACTACGCCACCGCTTCCTGCAGCTCATTGCATTTCGAATCTATGCTTTGCCTGCACTCTCAGTTGTGTTGCTGCTGCTCAGTCAGGATATATGGGTGCGGCTGGCCTGCGTCACGGCGGCAATCGCGCTCGAAATAGCAGGGCGATATCTCTTTTTCGTAAGCGTCGTGCCCAAAAACATGGCTTCTCCGTACCTGCATCGGAGGCGGGCTGCATGAGCTTTCGCCGGTTCCTCGGATTCGACATTGCCCGCGAAAAATATGCCTTCACCAATGACGCGCTCATTGGCCACGTAGCCGCGCAAAAGGCCGCCGACCATTGGGTAAAGACGACTTGTGGTTACTGTTCCGTCGGCTGCGGCATGATGCTTGGTCTGCGGGACGGGAAAGCCGTAACTGCGCGTGGCAATCCCGACCACCCAGTGAACCGCGGCAAGCTCTGCCCAAAGGGCCTGGCCGAGCACTACGTTCTGGAAGCAGACAAGCGGGCGACCCATCCCCTGCTACGGCAAAACGGCACATTGTCCCCTGTCACATGGAACGAGGCGATCAGGACTATGGCGGCGCAAGTCCGTCGCGTGGCCAAGCAGTACGGTCCGCAGGCGGTAGGCGTCATCAGCACCGGCCAAATGGTAACCGAGGAGTTCTACGCGCTCGGCAAGCTTGTACAGCTTGGCCTCGGGACCTCGAACTTTGACGGCAATACAACCCTCTGCATGTCCACCGCGGTTTCCGGCTACAAGCGCTCCTTCGGCAGCGACGGGCCGCCCGGTGCATACGAGGACATGACCAGGGCTGACGTTGTGCTGCTGATCGGTGCTAACATCGCCGAAAACCACCCCATACTCTGTCAGCATCTCGAAGCCAATCCCTCGAAAACATTGATCGTCGCCGACCCGCGCGTGACAAAAACGGCAATGATGGGAGACATATATCTGCCCGTTAAGCCGCGTTCTGATCTCGCGCTCATCAACGGCATCGCCCATATCCTCATCCGCGACGGCCTGATCGATCAGAACTATATTCGCGAGCATACCAACGGCTTTGATGAGCTTCGCGCATTCCTCGCAAAATATAATGCCGAGTACGTCAGCGGCATCACTGGACTCAGCACAGAGCTGATCCACAAGGTTGCTCACCTTTACGGCAATGCGCGCGCAGCGTTCATCGGATGGACGATGGGCGTGAATCACAGCTCGAAGGGCACGGAGACGGTGAACGCCATCAACAACCTTGCGCTGCTTACCGGTAACGTAGGCCGGGTAGGCGGATCACCCTTTTCCATTACCGGCCAGTGCAACGCTATGGGTACGCGCGAAGCGGGGTTCGCCTCCGGCCTGCCCGGATACCGCAAGTTTGAGAACGCAGCAGATCGCGAAGAAGTCGCCGCACTATGGGGTATTTCTGTTGATCGCATTCCGACCGAGCGCGGCCTTGCGTATCCGGACATCATCAGCGCGGTGCTTAAAAAGAAAATCCGCGCACTCTGGATTATCGCGACCAATCCGCTGGTGTCCTTCCCTAACATCGACGTACTCAAGCAGGCCCTGGGCGAACTCGAGTTTCTGGTCGTGCAAGACTGCTTCCATCCCACCCCGACCACGGAGCTCGCTGACCTCGTTCTGCCTGCTGCATCCTGGGGCGAAAAGGAGGGTACCTACACCAACTCCGAGCGCCGCGTGAGCAAGGTCAATGCCGCGGTATCACCTCCAGGCGAAGCAAAGAGCGACTTCGAAATATTTCTCCAGCTGGCTCAGGAACTCAACTGTCGCCACGAGCTATTCCCTGGCTGGCAGACACCGCGAGATGCTTTTGAGGAGTGGAGGCGGGTCTCAGAAGGCCGGCTGTGCGATTACTCCGGCATGACCTACGAAGCCATCGAAGAAGTGGGCGGCATACAGTGGCCTTACCCGAAGCACGCAGACACGCCTCCCGAATCGACACGGCGTCTCTATACGGATGCCAAATTCCAGACCGCTGATGGGAAAGCGCGGCTATTCTGCGTTGAATGGGAGCCGTTCCCCGAACAGCCGACCTCAGATTTCCCGTTTGTGTTGAATACAGGCCGAACCGTCGAGCACTGGCATACGCGCACGAAAACGGGTGCCATCGCAATCCTCGAGCAAATGTCGCCACGCGCCTGGCTTGAAATGAATCCCATAGACGCGGACCGTCTTTCCCTGCGCCCGCATGATCTTGTCGACGTTGTTTCTACGCGAGGCCGTGTGCGCCGTGTTGAGCTGCGCGTGACCGAGATTATCGCCCCGGGTCAGGTCTTTGCACCGTTTCATTTTGCCGAGTGGAACATCAACGAGGTAACGCAGGACATTTTTGACCCAATCTCGCGCGAGCCGAATTTTAAGCAGTGTGCTGTGCGGGTTGAGCGTGCGGCCACAACGCGAACTTGACTCACGCCTGCTTAACTGCCGCAGCCCGGCGAAGCTCTTCGCCGAGTAATACGGCCTCGGCAATTTCGCGCATGCTCTTGCGCCGCTGGCGGCTCTCCTTCTGCATCATCCGGTAGGCTTCATCTTCGCTTACGCTATGGTCCCGTTGCAGCAAGCCTTTGGCGCGCTCGATCAGTTTGCGTGATTCCAATTGTCCGTTCAGCGCATCGCGTTCGCTTTCCAGCCGGGCCATCTCAATCTCCGCACCTACCAGGAAGCCAACCGTAGCAATCGTCTGCACCTCCCAGGGCGTGTAGTTGTGCGGCTGTCGATGCTGCACATTGATCACACCCACAAGCCCGCCGCGCGCCAGAATCGGCACTGAGAGAAATGCCTCAAATGTGTCTTCGGGCAGATCCTTGAAAACCTGAAATCTTGGATCACGCAGCGCTCCTGAGCTGATGGACACAGGTTCGCGGTGTTCAGCGACCCAGCCCGTAATGCCTTGCCCTATCTTCAGTCCCAGATGATCTACAACATCTGGATGCGGATTTTTAGACGCGCGCAGCACCAGCTCATTTTCTTCTAGCACATACACAAAGCAGGAATCGCAGCTAAGCAGGGTCTCGATAAAATTCACAATCTGGCTCAGAACAGCGTGCAGCGGATCGGAGATCGCCATTCTCCGGCCAATATCGTGCATAATCCGGATGGCGTTCAGATGGCGGGCGTCTGGCCGGAACACTGATTCAGCGGCCTTCATCGCCGAGGGCAACGCAGGCTGTGTGATCTGTGCTGCTTTACGCTTATCCTCAAGAAGCTTTGTCGCGCAGTTCGCTGCTTCATTCATCAGAAAGCCCATCTTCGGATGCGATGGCTCGAAGTCGGGCTCAATCCCGTGACGTGAAAGCTCTTCCGACGTACTTGGCCCAATTGAAAGAACCACCGTCTTGCGGAGTCCGGCTCTCAATGCGTCTGTTAATTGCATCATCTCCGCAACACGGAACAGGTGGGTAACCTGGATCGCGGAAAGGAAAATGACTGCATCAATCCTTTCCTCAGCAATGGAACGTACGGAATTGCGCAGCGGCCCAAGATCATCCGGAAGCGCCCACTCATATACCGGGACCCGCATCCACTCCACATGATGCTCGCTAAGAGCATTCAGCAGCTCCGGGTTTGTCTTGCCATACTCCTGTACAGCAGCACGCAGGCCTTCCAGGGACGGGCCAAAGGCATCATCTAGCGCGCGGATGACCTCGCGCCATGTGCACGGCTCTGGAGCTGTCACCGCGACCGGCAATCCCAGCTCTCGTAAAGCTGCACTGGACTTCGGCCCTCGAGCTGCCAGCTTGACGTGCCGGAGAGATTCCACGACTTGCGCGCGCTCATAGCGCGATTCGGCGACCTCCATCAATCTGCGGATTCCAACACCTGTGGTAAAAATCACAAGATCGAATTCGCCGCCAATCAGCCGGCGTGCGAAATCGAGCGCCTCGTGGTTCGATTCAAGCGGAACCTCACGCATGGCTGGTGCGACGGTAGGGTCGCCACCATATGTTCGTATCAGCTTTGAGATTTCTGCTGCGCGACGGCTCTCCAACGCCAGAACTCGCATCCCATTAAAACTGCCAGTCGTCATGCTTCTATTTTTACTGAAACCGTCTCGTGCGCGGCACAATTGTCACCTGCAGTGCTCTGCGCTATGTCGCGCATAAATTTTTCTAATATGTTCGCTCTTTGTGAAATAGGCCAGAGCAGCCTCTCTGGCGTTGCCCCTGCATAGCTAAAGTACCGTGAAGTAGAGTCTTAGTTGTTCATATGCCTTTGCGGCACACCCCACTTATAGGTAAGTTCGGCGTATCCATACTGGGTGTCAGCTTCCGTCGGATAAATCGCCTTCACGACGCTTTTGCCCCACGAGTATCCGTAGTAAAAGTTCACGGTCAGATTTTTGCGCGCTTGCCATCCCGCACTGATATCCGCAATCGATGCAAACGAGGTCAGGCCGTTCCCAGGACGGCCAACATATCCGAAAACCTTGTTATCGAAGGCGCCGCCACCCTGATACCAGAGATCCCTACCCGACGTAAGCTGCAGCCAATGCAGGTCGCTGCGCAGCGCCAGCTTCTTGATTGGCGCATCGATTGCCTGCACAAACTCATCTGTGCTGTTCATCAGGTTGTAGAACGGAATGCGTGCGTAAACGCGCGGCGTGGGCAGCACCTGGAAGAAAGTATCGTGCTTGTTGTCAGAGGGATTGCTATCGCCACTGCTACGGAACCATCCCCCGCGCAGCCAGGGCTTGGTATCTACGCTGGTCAGGCGATATCCAGCCTCGACGGCAGCAGCGTTCGCACTGTCAGACTGCTCACCCCAACTGCCGCTCTGCAGCGCCCCCCAAAACAAAACGTCAAACTGGCCAGGACCGGCTGGAACAGCGGCCAGCAAATCTCCACCATATGTTCCGATGCGAATATTCTTAGTGTCCTGCTTACGCACGGACAGCGAACGATTGTCGGTCTTGGTCAGCCCCGTGCGGCCGTCATGATATCCGATGGCAAAAGCCCGCCACAATACGTGCTGATGGAGCGCCGACTGGCTGAATGCGAGATATTGCAGGTCGACGTTCAGCTCCGGATTGCCGTTCATATTGAATACACCCTGGTCTGCGCGGCCCGTCATGGCGGTCAGGTCCCAGGCTCCTGATCCGAAGTGTCCTTCAACGCCGTCAAAGCTGCGCTGTGCATTGGAGAAGCCAAAGTTGCCAACCAGCCGCTGCGCAATTCGCGCCGTCTGCAGCCATTTAATCGCAGGATTCTTTGGCTGCAGTTCCTGGCCTTCAACGAACTCAAACCGCCCCAGTCGCAAATTCTTATCTTCTTCTCCAAAGTGAAACCGTATAAACCCTTGCTTAAAGAATGCAGCCGCTGGATCGGTGTTGTTGCCGTTCGAGGCATAGTAAGTAGCGCCGAGGCCAAGCTGCCCCTGTGCACTCACCGGAGAAACGGCATCGTCCGGCAATCCAAGCTCCGCCGGCTGGGAAAGCTCCAGCAGCCAGTCCCAGTGCCCAACGCTCTGTGCAACTCCAACCCGTAACAGAGACTCAACATAGCCATAACTATTCGACTCGGGTGGAGCGGCAAACCACTGCCAGGCATCCACACGAGTGCGGTCAAACACAAAGACAGTGACTGGAAGCTGGCCAGACGCCGTCGTTTGCGCGCCGCATGGTGCCGCAAGCACCAGGATGGCCACCAGCAACAGCGCAAATGTGGCAATAGAAATTGTCTTTCGCATTGAATCCCCTCGAATTCGTTGAATTTGTTTACTGCCAATGCCGAATACACCTCGACCGGGCGCTTGCCGTGCGGGAGAAATCCGCGCACGCAAAACGCGGGCAGTCGTGGTTTCGCTCGTTTTATTTGGAGCCGTCGATGCAGACACCACAGCCCTTCAGCGCGAAGGGGCTCGTCGCTCTGTCATTTATTGCTCAGCGTTGAGCAGAAAAGATCGTTTTGGATCGGTAGCTTGGGCACAGCACGGTGCCCGGGATACAGCAGGATGTATCCGCAGCTATAGCACAATGCCCCTTCTAATTCAAGAAGTCAAGAATGCTTTGTAAGACTTGGCGCGATTTTTCTCACATTCACGCGTCTACCTCTTGTCGTACACACGGCAGCACAGTATCCTTAGTTACGTAGCAGCGAAGACCTGCAGAGATGCCGGCAGCGAGATTGTTGACCGCAACTTCTTCCTTCGCTGCCCGGGCACCCCGCCAATGTGCCTAATTGAGCTGGCGCTCCGTTGCGCGCAGTTCGCCAAGCGCTCCCTGGTGAGCCACCATAGACAATTCAAATTTTGGTCACAGCAATATGCGGGACATACTCCCGTTGCAGCATCGCGGATTTTCGGTCGGCGGTTAAATCGCCGCATATCCGCTCGGGGAGATCTCTTTATGGCGGCACCAGACTCAATTGCACTCCAGCAAATACAGGATACCTTTACACCCGAGCAGAAGGAGTACCTTGCGGGGTTTCTTCTTGCCGTCGCCAAACGCGGTCCCACATTCTTCGCCGGGCACACAGCCGATGGCCACATAACCTCCGACCCGGCAACCGGCATTCCAAACGCCGCCGCTGCGCCTGCGCAGGAAACCTGGTTCGGCACGCCGATAGACGAAATCTGCAAGGAGGAACGCTGGAAGCTGGAAGAGAATCCGCTCGATATGTGGGATAGACTTCTCGCCCATGCCAACGAGAACCGCTTTCCCGAAGGCGCGGATGTCTTTCGCTTCAAGTATCACGGCCTCTTTTACGTTGCACCGGCACAGGATTCCTTCATGCTGCGCTTGCGCACTCCTGGATGCATGATGACTTCGCACCAATTGCGCGGGCTCGCGGAAATGGCGGGGGACTGGGGAGCAGGTGAGGCGCACGTTACCACGCGCGGCAATCTTCAGATCCGCCAGTTTCAGCCGAAAGATATTGTCAATGTGCTGATGAAGGTCCAGAGCCTCGGCCTGAGCTCGCGCGGTGCTGGGGCCGACAACATCCGCAACATCACCGCGACACCCACCAGCGGCTTCGATCCCACTGAGCTATTCGACGTAACTCCAATGGCTCAGGCCCTGAACTTCTATATCCAGAACTCTCGTGACCTCTATGGCTTGCCGCGCAAGTTCAACGTCGCCTTTGACAGCGGTGGAGCGGTAAGCGTGGTTGCGGACACCAACGATATCGCGTTCATTGCAACCCGGGTTCCGGAAGGCCGCAGCGTTCCTGCAGGAGTCTACTTCCGCGCCCAGTTGTGCGGAATCACCGGACACCGCCAGTTCGCAAGCGATTGTGGCCTGTTGCTTACGCCCGACCAGACCGTCGCCGTCGCCGCTGCAATGATTCGCGTGTTTAACCAGAATGGTGACCGCACCGACCGCAGGAAAGCGCGCCTGAAATATCTCGTCGACAAATGGGGTATTGATAAATTTCTCGAAGAAACGGAAAAGCTGCTCACCTTCCCGCTCGTGCACGTCTCACTTGATGAATGTGAACCACGCCCAGCCGTTGATCAGGTCGGCCATCTCGGAGTTCATCCACAACGTCAGCTCGGCCTCTACTACATCGGAGTCACCTTGCCTGTCGGCCGCATCACCGCAACACAAATGCGCACCGTTGCAGAGATTGCGGAGAAGCACGGCTCCAGCGAAGTTCGTCTCACCGTCTGGCAAAACCTGATTCTGCCAAACATCCGCACAGAAGATGTTCCCGCCGTCCGCCAAGCCCTCGCCGCCGCTCGTCTCAGCGATTCAGCCAGCACCTTCGCCGCGGGAGCCGTGGCGTGCACAGGCAATCAAGGATGCAAATACTCCGCAACCAACACCAAGGCGCACGCGATGGAACTGGCTGGTTTTCTCGATGAGCGCTTCAAGATTCAGCAGCCGGTCAACCTGCATGTAACCGGCTGTCCGCACTCCTGTGCCCAGCACTACATCGGAGACATCGGGATGCTCGGTACCAAAGTCGGAGGCGAAGAAGGCTATCAGGTGCTGATCGGTGGTGGCTCCGATGATCGTCAGGGGCTGGGACGAGAGCTGATCCCGGCCATTCGCTTCTCCGACCTGCCGCCCGTCATGGAGCGCTTTTTCCAGGCATTCGAGCAGCAACGTCGCGACGGAGAGTCCTTCCTCGCTTTTTCCCGCAGGCACGGCATCGCCGAACTACGGGCAATGATTTATGCAGGGGAGCAAGCCTAGATGGTGATGGCTAACCTTGTTCCTTCCATCCCTGAAGACGCGCCGTTTTCTCCCGCGCAACGCGCCTGGTTGAACGGCTACCTTGCCGGACTCTACTCATATGCTCCGGTGCAGACATCAGACACGCAAGCTGTGTCCTTGCGGATCACCGTCCTTTATGGCTCTCAAACGGGCACCGCGGAGGGCCTTGCACGCAAATTCTCGAAGGAACTTAAAGCCGCTGGCCATAATGTCACCCTCAGCTCGCTTGAAGGCTACGTGCCCGCCACACTTGCGTCGCAAAAGTGTGCCTTGTTCATTGTCTCGACCTACGGCGAGGGTGACCCGCCGGACGCGGTCCAGCCTTTCTATCAACAGCTATGCGTCGAGCACTTCCCGCTGCTCGGTGATGTCTCATACAGTGTCCTCTCGCTTGGGGACTCACATTACGAACACTTCTGCCAATTTGGCAAGGACCTCGATGCAAAGCTCTCCGCGCTGGGCGCAACCCGCATCCTTGACCGCGTGGATTGCGACTTAGACATAGATGAGCCGTACGCCGCCTGGACGCAGTCCCTCATTCATAAATTGCACGGGATTGCTTCGCCACAATCTGACCCAGATACGGTTGCGCCACAAGCGACAGGTGAAGGGGCGAAAGTATTCGAACAAAGCCGCAGACCTGTAGCTTCGGCCACGCTGCTCCCCACCCGCTATAATCCATATCTCTCCGAGCTCGCAGAAAAGCGACCCCTCACGCACCCTTCATCCACCAAGCTGACCATCCATCTTGATTTCTCAATCGATAAATCGGTGGTGCAGTATACGGCGGGTGATGCATGCGGTGTCATCCCGCAGAATAACTCTGCGCTTGTCGATGAAACCCTCGGCCTGCTGCCCTTCAGCGGCGACGAATTAATTCAAGTCCCAAAGCTCGGCAGCATGACCTTGCGTGACGCTTTGCTACATCACCTTTCAATCACGCGCCTTACGCGCAAAATGATTGCGGAATACGCCTCCCTGGCACAGTGCTCGCGCCTCGGATCGCTGCTTGCCCCGGAACGGCAGGCCGAGCTCGAGCAGTATCTGTACGGACGCGACGTTGTTGACCTGCTCAAGCAATGCCCCGGAGTAGTGGAGAATCCTGACCAATTGGTAAAGATGTTGCCGAGCCTCACACCGCGCCTCTATTCCATCTCGTCCAGCCCAGCCGCCCACCCCGGCCAGATTCATACGACGGTTTCCGTGGTTCGATATCGTTCTTACGAGAGGGAACGCGGCGGTGTCTGTTCCACGCTGCTATCTGACCGGGTATCAGTAGGGGATCGCCTGCCCATCTATATTCAGCCCAACAAAAGATTTCGACTGCCTCAGGACCCCTCCGCGCCCATCATCATGATCGGTCCCGGCACGGGCATCGCTCCATTCCGCGGTTTTTTGCACGAGCGCCGCGCAACAGGAGCCACTGGTCGCAACTGGCTTTTTTTTGGCGAACGCAGCGCGGCGACGGATTTCCTCTATCGCGAGGAGCTAGAGGCGATGCTTTCCGACGGCCACCTTACCCAGCTCGACACGGCCTTCTCGCGCGACCAGGCGCATAAGATCTATGTTCAGGACCTGATGAAGCAGATGTCGTCTCAGCTCTGGTCATGGCTCCAAGAGGGGGCATTCCTCTATATATGCGGCGATGGAGCGCGCATGGCAAAAGATGTCGATCGCGCCCTGCATCAGATCATCGAATCCGAAGGAAACATGGCGCAGGAAGACGCCGAAACCCTCGTGCAGTCGCTCAAGGACAATCATCGCTACCAACGCGATGTCTACTAGCGTAGCGTCGCCTCCTGATGACCTTGAGCTGACTCGCGACTTGATGGCTTGGCCCATCACATGACCCATTCGGGCCGTCCCCCTGCACTCAAAACAACGAGGAGTCAGTTCGCCACTTGGTGCGATTGAGGAGGGCGTTGAGCGGATGGGTAATGAAAATGTATGATCTGCCGCGTGACCGCAAGGGCCAATTTTGGCGAGAAGACAAGTCTGCAACAGTGTATTCGGCCTTTTGCTGGAGCCGTGAGCCCTTGGCCAGGATGAGTTCCGCGGCGTGTCTGTCCTTAAAAGTCGGTCGGTCATTGAAGACCATTATCAGTACCAGGTTGCGGACACGCCGTTGTGACTGTTCTTTCGTAGTTGCTGTTCCTATGCCCACCTTGGTGGGGAGAGTCGTCGCCGTACAGTGGGGAAGTGGGAGCGGGGAGCGCTTCCAAGCCGCAGGCATCTTCTCCGTTCTGTCTCGTGCTGTCGTCGCGCTCACTGCAGGCCGGCTAGCATGTCGATCAGGTTACGCATCATCGGCGTCGGGTCGGCTTACCGATTCATAGCAGTGCCGGTCGACACGATACAGACAGAGGCATCAAGGATGCACACTCCGCTCATGGCTTTGCGAGTCGATCGTCGGGGGACCTCTCAGCTTCTCACAAAATCTCCCAAGCTCCTCTTGACACCGGGCGGTCTACTTATGTTACTGTCAGTAACACCATGAAGGCAGCTACTTCACCGCGTCATAACCCGGCCGAGCTCGGAGAGCTGGAGATCGGGATTCTCTCGATTGTGTGGCGCGAGGGATCGGTTACGGCTGAGCAGGTACGCGAAGGACTTGAACGCCCGCTCACGGATTCAACAGTCCGCACCATGCTGCGTCGGCTTGAGGATAAAGGCTATATAGAGCACACGGTGGAGAACCGGGCCTTCCTCTATCGTCCGGCAGAATCGCGACAGCGCGTTGCGGGGCGCGCCGCAAAGCGTATTGTGGATTGGCTTTGCGGTGGATCGGTAGAAACTCTGCTTGTGGGCATGGTGGATTCAAAGGTATTAGACAGTGCTGAGCTTCAGCGACTTGCACAAAGAATTGCCGCCGTGCGCGAGCGGGACAAAGGTAAGACCAAAGACAAAAGCTAGCCGCCTATTTTTGGCTCGCCGGTCTGGCGAGTGTCTTAGCATCGCCGATTCTATGGATCGGAAACTGGTTGGAGGTTAACCCATGCTAGCTGCTTTAGTAGAAGCCGTCTTCCGGTCCCTCATCCTCGCAGCGATTGTTTGGGCGGGCCTGCGGATCCTACGCATCGAGAACGTCGTTTCACAGCGCTACGCATGGACTGCGGTCCTCGTTGGCTCCCTGCTGATGCCGCTTGCGCTCCCGGCTGCCGCGCGTTGGCATGTCGTTTCCTTTGCGACGATTCCGGCACCGGCTTCGCTCGGACCCCTGCAGTCCGCGCTCGCATCCACAACCCTATCAGCATCGTCGGGAGTGGTTTCATCAAGCGACTCGATGAGCATCGCAACACGACGCGACCAGAGCCGTACACTACGAACCGCAATGGCAACCGCCGGCAGCAACCGCGGTTACGCTCCATCTTCCGGCTCCGTTCAGTCGCCTCGCTTAAGCGCTGTCTCCGGTCATTTTGTCCCCGCCCATGCGAAATGGTCCCTGCTGCATATCGCTTTGCTCGCCTATGCTCTGATCACCGCCACGCTCTTGGCCCGATTGGTCGTTGGCTTAGCGGGCGCGCTACGCCTCTGGCATTTGTCTATTCCCGTTGCGTCGTGCGGCCCAGTACATGTAGACGCAGACTTCGCGCTGCGTTTCAGCCACCGTATCTCTACCCCCGTGACCATCGGATCGGGGGTTGTCCTGCCCGCAGACTATCCAAGCTGGAGTGAAGAGAAGCTTCGCATCGTTCTTGCCCACGAGCGCTCGCACGTGAGTTTGCGCGATTTTCATTTGCAGACTCTCGCTTCTTTTTATGCGGCTTTGACCTGGTTCAGCCCGCTGGGGTGGTGGCTCAAACGCAAACTCTCCGATCTTGGTGAGGCTATCAGCGACCGCTCCGGCCTTATTGCAGCTTCCAACCGCTCGGCATATGCCCAGATTCTGCTTGAATTTGCAGCCGCGCCGCGCCCAACCCTTACAGGAGTCGCCATGGCCCGTCCCAGCAGCATCTCCCGCCGTATCGAACAGCTGTTCAACGACAGTTACCTCCGCCAAGCATTCTCTAGCGGTAGACGCGCTCGCGTCGCAGTCCTTGTCATTCCCGCAGTATTGTTTGCCGCAGGCGCCATGGTCCATGTGCAGGCCGCAACGCAGTCAAACCCAGTCGCAGCGGTTGCAAGCACCTCTTCAGAAGCGTCGGTAGCCGCACCTGCGGTTCCGGGATTGAGCGCTTCGTCAACGTCGCGAACAGCTTCAGTGTCGTCGAGGGTGGTAACTCCGGCTGCCCCTTCTACTCTCATGCTGCATGAGATCGCTCTTGCGAATCCTCCTGCTGCTCCAGCCGCCCCAGCTCCACCCGTGGCTTTGAGGAACGGCGCAGCCCAAACCCAGGCGACCTTTGATCGCGATCTGTCGTTCAATGGAACGCTCGATCTCTCGGTCAGCACCGCTTCGGGCAACATTACCTTCAAACGCGGACCCGCCAACCAGATTCACATTCACGGCATCGTCAAAGTCAATGAGAATGGCGATCCGGCACAGGTGCAACAGATCGCTGCGAATCCGCCCATCGAGCAGGAAGGAAACACGATCCGCATCGGCGCGCACCAGCAGAACCTGCACAACATCAGCATCAGCTATGAAATTGAGGCGCCTGCCGATGCGATGCTCAATGCCGCGACCGCTTCCGGCGACATCGCCGATACCGGCGTCGGGAACGGGCCGAAGCTGACCACGGCATCAGGGGACATCACGGCTACCGGTCTTCAAGGTGGCTTTCAAGTTCAGACCGCATCCGGGGATATCGCAGTGGACAGCGCGGGCCAGGGAGATGCCAGGGCACAGACAGGTTCGGGCAACATCGACCTGAAGGGCGTGAGCGGGGCCCTCCAGGCGCAGACCGGATCAGGCACAATCAAGGCAGCTGGGACTCCATCCTCTCCCTGGAAGCTTCAGACCGGCTCCGGCGACATTGAGCTGGTAACCGGGAGTGCGCCGATGGATCTCGACGCTTCAACCGGCTCGGGAAATATCTCTGCGCTCTCTTCCGTAGCGGCGCAAAGTTCGAAGGACCATCACCATCTGCACGCACAATTAAACGGGGGCGGCCCTGAAGTTCGCGCGGCGACCGGCTCGGGAGATATTCGCATCGACTAGCTCGCTCCTGTCACTTCCATGGGTGTGGGCCGGGGAGAAGGGCTTCGTTCCGCTTGCGAATATCGCAATCCTCTGCGGCGGCTTGTTGTCTATCCGGGACACGAGCGACTCCCGTGGGCGAATCCAACCAAGGCAACCGGTGCAGGTATGCAGGGAAGGTGGTTGTAGGATGCCCTGATGACCGGTTGCTGGCTCACTGACGATAGAACGTGCAAATCTGATATGAGATCCCTAAATTGCAAGGTTTATCAAGTGCCGACGAGGTTCTGCGCGTCTGCGACTGTCACCCGCCGGGATTCGTGACAAGGCGCCACGAAGCTGACAATTTGGACGAGGCATATATTGGGCACTCGAAGGCGGTGGCGGGTTTCTGAAAGAGGTCTGTTGATCTGGCAAGTCGGCGTCTCACCGGGGAGCCTCTATCCTCCAGAATGCAAGAGATCTTCGACCTTTCATGGCAGCGGAGGGATTTTCCGGCAGGCGATAAGGAAGCACAGCAATCATGTTCGTGCGCTATAGTACTGCGGTGAGATCTCTGCACATACGGGAGCGCGAAGATGCCGAAGATTCTGAGTCAGATCGAACACCTGATCGTGGTCATGCTGGAAAACCGTTCCTTCGACGACATGTGCGGATGGCTTTACGGTGGAGATCAAGGCGAACCAAAGACATTTCTCCCTGCCGGGAATCGCGATCCCTACGAAGGATTGAACAATAAGCTCTTCAATCCCGTAGACCCAGCATACTTCGAAGGGAAACAAGTGGAGACCTATCCGGTGTTCCCGCACGCGAATGCCACCAACATGCCAGATCCCGACCCCATGGAGGACTATTCGAACGTCAACTACCAGTTGTTTGGGCCCGAGGCCCCCAGCCCGACTCCCACATGGAGAAACCTGGGCTTTGTCATCAACTACAAGAAGGCAACTGGCGCTGATATTCCGGTTCAGATCATGGAGCCTTTCAGTCCCGATCAGGTCCCGGTGATCTCATCTTTAGCCAGGAACTATGCAATCTGTGATCGCTGGTATTGCTCAGTACCGAGCGACACTTGGCCCAACCGCTCATTCGTCCACGCCGGAACCTCGAACGGCAATGTCGTCAATGGCAATTCACCGAATCCTTTCGACTGGGACGTGGAGACCATATTCAACGTGCTGGAATCCACGGGGAATTCATGGAAGGTATATTGCGATACGGCACTGGTCCCATCCCTGACGTACGCGATGTTTCCCAAGCTCTGGCCCTATGCGCTGAACCGCTTTGCGCACTTCGACGACTTCAAGGAAGACTGCAGCCGCGGCACTCTGCCCGGCTATACCTTCGTAGAGCCCAGCTTTGTCGAAAACCCAAACGATGAACACCCTCCCCACGACGTCGTAGCAGGAGAGCAATTTCTATTTGATATCTGGACTGCAGTCAGCACCTCACCGAAGTGGAACCAAACGCTCCTGCTTGTTACCTATGACGAGCATGGCGGAACTTACGATCACATAATGCCACCGTGGGGAGCAGCAGCACCGGATGTGAAGAGTTCGCCGGGCCAGCTCGGGTTTGGGTTTGATCGTTTCGGCGTTCGTGTCCCGATGGTAGCGATTTCTCCGTGGATTCAGGAGGGAACTGTGTTTCGGACGGACACGTCCGTCCCCTACGATCATACTTCGATACCTGCAACACTTCGCGATTGGCTTGGCATCCCGGACGCGAAGATGTTGCCGAGCCTGCGCGTGCGTAATGCGCCGACATTGGGTCAAGTCCTTGCCCTGACAACTCCCCGAGCTGACGTTCCGCCGATTTCACCTCCGACCGCAGAAGCGAAACCGACAGCGACCTTTCTTCCGGCAAATGCTCTCCAACGCAGCCTCGTTGCCGCCGATGCCGTTCGGCGGAGAAGTGATCCGTACCGCGCCCTGAGTGGAGTGGTGACCAAGAAAGATGCCCTTGAGTACTTTGCACGGACACACGCATCGGGGACAGGCTCAAGCTCTTAGACTGTGGTCCAAGCAAGGATTTCGAACTCGTGGGCACTGTAGACAGCACAGTTCACATAATTTGGTTGACGATCAATCGGATATGCAGAAATTGGCGCATCTGCGACCCTTGCCATTGGGCGCTGGCAGAAATCAGGAAGCCAAACAGCGCGAGCCAAGCTGTGCGTTCTGAAGAGCTTCCGGGAGGAGGATCAGCAAGGTTCCAGGGCCATTTGACTGAGATTGGATTCCGTGGGAAAACAGCCCCTAGAGGGCAGGAACTGTGCAGAAGCCAACCGCGGACATCCGGCAAATGATCAAGGAGCTGAATCGCTTTCAACTGCCGAGTTCGCTGATGGAATGTTTCGACATCTATCGCGAAAAAGCTGCGGGGGCAGCATGCGGGGAGTTCAGCCCATCGCAGCTGGGCTGGTTTCTCGATCTCGTGAACCGCTTTCGCGGTCCGGAGGGCCGCAAGGGCTCACTCGTCGAGGTCTTCGATCCCGGGATATTCACCTTGAACCATCCGGCCTGGCAGGCGGAGCCGGGAACCAAGGTCGAGCTGCCGGCGCTGACCTCCGAAGTGGCGGCCGGCGTCGGCGAGGATTCTGAATTTGCAGGGATCGCCGGGAAAGAGATCAAACAGTTTCGCGAGCTCGCCAGCTTCTTCGCAGATGAGGAGATTGTCAGTCTGGCGAAGATTGCAAGCGCCGCGCTTGTGGATCGAGCGAAGTCGTTCCGGGGAAGGGAAGACGCGATCCAGTACCTTGCCCTCAATGCCAGCGCCACACTCGAAGACCTCTGGGCCGAGGACGACACGCAGTGGGTGAAGGCGCCGGGCCGGGAGATCCAGTTCGACGATATGGTCGCCAGACGAAAGGCGGAACTTCTCGCGGTCGCATCGGATCGGCCCGCATTTGAGGAGAAGGACCTTGCCTGCTATACGGAGGACGAAATTCGCGCATTTGCCTTTGATATACACAAGCTCTTTCTGACCAAACGGGAAAGACACCTGGCAATCTGTAGCCGCTGCCGGCGGCGTCTCGAACACTGGTCGGGCTTGGTCGAGAACTTCGACCGTGCTGCACCACTGCAAGAGGGGCGATCGGATGCATAAGCGGGATTCTTGCGCGGACCTGCATTCGGATTTTCCTCCTGGGTGAATGCGTGCATTGCCCTGTTGGCGACAATGGACCGTACCGCGCGTCTCAGGGCGAATCTCCGCCGCATGTTGAGATCGTGGATGACAGCGGCTCTTGGAAAGCGGTATGATCGATTATCGATATATCGACCATCGAGCGGCTTATGCCAAAACGAAAGCTTGACCCTCTGCCCTCGGCCGCGTTTCAGATTCTGCTTTCGCTCGCCGATGAAGATCTCCACGGCTATGGCATTATGCGGAAGGTGCAGGAACAAACCAACGGCCGCATGAGGCTCGGGCCCGGAACGCTTTACAGTTCGATCCAAGCGCTGCTGGCAGATGGCCTGATCGAAGAACTGATTCGGAGCAAGTCTGCGAGGGGCGGCGACGAACGGCGCCGTTTTTATCGCATCACTTCGTCCGGTCGAGAGCTGGCACGCTCTGAAGTTGAAAGACTGGCCGACCTGCTTCGCGTAGCACGAGCCAGAAAGATTCTCGGAGGCGAATATGTCTGAGAGGATATACTCCTGCCTCCTGCGTCTCTACCCGGCTTCGTTTCGCGAAGCTTACGGCGATGCTGCGATGGAGCTCTTCAGCGAACGCCTGAGAGATGAACGAGGGTTCTGGCCGAAGTTACAGCTCTGGCTCGATCTGCTCTTAGATCTTGCATTGTCAGTTCCACAAACGCGCCGTTGCAGCCAGCGAGCGCTCGTCCACGGATCGGCACAGAAACTTTGTGGGACCCCTTCGTTCTATGTCCTGGAAGACGACCCGCTGCGACCGAGCGCAATCCTTTTCGGAGGTGTTCTGGCTTTAGCAGTGTTGAGCGGATTGTCCGTGCTAATCGGTCGTACTGATGCATCCAGGCCGTTGCTTGCAGGGAAACACGGTGCAGTCGTATCGCGCCGATTGAATTCTTTTTTGACGGTCAAGTCCCCTCTGCCCGGCTCCGGCGACGACTCGGATCAGGCTCCCGTGGCTGGCGTTCCAGGAGAACCCAAACCTCGCTCAAGCCCGCAACTGATCGAGGCAGTCTTCCTTGTCGCGACCGCGGAACCGAAGCTTGACGCTGCGGAACGCGACCGCGTCGTCGAGGCAGCCACAAGCAATCTCAGAGAGCACTACTTCGATCTAGGCGCGGCTCAGAGGACGGCAGATGCCCTGCTTTCCCATGAGAAGAATGGCGACTACAACACCACAACGGACGGCTCCTCCTTCGCGGACTTACTGACGAAACAGATTCGAGAGG
>JASHOY010000311.1 GCA_030038435.1 Acidobacteriaceae bacterium | reverse complement strand
AGCTTGATCTCGGCTTCCATGCGATCTTGCTGCTGATAGTGCTTGAGCGCCCCCGCCAGGGCGCGGCTCACGGCGTCCCGGGTGACATGAGCGCCACTCCCCAAATGCGCCAGTCGCCGGAATTGGGCGGCGCTCATGCCCGGGTCTCCGCTCACCGCGACCGTTCCAATTCGCGCCTGCGTGCCGGAAACCACCAGGAACGTGATATCGACAAGCTGTTCGGCGGGATGCGCGGTCAGCGTCTGGGTGATCGTCGGTTGGTAGTATCCATCCTGGGCCAACGCAGCGCGCATCTGGGTCATCGCCCGTTCCAGCTTGACTTCAGTAAACCTTGTGCCCGGCGAAAGCTGGGCGGCGCTCTCCAGTTGCGTGTTCACGGTCGCGCCCTTGGCACCGTAAACAGTCACCTTGCCGATGAATGACCTCGGCTCGCCCTGGAAGATCAGATTGACAAGATCGCCTTCGCGCAGGCCGTCGACCTGAAGCGTGTTGTAAAGCCCGGTAGCGAATAATTGGCGCAGACTTTCTCGCAGCGCGCGGCGGGTCAGAGGCTTTCCCGCGGTCTGCGCCAAATGATCAGGCAGCGAACCGAGTTGGCCGGCGGTTACACCCCGGAAAGCTATTTGCCTGACCAGCAATCCCTCCCAATGTGCGGAAGCTTCCGGCAAAGGAGTCGCCGACGCGAGTTCATGCCCGGCCGCTGGGTTCGCAGACGAGACCGGCGCTGCACCGGCCGCCAGCTTACTCGTCGATTGACACCAGGTGAAAGCCTGAGATTCAATCATCAAGACGGAAAACGCGGCCAGCATTGCCGTACCGCGGGCCAGACGAACAGCGGCCCGGCAAAAACCGCGGCCCACCCCACGGAAACGATCTTCATATTCTGGTGTGCTGGGCGTGCCGAGCCTCTCTTCCGGCTTTGGTTCAAAGTGCATCTCGATAGAAAAAACGCAGGAAAATCTCCCCCGTAAGCAACCTAAATTAAAAATGAGCGCAATGCCGTCCCCGCAAGCGATTTTCAGCAGCCCTTCCCAGCGCGTGTCACTTTGATTTCGAGAAATACCTGTTTCCTTTTATACTAACGGGGCTAGTGGCGCCTTTGGGCGCATCATAATAAATGTAGATAACTAAGGAAGCGCATGCCACATTCCCCAATTCCCGCGCATCCGGCCAGTCCCGCACCAGCGGCGAGCGACGGGAACAATACTGGATCTTCCACACCGCCAAGGCACGCCTCCGGGCCGATCGCGAAACCCGACCCGGCAGAAACGAATGCACTGGCACGAGCACAGGCGGGCGACCATCAGGCCTTTGCGCAACTCTATTCCCTGCACAAGCGGCGCATTTACTCGCTCTGCCTGCGCATGGTTGGCAACATCGCTGAAGCCGAAGATCTGACCCAGGAAGCGTTCCTTCAGTTGCATCGCAAAATCGGAACTTTTCGAGGGGACTCGGCATTTTCCACCTGGCTTCACCGGCTGGCGATCAATGTCGTCCTCATGCAGTTGCGGAAAAAGGGACTCAGCCTGATTTCCCTCGATGAAGCCATGGAGCCAGCTCCTGAGGAGGGTCCGGGGCGCAGTTTCGGCGCTCCGGACCTCACCTTGACCGGAGCAATCGACCGGCTGGCCCTGGAACGGGCGGTGGCCGATTTGCCGGCCGGCTACAGGCTTATTTTTATCCTTCACGACGTGGAAGGATACGAACATAATGAAATAGCCGCGATGCTGGATTGTTCGATCGGGAACAGCAAATCGCAATTGCACAAGGCGCGATTGAAACTGCGCGATGCGTTGCGCGCAGTTTCGTCCCAGGAGGCGCAGCCATGACCGCAGACCGCAGCACAATGAGTTGCGCCGAGTTTCAGGCAAAACTGCCGGAAATGATCGCGTCGGGCGAGAATGCGGCCTCGCATCCGCACATTCAGAGCTGCGAACTTTGCCGGGCCCTGCTGGCCGATCTGGAGACCATCGCCGAGGCGGCGCGGCAGCTCTTCCCGGCGGTGGAACCCCGCGAGGAGCTCTGGGAACAGATCGAGTCGGCGATACGGAACGACCCCGGCGATAAAGATGCGGCCGGCAACAAACACACGGGATGAGGTGCGAAGCACTGTTGCGGGGCAATCAGCGCCGCATCGACCAGGTAAAACCACAGATCCCGGGTCCCATCTGGGGTGACGACCCAACGGGACCGCGAGCCACCAAGCGGGGGTAATCCTGGAAAAAAATCAATACCGCTTTTGTGCAATCTCACGGTACCAAGGGCACATGCAATCCTTTGTCTTGGTGGTATTCACGGTGAGCCGATTTCAGCCGATGATCGTGGTTAAGCAGGCCCGAAAGAGTAAGCGCCCTGCAACAACTCCGGCATCGCTTGCAAGGTCATAGACGAGCCGGCCCCGGATCTGCGTTTTTGCGATTGCGTGCCTCAGGTTCTCTCCTCTTCGCCAAACCGGCTGCCTCAACCCGGGCCGCCGGTTTGCGCATGCTTTCCCTTCAAATATCAGCCCGTCGCCACGGCACTCTCTGAGCCAGGCCCTGATGGGCGGGCTGGGAAATTGCCCTTCTCCGCCGCTCCTTATAGACTGAGGGTCTACGAGGCCCGAAAATGCTGGTCGTCATGAAGGCGCAGGCGACGCCGGAACAAATCCAGGCGGTCTGCGATGCCATCGTGCAACTTGGTTATCGTCCCCATCCGCTGCCCGGCGCACAGCGCACCGCCGTCGGCATCACCGGAAACCAGGGCGAAGTCGATCGTGGCAATCTGGAAGCGCTGCCTGGCGTAGCGGAAGTCATCCGCGTCTCCAAGCCTTATAAGCTTGCCAGCCGCGACGTCAAGGAAGAAGACACCATCATCCGATTTTCGGGCACGGATGCGGCCATCGGCGGCGACGGACTGGCTGTCATCGCCGGCCCCTGTTCCATCGAGAGCCGCGAGCAGGCCTTTACCATTGCCGGGCAGGTCGCCGCCTCCGGCGCCCAGTTTTTCCGCGGCGGCGCTTACAAGCCGCGCACCTCGCCTTACGCTTTTCAGGGGCTCGGTCTCGACGCGCTTAGAATCATGGCCGAAATCCGCGACCGTTTCGGCCTGCGCATCGTCACCGAGGCACTCGACGCCGAAACCCTCGATCTGGTCTCCGAATGGGCCGATGTCATCCAGATCGGCGCCCGCAACATGCAGAACTTCTCCCTGCTCAAGCGCGCCGGCCGCCTGCGCAAGCCCGTCCTCGTCAAGCGCGGACTAAGCGCCACCCTTGAAGAATTTCTCATGGCCGCCGAGTACGTGATGAGCGAAGGCAATTATCAGGTGATCCTTTGCGAGCGCGGTGTGCGCACCTTCTCTGATCACGCCCGCAACACCCTCGATCTCAGCGTCATTCCCGCCGTCCGGCGCGTCAGCCACCTGCCTATCCTCGTCGATCCCAGCCATGGCACGGGGAGGAGAGACAGCGTGCTGCCCATGGCCCGCGCCGCGGTGGCCGCCGGCGCCGACGGAATTCTCGTCGAAGTCCATCACCAGCCAGAGAAGGCGCTCTCCGACGGCCCCCAATCCATCTATCCCGACCAGTTCGCGCGCATGATCGACGATCTGGAGTCGATCGCTCCCATCGTGGGCCGGCATCTATCCCGCGGAATTCGCGTGGAGGCGGCAACAGCAGAGAACGCATGAGCGGCAGTGCCACCTCCACCCCATTTGCGGAAGGCTTTCGTGCCCGGCAGAGGCTCGACTTCCGTCGTGCCCGAGGGGCGGGGAAAAAAAGCGCTGCTTCAGCCCCTCCGGGTCGAGTCCGCCCACCATCAGGCCTGTTCACCCTCGCTCTGCTGCCGCTGCTTCTCGGCGGCTGCCAGAAAAGCTACTATCCGCAATACCCCGGAAACTATCGCGAATATGCCTACGTGACCAACGGCGCCAGCAACACCGTCACCGTAATTGACGTAGTCGACGTGCGTCTCGACCGCGACATCGCGGTGGGCCGGCATCCGGTGGCCGTAGCCGCCAGCCCCACCCGCAATGAGATTTACGTTGTGAATTCGGGTCCCGCCAGCGGCAACGGCTCACTCTCGGTCATCGACGCCGAAAAAAACGCCGTCGTCGCAACCATACCGCTGCATAAACAGCCGGTGTCGATCAGCGTCGACGCTAAAGGCGGGCGCGCCTACGTGGCCAACTCCGGATCCAACAGCGTATCCGTCATCGACCTCAAAGCTCGCCGCGAGATCGCACAGCTTGCCGCGGGTGACGATCCGGTCGGCGCCGGCATTTCTGCCGACGGCAAATCCCTGGTGGTCGCCGATAACCACGGCAATTCCGTCACCGTCATTGACCCGCAGACCGGCCGCATTCGCGCCGTCTTCAGCGCATGCCCGGGCGCAACAGACCCGGTTATCCTTCGCGATTCTTCAAAGGCTTTCGTTGCCTGTTCCGCGGGCCATTCCGTCATGGTTATCGCGCTGGCCACCGCGCGTCCCTACGCGCCCGACCAGCTACAGACCCTCATGGACGTGGGCCGCGCACCCGTCAACCTCGCCCTCAAGCCGGACGGCGGCGAGATCTTCGTTTCCAATTCCCTCTCCGACTCGATTTCCGAAGTGCTGACCGACTCCAACGACGTGCTCGACAGCACCCTCATCGGCGACGGGCCGGTTTTTGGCCTGGTCTCGCCCGATAATTTGCTGCTTTACGTCGGCAACTATCACTCGCAATACGTCGGCATTTATTCCATCAACGATGGACAGCGGCTTGCGTCTGTACGCGTCGGCGATGGTCCCTCTGCACTGGCGCTTTCCGCGGCCGGCAACCTGCTCTTCGTCGTCGATTCGCGCTCCGGCGATGTAGCCGTTGTCCGGACTGCGGCATTCTCGCCTAGTTCCACTTACGCGCTCTCTACGCTGATCCCGGCCGGGCGTGATCCCAACGCGATCGTCGACAAGGCTTTCAAACTGGAGTAGGGGCCTCGACCCCGGCGCGGCGCTTCTCAAGTTCTTCCAGGCAGTCGAACTTGTTCCAGGCATTTGACGTCAAATTCAGGCGGTCTCACGCCACTGCAACACGCTCGCCTGCAGGTCCCGGCGGGAAAATTTCTTGAAATGCCGCAGGGCGCTCGGATCACATGCATGCGCGCGCTCGGCTCGTTCCAGATCAGCTTCCCAGATCGCTGTAACAACGGTCACAAAACACTCTCTGCAGATGGAGTCAGTCGTACCGTTTCTGTTGAAACGATGGGCAAACTTTGCGGATTTTGGGGAAGCCGCAGCCACGTTTGTCACTCTTCGATGGCAATGAATTCACGTTAGCCATTCCGCAAATCGGAAGTAACCCGGGAGAACCCTAGCTCGGAGCAGTTTTTCACTACTTTTATTTCCTCAAAAGTAAAAATCTTCTTTCCACAATCAGCGGTTGTTTGCATCGACATCAACGTCCAAGCCCCCCATAATGCGGCGATCCGGAACTGCCCTTTTCGATCTGGAATTGCCAAATTGAATTGCAGCGGAAACGACACTGAAGAAGAACGGCTTCAGGTCTCGTTTTTTCCCGGCCGAAGCATCAAGTCGCGAATGGCTTCGCGCGGCTCTTTGCCTTCGTTGAGGATCAGTTCCATCTGTTCGGCGATAGGCATCTCGACGCCATGTTTGCGCGCCAGGCCGAGCGCGGCTCGCGTGGTGTGCACACCCTCGGCCACATGCCCGCCCAGCGATTGCAGAATCTCGGGCAGCTTACGTCCCTGTCCCAGAGCCTCACCCACGGTGCGGTTGCGGCTGAGCGAACCGGTGCAGGTCAGCACCAGGTCCCCCACACCTGAAAGCCCCGCCAGGGTATCCCGCCGCGCTCCGCAGGCCGCGGCCAGGCGCGAAATTTCCGCAATTCCGCGCGTCATCAGCGCCGCCGCCGGGTTGTAGCCCAGCCCCGCGCCGGCCACCACTCCGGCGGCAATGGCAATCACGTTCTTAAGCGCCCCACCAAGCTCCACGCCAATCACATCTGTTGATGTATACAGCCGCAGGGTCTCGGACGAGAACTCATGGCGAACCCGCGCCGCAATCGCCGCATCGCGGAAAGCCACGGTCAACGCCGTCGGCTGGCCCTCGGCCACTTCTCGGGCAAAGCTCGGCCCCGAAAACGCGCCGACCGGCAGTTTCAGTCCCGCCAGTTCCAGAACCGATGAAATCACTTCGGTCATGCGCAGGAAGGTGTGATCTTCCACGCCTTTGGTGGCGCTCACCACGATTTGCCCCTGATGCATGCGCGTCACCACCCGCGCCAGCGTCGCGCGCAGAAAGGCCGATGGAATGACCGAGACGATGATCTCGGCATCGGCCACGGCTGCTTCCCCGGCGGTAATTTCAATCGAGGACGGCAGCGGAAATCCCGGCAGGAAGAGCACATTTTCCCGGGCCGCTGCAATCGTGTCTGCTTCTTCCTGGCTGTGCGACCAGAGCGCGACGCGGTGGCCGCCACGTCGGTCCAGTGACAGCGCGATCGCCGTTCCCCAGGCGCCGTTGCCGAGAACAAGGATGCGGCTCACGCAGACCTCCCCCCGCCGAAACGCGCTTCCGTGCCCGCAAGCAGCCGCCGAATGTTCTGGTGATGCTTCACAACGATGAGCAAGGCCACCACAAACTGCACGGCTATGAAAAACGGGGGCCTGTAACCCGAGACCATAAACCAGGCAAAGACGGGGAAACTCGCCGCCGCAAAGATCGACGAAAGAGAAACAAAACGGCTGATCGCCAGTACCACGGCAAACAAGCCAAACGCCGCCAGCGCCGCCCACGGAGCAAGCACCAGGAAGACGCCGAAACCGGTGGCCACGCCCTTGCCGCCGCGAAAGCCCAGCCACAGCGGAAACATGTGCCCGGCCACGGCAAACAGGGCCGCCAGCGCCTCCACGTCGCGAGGCAACGAAGCAATGGATAGATAGCGAAATGCCAGCGCGCCCATGCAGACGGCCGCGGCGCCTTTCACAACATCGAGAAGAAATGTAGCCGCGCCCAGGCCTTTACCGCTGGAGCGCATGACGTTTGTCGCCCCGATGTTTCCGCTGCCCACGGTACGGATGTCCTGTTTACGAAAGAAGCGCACCAGCAGATATCCGGTGGGTATCGAGCCCAGCAGATACGCTCCAGCCGCCACAAAACCGCTTGCGAAGAGCATGACGAAACCGAGTGTAGCAGGTGAGGCGGCGGCCCTCAGCAAAGAGCGTTGCTGCTTCAGACACCAGCGGTTTCTTTATGCGGAGATGGCGCGACGCGCGGCGCTCACCTCGGCGGCCAGCACCTGCAGAATCTTGAAAGCGTGTAGAGGAAAACTTTGCATGAAAGCCTTGAACTGGTCGAGCGAAATGAAACTGACTTGGGCGCCGGCGCGGGCCACTGCGGTCAGAGTAAACGACTGTCCGGAGACCACGCCGGGCAGGCCCAGTAGCGATCCCGAATACGTGTCAAAGGCGAGAATCAACTCGCCAGTGGCCGCGGTCATGGTGAGCATCGCCTGCCCGCTCTGCAGAATGTAAAGTCCGACCGGCTCATCGCCCTGGCGAAAGAGGACGCGATCGGTTGCGCAGGCAATCGGCGTGGCCCGCAAAGACAGCGCCTTAACCAGCTCGGGATCGGCAACAAAAGCTGTGGGATCGAGTTGCATAAGCCTTTCAGGGGCAAAATCGAAAATATGCACCTGCCGGATGTGATCCATGAAAATGGCCCCTGTTGCAATTCTTCAGCACTGTGACCCTTGCGATCCAAGTCGAGAGCGGCTCAACCTTCTGGTACTTGCTCGCCGCGAGCGGAAGCCTCACCCGCATAGCATCGCATCAGCTAATCACCGCCGTTTGTGACGCAGGTCACTTTTGGATGTTTGTACTCCAATTTGCCGGACTCGCTCCAAATCTGCACAATCTTGCGGCTCACGGATTCCTTATAGCCGTCTTGCTGCGTATCTATACCGGTGCGCCATTGTTGCCTGTCTCGCTCGTCATAAAAAGCTCCTGGAAATTCACCGGAAATGGCAGCTTGCTTGCACAGGGTCGTTTTAGCGCGTCCGACTTTCCTGCCGGTGCAATTCGGCCTCGAATGCCTGTTCCCGGTCAGTAACGTACGCCCTGTATCCCAGCGGATCGACGAAAGCGTCCTTGTCGCCCGCCTTCCAGCGTGCATATTTGGCTACCATCCTGAAATAACCGCCATGTGCGCCCAGGAAGATATCGCAGGGCAGGCTCCTGAGCACCTCAAACTCGTGCTCGTAGTCGGAAGCAATCCGGGGATAAGCCCTGTTGCCCACTAGCCTGTATCCGGGATTCACATTAGGGCTGCCCACGATCACTACATGCATCCTGCGCCCGTCCAACGGCTCCTCCAGGGTCCATGTAGTCGTTCCCTTGGTGTGTCCAGCGGTCAAATGCGCAGTCAGCACCGTGCCGCCGAGGCTGACGGTGTCGCCATCGTGAAGCACGCGGTCCACATGCGCCGGCGCAAAGTGCATCGGGTTGTCCGTGGCGTACTGAAAATCGTCGCGGCCACCCGATTCCACCACCGGCACATCCGGCGCCATCACTTCATACTTTGCCCCGGTCAGCTTCAGGATCTCAGCCGCCCCGCCGCAATGGTCATAGTGCGCATGGCTGATGAGCAGTATCTTGATGTCGCGGACGTGAAAACCGAGCGCCCGGATACTCTTCTCAATCAGCGGCGGCGAAGAAGGCAGATTGGCATTGATCAAAATCAGCCCCCTGGGCGTGACGATCAGGTAGGATGCCAGGTCCTTGCTGCCCACGTAATAAAGATTGCCCGCAATGCGGAATGGCGAAAACGGCGTTGTCCACGCGGAACTGCCGAGCGCGAACAGCGGGGCCGCAACAGCCAGGAAAGAAAACACTGCAATAACAGCAAAACGGCGGCGAAGGTTCACGAAATCTCCGGGGATGTGGATTGGGCCTGCAGTGCTTCAATGGCGCGCTCCAGATGCACTCCGCGCGAGCCTTTCACCAGCACTACATCGCCCTCGCGCAGATTCTGCCGCAGCCACTGGCCGGCCGCGTCTGCATCGGGCAGGAAAAGCGCGGGAACACCTCCCGCGCAGGCCGCGGCAGCCAAGTGCGCCGCATTTCCCTGCACCGCGACCACAAAATCCAAACCCGCTTCCGCGGCCGCGTGTCCGCACTCGGTGTGCAGCGCCGGCCCTTGCGCGCCCAGCTCCAGCATTTCCCCCGCCACCAGAATCCGGCGTCGTCCGAGCCGAGTCTCCAACGTCCGGATCATCGACCGCAGCGCTTCGGGGTTGGAGTTATAGCTGTCGTTGAGAATCGTCGCACCCGCAATCTCGAACACCTGACCGCGCTTGTCTCCGGCGGTCAGCGTGCTCAGCGCGCTGACCGCGGCATCAGCATCCACTCCCGCTTCCATTGCCACCGCCAGCGCCGCCGCCGCGTTCATTGCATTATGCGCGCCCAGCAGATGCAGCGTGAAATTGCCCGTGCGTTCGCCGGCGCGGAAACTTACGTGAAGCCCGTCCGCGTCTTCAACCGCGCTCACAATTTGCGGATCGGCGCACGGCCCCGTTCCAAAATAAACCGCGCGCCCCAGAAAGTTCCGCCCGAACTGCGAGACGTAGGCATCGTCGCAGTTGAGAAACGCCACGCCACTGGAGGGCAGCGCCGCCACCAGCTCGAATTTCGCCCGCGCAATCCCCGCCTGCCCCTCGGCAAAATTCTCGATATGCGCTGCGCCCACATTGGTCACCACCCCCCAGTCGGGTGCGGCCATGCGCGCCAGAGCGGCAATTTCGCCCAGATGGTTCATGCCCATCTCTACCACGGCGTATTCGTGTTCCTTTTCCAGCCGCAGCAACTGCAGTGGCAGACCGTAGGCGTTATTCAGATTTCCCTGCGACTTCAGCACATTGAATTTCGCGCTCAGCGCCGCGGCTACGGCCTCCTTGGTGGTGGTCTTTCCCGCCGAACCGGTAATCGCCACCAGCCGCCGTCCCCACTGTCTTCGCACGTGCGCGCCCAGTGACTGCAACGCCTCCAGCGAATCCTCCGCCACCAGCAGTGGCAGCGCCAGAGCCGCGTCGGGCAGCGAAGCAACTCGCGCTTTGGAGACCACCGCTGCAACCGCCCCTCGCAACAGCGCCGCCGCCACAAAGTCATGGCCGTCGAAGCGCGCTCCCCGCACCGCAAAGAACAGCTCGCCCGGAGCCACGGTGCGAGAATCGATGGAGTACCCGCGCGCCACGATCGCCCCGGGATTGGCATACGAGGCCGGCGCCTCGAGCACCGCGCCTGCACCAATGGCCGCCTCTGCCAGCGTGAGGTTCATCGCAACTCACGATATCCCAATTGAGCAAGTGTGGAAAGCGCAATCTCCACGTCGTCGAAGGGAACCGGCCCGGAGGCCAGAATCTGTTCCTTCTCATGGCCCTTGCCGGCAATCAGGACCACATCGCCCGCAGCAGCGTTGGCCAAAGCCACGGCAATGGCCATGGCGCGGTCAGGTTCAATGGTGTAGCGGGTTCCCGCAGCTTTCAACCCCGGCTCCACTTCCGAAAGAATCGCCAGTGGATCTTCCGATCGTGGATTATCGCTGGTGGCCACCACGAAATCGCTGCCCTCACCCGCCGCCAGGCCCATCTTTGGCCGCTTAGTGCGGTCGCGATCGCCTCCGCACCCAAAGAGGGTAATCACTCGCCCGCCGGAGTGTGCCGCCATCTGCCGCGCCAGCGCCGTCAGGTTGCGCAGAGCGTCGTCGGTGTGCGCATAATCCACGATCACCGTAAACGGCTGTCCGGCGTCCACGGGCTGGAAGCGTCCGGGCACGGGCTTGAGCCCAGGAACCGCCGCGGCCAGAACTTCGAACCCGACTCCACGCGCGTGGGCTGCGGCCAGCGCACCCAGCAGGTTCAGTATGTTCACTTCCCCGGCGAGATGGGAAACCACCTCCGCCGCGCCCGCGGGTGTTTCCAGTTGGATGCTCGCGCCGCCGGGCGTGAGCTTGTGGCGGGTTACCCGCCAATCTCCCGCGCCAATGCCGTAGGTGCGAATTTCCGCGCCGGCGCGACTGGCGGCTTCAGCCAGCTGCGCAGTGCGTGCGTCGTGCGCATTCAGCACAGCGACACGCGGCGCAGGATAGACCGTCCCGTCAAACAGCAGCCGCTTGGCCGCAAAATAGTCATCCATGGTGCGGTGATAATCCAGGTGGTCCCGGGTGAGATTAGTGAACACGCTTACATCAAACGGAATCCCCGCCGCGCGCCGCTGATCCAGCGCATGGCTCGAGACCTCCGTTACCAGCTCGGTGGCGCCGCG